>CAZMHO010000246.1:0-2513 GCA_964566085.1 uncultured Thermotogaceae bacterium | reverse complement strand
AATGTAATAGTTTGATAGTACCACTGTATTTTTAAGTGTCATAAACGTCTTTTTTTCCACGCTTATAATTTTTTTCAAAGAATTCGTCGTTACCTAAATAATTCTTATCCCTATTGTCAGCTGCATCTCTTGGGGATGTAACACCTAGTAGTCTTAATTTATCCTCTCTTAAAAGCATAAGCATAGCCAATGCGTCATGACGGTCAAAGTTGCCATCAATATTTCACATAGCTAATTCTTGAAGTAATCCCTTAGACCATATTTTTTGATAATTAAATATATTGGCTGTTTGCTCTACAACCTGGCCATCAACCTCCTTAATAATTATTGCTTCTTTGGATGTCAATAAATAATCTCTAATAGCCCTTCTGGCGTATCCACCAACCTTACCGTAGTTTCCAGTCCCTTTCGAGACGTTTCCATACTTACCACCCTTTACAATCTCTTTATCTTTTAGAAACTCAAGAGTGTCCGAGAGTAAGTATAAACAATTATGTTGTGAAAAATACTTAAATAAACCTTTCTTATTATTTTCATAGTTCATCTCCGCATTATACATTAACAATGCGAGCCTAGCATTTTCATATGCATCGTCAGCAAATTGTGGTCTTCCAGTATATTCGAACACCAACTCATCAGTCCATAAGTCCATTATAAATAGAGAAAACAATGAGAGTGTGTCGGAGGAGTCATCGTCATAAACATCTGATCCGGCAATATATCTACCTCACGGAACCTTACCTGAACTATCCTTAATTGGCATTTGCTTTATACAAATAGCCCCCTCAATTTTATTGTCTTTATGTGGAAATTCTGTAATATACTTTAAATCGTTGTCTATCTTATACTCAACATTACCATCTTTGGATATCTTCAATCTCCCAATCCACATATCATCTGTGTATTTTGGATTTAAATTTATCTCATTAATAACGTCGTTAAGTTTATCTGTTGGATATAATGAGCCATCACGTTTCATGATAGCATCCTGAATGGTAAATGCTGTTTCAGCCTTACGTCTTGTTAATTGTAGTGGATCTGATGAATTATATTTTAGATTAATTCTATATTCAATTTCAGATATCATGGCGCCAATAACGTCACTTACCCCATCTTCATTATAATAACCTTTGGCATTTATATATCCTGGAAAAAAGAATATTGTTTTCTTCTTACCCTGAGCACCTTTATCTCAGAAGTTTGGCAATGAATAAACATTATATCCATCTGGATAATTTAACATCTCCAATGCACCGCTAAAGTCGGACCCCTCAGAACCTCCAGTGCCGACAGCGCTGGCTTGACCAAAGGCAATGTCACCCTCTTGGACATTTGGCATTGATGTTTGCCATAACTCAAGGAATTTTGGAAATGCACCAAACTCTTCAAATCCCATTCACGAACTCCTCTTTCCGCGAGTTTTCTCAACATCATCTTTAATTGCAACACCAAGAACTTCATTTAAAGTTCCAACCTCGAGTCCAGTATCTTGATCTAAATATCCAGACCTTCAATTTAAGTCTGACATTGACTGCTTTAGTTTTCTTGATGGAAATTGGGTGTATTTGGCACAGTGGGTTATACCATCTATAAATTTGCTTAGAGTGCCATCCTTTATCAAATACTCTTTTTGATATGCTGTTATTAAAGATTTAACCTTATATCTTGCGGTTTCATTCTCTCCAACAGTAAAATTTTTAACCAGTTTAGAGCCAAATGAATACGACTTGCTCTTTCCACGACTTGCTATCTCAACGCAATGTTTAGCACCCTGGAATCCATCATACAATCCTCCATACCTTGCTTGATATCAATAGTGAAACCTCCAGTATACACCCTCCCAAACTTCAGGAAAGTCGATTACGCGCTCGCCAACTTTAGTACCTTTTTTGATCTTAGTCTGAATGATTGGAAAATAGTTTAAATAGAAGTACATATCTCCAGTAATCCACTCTCCATCAGATTCTCTAACCATCCCATTTCAACATCTTAAAACTTCACGCTTTAATCATTGACCGTACTCTGACTGTGGGTTTGGATTTGGCATTAACTTAGTATAACAACCAAACTTCTGAAAATGTCTAGCTGCCTGAGTGAAAAACGACATGTCTTCAAGGAGGTGTGGTTTGGTTAAATCTATAATTATCTTTCCATTATCATCTCTTGGTAAATCCTTAGCCCTTGGTCTATTCGGATCTATTAATCTTCTCACAAACTCAACATTATTAATCATGTCTAAAAGATCAGCTCTAACTTCATCTTTAAGACTTGCTAACAACTCATCAGTTAATTGAGTTTGGTAAATATTTGTAGGTATACTCATAATTATTTAAATAATCCGTCAAATCCTCCGTCCAAAATTGAAGTCGCTTTATCGCCACGAGCATTTGAAATCTCCTCAACCTCCTTAATAACAACTCTCTCGACCTCAGATATCTTCTGAGATAGTGGTATTAACTCTTTAAGAGCTCTTGTGTATTTATCGAAAGTCTCTTCACTTACATCGGCATCTC
>CAZMHO010000245.1:1895-2545 GCA_964566085.1 uncultured Thermotogaceae bacterium | reverse complement strand
CTTCCTTAAAAGAAATGACCATCATCGAAATCAAAGCGTTCATCGACGCGATGAAAACCGCATTCGGTGTTGACCCGTCCGCCGCTTCCGCCGCTCCCGCCGCTGTCGCTGCCGCTCCTGAAGAGGAACAAGGACCCAAAGAAGTCAGCGTCATTTTGACCGCTGTCGGACAAAGCAAAGTCGCCGTCATCAAAATCGTTCGTGAATTGACCGGTCTTGGACTGATCGAAGCGAAGAACCTCGTTGACGCCGCTCCGAAAGCCATCAAAGAAAAAGTCAAAGAAGACGAAGCCAAAGAAATCGCCAAAAAACTTACTGACGCCGGAGCTACTGTCGAAATCAAGTAAGTTACCACTCGGAACTGAAACCTGAGATTGCCTCAGGTTTTTGTCGTTCCGGAGGAGGTGGGCATCATCAGTCATTACTATACCAAGGACAATGACCTGCTCGCCAGCAATCGGCAGACCATCCGTTTCATCATCAAAGGCAAACCTTACGAGTTGGAAACCGATCGTGGCGTTTTCTCTAAAACGGGGCTTGATTTCGGAACCCGGACCCTTTTGGAAACTCTCCAGTTGTCCCCCGGACTCGATGTGCTCGACTTGGGATGCGGGTATGGACCGATTGGCATCGTGGTCGAGCACATCGAG
>CAZMHO010000245.1:1050-1885 GCA_964566085.1 uncultured Thermotogaceae bacterium | reverse complement strand
CTCACCAAGCTGGGCAGCATCCTGATGATCGGCCTGATCGGCATCGTCATCGCCGATCAATTTCAATGCCGCGTCGTCATGACGGATATCAACGTCCGTGCCGTCGAACTTGCGCGTGACAATGCCACCAAAAATCACATCAGCCTATCCGTCGTCCAAAGCGACGGTTTTGCCAACATCGAAGGGCTCTTTGACGTGATTCTTACGAATCCGCCGATCAGAACCGGCAAGAAAGTCATCTATGGGATGTTTGAAACCGCCAGGGAATATCTCAAGCCCCACGGGCAACTCATCCTCGTCATCAACAAAAAGCAAGGCGCCGAATCGGCGCTCGATTTTTTGCGCTCTCTCTATGTCAAGGTCGATATTTTGGCGAAGAAATCAGGATACTATGTCCTATGTTGCCAAAATTAATTGACGGTTTGACATTGTTGTGATAAAATATTTAAATGCGACAGAATGCGCATTTTTGCATTTTCGAGTTCTATTCCGTCAATATTCAATAATCGTTCCGTTTCACTTAATTTTTCAATTGGGGTGATTTTGTGGATTACAAAACAGTAAAATACGGCAAAAAGAGAGAAAGAAGAAATTACTCTCGCGTCAAATCGAATGTCGAACTCCCAAATTTGATCGAAGTGCAAACGTCCTCCTTCGAATGGTTCGTCGAAACCGGGCTCAAAGAACTGTTCGCCGATATCTCGCCGATCACCAACTTCACGGAAAACCTGGAAGTTTATTTTGGCGATTATGAATTCGGCGATCCCAAATACACCGTTCTTGAATGTAAAGAGAAAGATATGACCTACTCGCGTCCGCTCCGTGTCACCGTCCG
>CAZMHO010000245.1:0-1040 GCA_964566085.1 uncultured Thermotogaceae bacterium | reverse complement strand
TTTTTCAGCGAAGAAATCGATAAAAAGACCTTACAAAGACGTTATCTCGGTCAAGTCATCCCGACTCGGGGCGCTTGGCTCGAATATGAAATCGGCTCGAAAGATCTTCTCTACGCCAAAATCGACCGTTCCAAAAAAATCTATATGTCCACGATGATCAAAGCCCTCGGATTCTCGACCAAAGAGCAGATTTTCAACCTCTTCGGCGAATGCGACCTGTTGGCGAACACGTTTGACAAGGATTTGACTTTGAACGCCGAAGAAGCGATGAAAGAAGTCTATGCCAAGATCCGCCAAGGCGAAACCGCCACGAGCGAAGGTGCCAGAGCCTTCTTTGTTTCGCGTCTCTTCGATGAGAAGCGGTACGATCTCGCCGAAGTTGGTCGTTTCAAAATCAATCAAAAACTTGATATCATCACCCGGATGCGCCAATTGGTGGACAAGGGTGTCGAAATCCGGTTTGCCAAAGACATCGTCGATGACAAAACCGGCGAAATCGTCTTTGCGGAAAAACAACTCATCGATGATCTTGTGTTGGATAATCTGGCGAACTCCCGCCATTTGATCACCTCCCGCGTCGTGTTCGATCCGGCTCTGGAAGCCGAACTGCAGATTCATCTCGACCGGGAAGCCAGACAGGAAGCCCCGGCAGAAAATTTGAACGAGGATTTCATCGAAAAAGTCGTCCGCGACTGTTATGTCGAATCCCTCTATTTGACGATTCTCTCCAATGGGGAAGCCAAAACCGTCAAACTCATCGGGAATAATTCCTTCGAGACCCGTCTGCACATCACAACCTCCGATATCATCGCCAGTATTTCTTATTATCTCAACTTATTTGACCGCATCGGCGCCATGGACGATATCGACCATCTGGGCAACCGCCGTCTGCGTTTAATCGGCGAACTGTTGAAAAACCAGTTCCGCATCGGTCTCGCTAAAATGGAAAAGAACGTCAAAGACCGGATGTCGACCAAAGAGTCCAAAGATATGACTCCGCAAAATTTGATCAACATCCGTCCGTTAACCTCTTCCTTAAA
>CAZMHO010000244.1:944-2549 GCA_964566085.1 uncultured Thermotogaceae bacterium | reverse complement strand
TTAGAGTAACTATAGTGACTTAGGGGCTAACTAACTTTAATGACTGCCGTTACTGCCGTTACTGCCGTTACCGCCGTTACTGCCGTTACCGCCGTTACTGCTGTCACCCAACCGATTCATATGTGACTACTGATTCGCACGCTATGGACAAACCGAATGGGGTTAAACTAGCTAGCGTACTTAGCAGTCGTGTGCTAGTATAGGAAGTAGGAGGTAATAGCGAGTATGACTCAAGTGAGTATGGTTCCAAATAATATAAAAGTAGTTTCAGTTCTGGAAGGGTTTACCCCGACAATGGAACTAGCATTTTTTAAGGAGTTAGTCCACGACAAATTGACAGATGAAGAGATACTAGAGTTAAGGATTGCACCAGAGTTACACCATGAAAAGTTAGCACCTTTTAGGTTGACTAGAATTCATGAGATTGTTTCCTGTGATAGCACTTACCTTTGGTTGGTAATAAAAGACCCAGAGTTAGTAAAGCTAGAGTTTGAGAAACCACTTTACTTACAAAAGTTAAAAGACTTAGCAATGGGTACAGACCAAGACTCGGAAGTTGGCGAAGCCCCGAAAGGTGCAGCAACACAATTAAAAGCAATAGAGGTTTTACTTAAGCAATTGGATAAAACATCTATGGCTAAGAAACAAAGAAGTCCAGCAAAAGATGACCCAGCACAATTGGAAGCAAAGTTGCTAAAAGCACTACCTAAACAATATGCTAAGTTGTCCGAATTTGAATTGAATATACAAAAAAAGCAATGTGGTGAATTATTAAATTAGCCACTAACTAATAGGGGGAGAGATAATGACTTATAGATTACGAAGTTTACTGGAAACACCATCGCCTTCAGTGAATGGTGGTAGACTTACGCTAACAGCAGGCACACACTATTTGCCTTTTACTTTAGATAGCTTTAGTGCAGAAAATGGCTATCACATTTTTGTACGTGGTGTTAAAGCAGGGTTATCTAATGTGACTATTGCAGTTGAAACTGCTGTAGCACCAGACCAACTAGTGTGGGCAGCTGGTGCGACAACTAACTTTGGTACTTTACAAGCAGAGCCGCTAGCAGCTGAACTGGCTTTAGCCATTGCAATGCCTACAACAACTATTTACCCACCACATGCAAGGTTAAAGATAGTTGTCCCAGCGGATTGTGCAGTAGTGTTTACTACTTTATTTAGGAGTGGAGGGGAATAATGTACCAAACTATTAAGATACTTGACGCAAAAAAGTTAGGGTCTGGAACATACTACGTTACTAACGCAGTCCAAGGTTCAGAAATATTAGCAATTGTGTTTAGATTTGTAGTGACTGACTGTACTGCAGGAGTGGAAGTAGCTAACCCAATTTTAGTTACCTATGAACAGAGTTGGACTGAAGGGAAGAATTGGGAAAGTACCAACTACTACTTTGAGCCAATTAGTGGTGACGGAGTTTTTGAGGGCAAACCAGTAGCAACTACACCTAGACTCGCCCCACTTGGCAGATTAAAAATAGTAGTACCTGCAGGTGAGTCAGCAACTTTAGAAATTTACCGCCCAAGACTGGACATGAGAGATGTTTACACTTACCAGTCAAGTGACTTGTCAGTTACAAGTACA
>CAZMHO010000244.1:0-934 GCA_964566085.1 uncultured Thermotogaceae bacterium | reverse complement strand
GATTGACTTACTTGAACGTGATATTGAGTTAGACACTGTAACACCAGCCAACAATATAGTTCTACCAGTAACACTCCATGGCGGGCAAGGCACACCAGCGATAGCCACAGACCTTGTACTTGACGCAAAGTATGTTAATACACTTCCGTCACGTAAGGTAATACCAACTATTGCAGCTGTAACTGGCTATGACTCGGTAACAAACACTAGAGTAGAGTTAGCCGTAGACAGCAACGGTGTGCTAGTGTCACCAACTGTAAGCAGAACCATAGTGAACTACCGCAACTACACTACAGACCCGATTGTTGGGGATTTAACTGAAACCATTACACTACCAGCTGACTTCAAAGTTACTAGCCTACAAATATTTGATCGTAGTGGTGAACTATACACTATAACCACAGTAGCAAACCCTGACTTAGTGGTTTGGATTCCACCTGGCGGTGTAACAACATATGTTACAATAGATGCAGCTGACACTATTCAATTAGTGCATACCACAACCCACGGTGCTGACAAAACTAGTGGCTTTAGAGCATTAACCATTTACGGCGTGACAGTTTAGTCACGTAATTTTAGACAACTGCCTGACTGGCTAGCCAGTTTAATTAATTATAATTTGGCTAGCTTAGGCATTAACTTTAAGGAGTTACTTGTATGGCGAATAGCCCATTTATATTTAAAGGTGCGGAAGCAAAAATGCTTAACGCTGGCGGAATTGAGTTTAAGTCTGGAACTAAAATTATTGAGACTGACGGTTCGCCTATTACTGCTGCACTAGACGCACCAGTTGGTACAATTGCGATTGACAAAACCAATGGCAAACTGTACCAAAAAGTTGGCATTACTAATGCTGATTGGGTTGGCTATATTGACACTACAGCCAAAGAGCGTGTTGAATATTCACATGCTGACAGCCCAGTTACATTAACTA
>CAZMHO010000243.1:823-2595 GCA_964566085.1 uncultured Thermotogaceae bacterium | reverse complement strand
AGGGCTTGACCTTCTTTTTCCTGAAGTTGTGATCATTAACTTCGAGACGAGTGATTCTCGCTTTCTGACGAGTGCTTCTTGCCTTCGGGTGAGTGCTTCTCGCCTTCGAGACGAGTGATCTGCGCTTTCTGACGAGTGCTATTCGCTTTCGACCGAAGTTGTGATCTTTAACTTCGAGACGAGTGATCTTCGCTTTCGACCGAAGTTGTGATCTTTAACTTCGAGACGAGTGATCTTCTCGTCAGCCCTATACAGCTTCCAGTGAGCTATCCCTGGGTGACATTACAGGAGGAGGACCCACCCGGTCCCATCTCGAACCCGGCCGTTAAGCTCCTCCTGGCCTATGGTAGTATGGGGGAGACCCCATGTGAGAGTCGGTTTTGCCCGGGGTTTTGTTATTATGAACGGAGACGTATCTTGTCTCCGTTTTTTGTTGTTTGTTTTCTGTTTTTAAGCTGGAGATGGGGTGATATAGCGGAGTTTTCCAGTGTCAGTGAATATTGACAATCGACCGTTAAGCGTGCTAAAATCAGGAATTCTTAAGGCGGGTGACGGATAGCGGGATTAGGCTTAACGAAACAAAGTATATTACGGGTTCTATTAGTACGCCATTTGTCATTGTAAGCAGGATGCAAACAAGGACGATCTAATTGTGCGACCCGAAATCCTCAGGTAGTAATTTCGGCATCTCTATGCACCAAAGCAACCCTCGTGAGAGATGACGGCGAAAGTTTGCGCCCTTTTCTATCAACGCCTTTCACGTAATCACCATTATTTCGGATTAAACCTGACGGTACACGCGAAATGGTTATGATAAATCGATTTGGTGCAACTGGGGGCTTTCCCCTTACCCCGTCATTCAGATGACGTGCATCGGATATAAAATAGACCCTCTAAGAGAAAAGAATCGCGTGATAGAGATATTTAATCAACTTTGAGTTATTGCGCAGTCGATAATGAGCCTATTGTACCGTGTAACCCGGCGTATCCTGCTCGGTTATCCATCTGATCCCTTATTGAACAGTATCGCAAGAATACACATGTAACCGGCTCGCGTTTCCGTTTATCGCGCCGCAGAAATGAATCGAAAAATCGTCGCATTTTCGGCATATTGTAAGCACTTTAAGGAAGGTGTTGGGGTTGAAGTTAAAAATGAATACGATCAAAATCAAGATTTCGGCAGTGGTGGTATTGACGTTTATACTCATAGCGATACTGAGTGTGATTGTACAAGGAATCTACAATCGGAATTATTACGACTCAAGACAGTCCGAGATTAAAGGTACAGTGGCCGCGAACATCGAAAAGATCGGCAAGCTCACGTCGAAAATGGAACAAAGCGCTCAGAACCTTGCGATCGCGGGGAGTCTTTTTTACAACTTGAAAAGACGGTATCCCGAAGAAAACTTTGACGAAAATATCAAAGATTTTCTGGTTGAGTCATTTACGAGATTTCCAGATGCTATAGGGGGAGGTATTTGGTTTGACGAGACAGTTTTCGATCCGAGTCAGAAATTATTTGGTCCTTATGCGTATTGGGATAATAATAAAGTCGTTTTCACTTGGGATCTTAGTCGACCGGATTACGATTACTTAAACCAAGATTGGTATTTGAGGGCGTTGCCGAAAAATTGGGATAGGAATGTAAAAAGAGAACAAACGGTTTATTGGACAGAACCATATTTAGATGATTCCGGATCAAATGTGTTAATGATAACTGTGGATGCTTTTATGCGTGACGATAACGGGAAAATACTTGGTTTATCCACAGT
>CAZMHO010000243.1:0-813 GCA_964566085.1 uncultured Thermotogaceae bacterium | reverse complement strand
GATTGGGCTTTAGAGGATATGCTGAAGTTCCTGAACGACACGAAAGTAACTCCGAACTCCCATACCCTAATGATCGATTCTGACTCTGGACTTATCCTATCCTATACATTAGACCCAAGATTGATAATGAAAGACATGAAACAAATTACCTGGGCGGATAAGATTAAAAGCCCGAAAAGCGGGACAATAGAAAGCATTGAATCCCAGAGTATCGATGGAATAAACAATTCCATTTACTATGCATTAACGGATAACAAAATGATATACGGAATAATCGTCCCAGAAAACGAAATCGGCGCTGCTGCTAACAATCTTAGAACGATTACATTATCGGTATACTTAGTTTTATTATTAGCTTGTGTATTTGTAATATATTTAACCGTAAGTAAGCTTACTGATATCCTCGCCAAACCTTCGAATAATCGAGAAAAGGGAGTGAAAAGAACTCAAAATAGCGCAAAGAAAACGAAGAGTACCCCTCGATAGCCATGCACGTGATTAAAAACGGTCGTCAGGGTCAAGCCGCTACCGTTACAGTTTCGGGGGTATTTTCGGAATATAAGTATTCGATAACCTCTATGTGTGGGGGGGGGATTTAAGAATTCTTCTCAGAACGCCAGTCTATCTCTCCCCTTTAGTTCAACCCTTTTCCGCAAAGAAACCGCAGTCGGTATTGATAGCGAGCCGAACCGCTCGAACCGTCAGCACTCAAAGCGGGTATTCGCGGCTTCCCGTCTATAGCGGTGTGCGGGGTGGGAATGCCGTGCGGGGTGGGCATGCCGTGCGGGGTGGGAATGCCGTGCGGGGTGGGAA
>CAZMHO010000242.1:0-2599 GCA_964566085.1 uncultured Thermotogaceae bacterium | reverse complement strand
CCGATAACTGATCGCGACGATATCCGGCTGGACTTCGACGATTGCGTCGATCATTTTGTTAACGGGAACAGCCCCGCCCAGATAGGTGGTTAAGTAACCTTCTTTCTGGGCCAGTTGCGTAAACCGGTACAAGCCTGCAATATGCACACAGCTGCCGATCGCTCCGCACAGGATGTTTTTCATCAGAGGATCAACCCTTTTTCTACGATCTCTATGATCTCTTCTTTGGTTTTCCCGTTAAGGTGGAATTTTTCGACGGTGCGGCCTTCTTTTACAAAATCGATACCCATTAACACGGAAGCCAGTTGAACGATCGAATCGATTGTGGGAGTCGGAATCGAGAACTCCTTCGCCATAGAGGCCAATGGAACCAAACTCATCGGGACGTCTTCGAAGATATACCGATTTTGCATGCTCGGTGGCGCCATAATCCCTTGATACCCCGTATTGCTATGAATGGCTTCGTACAGATTCGGTCCGTAAACGTCGTAGGCATAGTCCAACCACGCTTTCGAGGTCAAAGGCTCAACCCCTAAAGCCACCGCCAAACGGCAACGTTCCGCATCGATCTCTTCCAGAACTTTCGCCACAGAGGGAGTAATGCCATCCAGATAGAACTCGAATTTTCCCGAGGTGGATTCCACCCACCCGGTGTTTAATATCAGAGCGGCAGGGTGAAAGACCGCGCCAATGTTGTTGATACTCGTATAGAGCACATCTCGCTCCACCGAAAATTCGGGCATCACTTTGTCCAGCAAGGCCGCGACGATCGGATTGTTCGTGGACGGCAGCGCTGCGACCGGAACCGCGTTCTTAATTCTGAAAATATGAACCACACCGGGATTCGCTGCCCGTGAGGCGAACACAAAAGTTTGCGCTTCCGCTACGGTTACTGTTTTGGTTGTTTTCGCATGTGAGATCATCATGCTGAATTCCAGGGCTCCGAAGGTCCTACCGGGATTGAGGAGGATGACCTGTCCGTCTTCCAGATGAGGAATGAGTTTTTCGGCCACGCTGCGATGAGCGAAGGCGGGAACAACAACCATAATGAGTTCTCTTCCCTTCACGGCTTCTTCCATGTTCGTTGTCACCATATCAAGGTGGGCGATGTCGTTAATCACGCCTTCCAAACGAATATTCTTACTTTTCATAAACGGCGCGATTCTCTTCTTGCTCCTGTTGTAAAGAGTAACCTCCTGGCCTCTTAATGCCAGATAACCGGCCAAAGCTTGACCACCGTTTCCGGCACCGATAACGCAAATTTTCATAATTGACACCTCCTAAAAGAATGGACAAAAGTTTTTGAAAATACGAACCCATACCGCTGTCACTTGGCGGGTTCGCAGAATCCTTATTTCGATGGCTCGGCTCATTCGACGGGATTAAGCCAATTCTTGAGTTTTCCATCAGAACACTATCTGTCGGATCTTCTATCGGGTGCGGTAAGGGTTGCGATCGCCGAGCGGCAAGAGCGATCTTTCGCGAGGGCGAAAATGGGAAAAATCGATTGAGGAAAGATCAGAAGAAACAAAAAAGGAGCCCCCAAAATAGGAAGTACGATCCTTTTCGAGACTCCTTTTTTGGCGGAGACGGTGGGATTCGAACCCACACAGAGCATGGCTCCACCGGTTTTCAAGACCGGCCCCTTAGCCAGTTCGGACACGTCTCCCGATTATTTCGTTCCCGCCCCGCCGATCTTGTCTCCAAATCGTTTTTTGAATTTGTCGATTCTTCCCTCTGTGTCAATGATCAGGGAATCTCCCTTGCCCTGGAAGAATGGATGGCATCGGCTGCAAACGTCCAGCTTCACGTTTTCGCTCGTGGTTAATATGTCAAATTTCGCTCCACACGCACACTGAGCCGTTACATGATTCATCACTGGATGGATCTTTTCTTTCATTGAACCTCACCTCTGATTTATCCGAAAAAATTCTGCCTATTATATCATAACCGGCGGTAAAACACCAACCTACGCCCCGGGAACGGACTTTTGCTCGTAATGGTACGTCTCTTCGTAATCGATTGCGGAGTACCAATCCATACCGGTTCCGGCCGGCACGAGTTGACCGATGATTACGTTTTCTTTCAACCCTTTCAGCTCGTCGATACTGCCCTTCAGAGCGTTTTCCGTTAAAACCTGCGCTGTTTGTTGGAAGGAGGCGGCGCTTAACCATCCGATACGTTCCAGCGATGCTTTGGTTATCCGTAACAGTTTTCTTCGATACTTCACCGGTTCTTTGGTGTTGATCTGGTATTCTTTCCCTTGTTCGTCTTCGGCGACCTCGACCATTTTGATTCCTTCTTTTACCAGTTCTTTCAGGAGGGCTTCTGTGATCGCGGCTCCTTCCGGCGCCAATTCGACCATCTCTCCGTCTCGGGAAACCAAGACATGCTTTTTCACGATCTTATCCAATACACGTTTTCGATTCTCGTTCACTTTCGCGTTGGACTTGAGGATGGTTTCATTGGTTTTCTTGACCTGTTGGTACGAAACCAGATCGCCGACCAGAAAATCAGTGTCTCCCGGTTCCACGACCTCCACCTTCCCGAGCATCTGCCGGATAATGATTTCGATATGTTTGTTGTGGATATCATTATC
>CAZMHO010000241.1:0-2620 GCA_964566085.1 uncultured Thermotogaceae bacterium | reverse complement strand
GGAGGCTGTTGACCAGTAGATACCCAACCTCCGATAGAATACAGACGCAACCCAAGACATCGCCGTTGATACCGCCCATCAGCCGAAGGGATACCCGGCGCAAAACGGCAACGGTGCCAAGAGAGACGGCGATTCCAATCAGGCAGGCGGGCCAAAACGGAGGGTAGAGGCAGAGGGGGAAAAGAAACAGCGAGGAAAAGAAAGCATACCGTCGCGGATAAGGATAGTAACCGGCCGCCAAGCCTTCTTTCGAAAACGGTTTCGACACCGACAACATCCAAGGCAACGAGATTCTTCCGAATATCGGAAACAGAAACCAATTTGGCGAAAAGAGGATCGTCGCCTGATACTGGATCAAAAGGATTAAAACGCCAAAAAGAAGGGCAAAAGCGCCGATATGAGGGTCCTTCATGATCGCATAACGCTGTTCCGGCGTTTTGTGAGAAGCCAAGAACCCGTCGATGACGTCGAGAAACCCATCGAAATGAAAGTATCCAAAGAGAAGGTAGTAGCCGATTAGCAGCGTTCCCGCCCGTAAGTTACCGGGCATGAAACCGCGCAAACACCCATCGAGCCCCATCAACAACCCCGTAATTGCCCAACCGACAGCCGGGAAAAAGAGGGTCGACCGTTGGAGGTTGACGTGTTTAATCGGCGGCGCGGGAATCCGGCTAAGGGTTGTCCAAGCGGTCAACAGGTCATCGATCATCTTTCAGCTCCTTCAAAACGGCGGCGGTATGGACCCATTCGAATAGCTCGACGCAGACCGGTATCTCGTTGTCAGAGTCAAAGCGTTTCATCCAGTTTTTAAAGGTTCTGATCGCATCCGGATCGGGTAGCGCGTGGTCTTTGTTCCCGGCGATGCCATGGAAATGGACTTCTCGGATCTGACGCCGCCACTGTTGGAAAAACGTCGGAACGTCCCGTTTTAACAGCAGAAAGTGTCCGACGTCGAAGGTAAACGACAGGAGACTCGGATCGCTTTCTGTTAGCATGCGGTCAAAATAATCGTTCTCGAGGTTTTCGAGCAGAAGTTTTCCCGGATAGACCTCTCGGTATCGGTGATACAGGGAAAGGGTTTCTCCCAACGGGGGAATGGGATGCATCGTCAACCGGTAGACTTCTTTCTCCCGAAAGTAGTCCAGCGCTGCCTCGATATGATCAAGACTATCCGTGGGTAGATGGATTGAAAGCGGGCAAACGGCCTGCATCACCGGCCATTCCAGGTCCAATAAACGCCGGGTGTCTTCATCCCAGGTGTAAATCAACAATTCGACAAAATCCGCGTGACCCGCGATCAATCGGACGTTTTCCAAGTACGTTCCGGGAATTTGCCAAGAGGTGGCGCCGACGATCATAAGCCTCCTTTTATGATCACAGGCAAGCCGCTGATCATCAGGAGAACCTGGTCGCAAGCCTTTGCAATCGCTTTGTTGACGCTTCCTAAAAGAACGATGTATGCTCGTGAAAGAGCGTTGGCGGGGATGACTCCGAAGCCCACTTCGTTAGAAACCATAATGACGCGCAGAGATTCGGTTGGAGGAGCAGCTTGATCAAGCGCGGCGATGAAGCGGTCGGTAAGCGCCGATATCCGCTCGGTTTTTTCCGCCAGCAGCAGATTGGATACCCACATCGTCAGGCAATCGATCACCACGACGGTTGGGCGCAGCGTTAATGCCTGTTCAAACGCCTTTGGAAGGTCGAAGGGTTCTTCGAGGGTGATAAACCGCTCTCTCCGCTCTTCCTGATGACGTCGTATTTTTTCTTTCATTTCCTCATCATAAGCCTGTGCGGTGGCAATCATCACTCTCGGAGCGGGATAAGCCAGGGCTATCTCTAAAGCCTTCGTCGATTTTCCAGAGGCTTGTCCGCCGGTGATAAACGTCGTCTTCAATTCCCCTCTCTCCTTTCTTTATTCGACATATCCCAATAGAATCACGTTGGGAAGGGTTAACGGATCCACCTTGTCGCTGCTCGTAAAGATAGCGCAGGTAGATGGCCCCGCGGAGCCGTCTATATCCGGTGGGCACGGATATTCCAACCGTATCTGCAAGCCGGTTTCTTTTGACAGCACTGCCATCTCGTGACGAATGCCTCTTGACCCGCAAGGGAGGAGGTCTCCGATCGAACAAGTTTGAAAGAGCCGACGTATCGCCGCCGGGTCGAAAAGCGTGGGTTCGTGATCCAAAACTGCCTGCCCGGCGAACGGGCGTCCGTATAGATACAGGAAGTCTCCTTTTCGCGTCTTCCGAGCGGACAGGGTTTTTGCCGAGCCGATGACGGTGATGCCGAAAGCGGTCATCGCGGTAGGAAAATTCTCTTCGGTACTCCCGTTAATAGGCAAGTCCCGAAAACCGAACCGATCCAGTTCCATTTGGATTCCGTGAAAAATCGATGCGCCGGTGGGTTCCCATTCATTACACACCGCTGAAACGACGCATAACGGAGACGCGCCCACGCTCAGGATTTCGTTCAGACAAACGCGCAAGGCGAACCGGCCACTGACCGACGGGGTGACGCGGAGGCGATCGGTTTCTTTTTCGCCGATGCTTCCGCTGGAGTCGCAAGCGATCACGAGATATCCGTCCGATGAGCGGAAGACTGTCAGGTCTCTTTCGGT
>CAZMHO010000240.1:0-2645 GCA_964566085.1 uncultured Thermotogaceae bacterium | reverse complement strand
TCAGGAATCATAAGATTCGTACGTTGTCCCTGTCATGGAGCGCCGAACTTTAGTTTAATGTCGTAAAAATAGAAAAAACGGGAAGTGGAAAAGCGCGACAGGAAGGGCCCGCAGAGATAGTGTCGGTAAAAGAATGTTTATGTTACAATCATGGTATCTTTTTCATAAGTGAGGGGTTACCTCCTGAAACGAGGAACAGCGAGATGCTTTAAACCACAACACGGAACACCCTGGACGATTCCCCCTGTGTTCGAGGTAGAGTTGTCGCGGTTCATCGATCAAGTACTGGAAGAAGGGCACTACCGGTTCAAGAGGAACCGAGTCTACACGCTGAAGGAACTGCTGCTTCTTCTACTCAAGGCCTGTACGCAAAACATAACCCTGAAAAGCGAGACAGCGATCTATGGCAGTCAGGAGACGGGAAAGCCCTATACCCGTCAGAATCCGGAATACCGATTGAATCACTTTCGGGTAGAGGTTCTTCGACAGTGGTTGGAGAAGGTACTCCTTTCTTATGGTCGCAACCCGCTGGCAAAATCACGCTACTCCCTTATCAGTGTTTGATCTATTATAACTTCGCTCTTATCCCGATATCGTGCGGGAAAACCGGGTTTTTGTGGCTGGTTCGGGATGAACTCGATGATGTTATGGCTATCGTAGAACAGGGTCTTAGACTACAAGATGTAGAATAACTAAAGGAGGTAACCACCTATGCAAATCGCAATCACTAAAAAATTAGCCGATGCAATAGGCATCAAACCCGCGCCCGCGAGTGAGCTAACCGACTCACTATTTTCCTGGACGGCAAACTGGACGACCACCTTTGACCGCAGCAAAGAGGACATGGTGGTCATGGTGAACAACGCCACGCGATTTACTGTTGCCATCTTTGGCGTGAAGCGCAACCAGTTTAAGGACATAGCCACCAAGATGACTGCCGCAATCCGTAACACGTTGCTTGCGCTGAACGTCAACTCGGACCTGGTGGATGAGTATATGCGGCTGTCGGGCGAAATCCGATTTACCGCCAACCACGACCGCAAGTTGACGGCGTGGGTAAACCGGCAGGGTTTAGATGCGGCGTTTGTGGTAGGGCGCGTTGTAAACGACAGCGAGGGTGCACTAAAGTACGAGGATACCCTCGGGCATATCGTGAGCGATGGGTTCGTGAATTTGGGAAAACGCGCTGAAAATTCTTTTGTGCCGCGCAGGAAGATGATCTTGGCGCTGTCTGAGGCAACGGGTAAACCAGCCTATCGCTACCGCGCCTTCGAGCTTTTAGTCACGCTTGATTTGGATATTTACAAAGCGGTGCGGAAGCTCATTGTGTCGGCAGACATTACCTTTTCACAACTTCACAAGGTTTTGCAAGGGGCGTTTAAATGGCGAAACTACCACTTATACGACTTCGCCGTGTTAACCGGAAAGTCGCGCAAACCCGTCGCGCGGCTTGTTGCAAGCGAAGAGGATTTGGAGTATGATAAAGATGCCCTCCTTATGACGGGACACAAACTATCCGAGTTCATGCCACTTTATCAGCGTATCCTCTACGCCTACGATATGGGCAATAACTGGGAGCATGAAATTACATTCGTGCGTGAGATTACTGAGCATAACGAGGAATCGCCCTACCTGCTTGAAGCGATAGGACAAACCCCGCGGGAGGATGTTGGCGGGGTGGGGGGTTATTGCGATTTTCGAGCGATAATGCTCGACCCAAGCCATCCCGAACACGCTCTTATGAAAGCGTGGGCAGGGTATTGGTCACTCGAATTACAAGAGTGGGAAAGCCGCCCACGAGTGATAAAACCGGCGTTGTGTTAACGTTTTTTCGTTAGGGTCGATCATAACCGCTCATAAAACACGTAGCTTTTTTCGATTTTGCATTTCTCATGGATAGCTGATTTGAGAACATCTGCGGAATGTCGGAAAAGCGATAAGGAATGAATATTATGCGTATTTTAATCGATTCCGACGGCTGTCCAGTAGTGGATATTGCCGTAAAAATGGCGAAACTGAAGAATTTTGATTGTATTATAATCTGTGATACCTCCCACGTTTTCGAGAAGAACGGTGCGGAAACGATCACCGTTTCAAAAGGAGTTGACAGCGTGGACTTTGTTCTCGTTAACATGGCGCAGAGGGGTGATATCGTCGTCACGCAAGATTACGGTCTTGCCGCTATGTGTCTTGCACGTGGCGCCGTGCCAGTAAGCCAAGACGGTATGGTTTATAACGACAATAACATTCTTTCTCTACTTTCACAGCGCGCGATGGCTAAGAAAATCCGCATGAGCGGCGGGAGATTAAAAGGAAATGCCAAACGCACCGCGGAGCAGGACAAGGCTTTTGCTCAAAAACTAAAGGAGCTTTTGAGCATGGAGGAATACACATGAAAACAGAAATCCACCGCCACTTTAATGGCAATCATTACGAGCTTTAGTTGTGGTAAAGCACTCATAAATCTCGACCCAACTTTCGCACGGTTTAGGAAGAACGGGTAACAGTTCGAGGAGCATCGTTGTGAACCCGTCTCGGATTATCGAACAATAGGGAGCAGGCCAGCCGTAACCGGAGAAGGACGATCCACTGGAACGGGAAGAGGGCTTCACGCTCATCGGGGGAGAAGAGAATGAGGCGTATGT
>CAZMHO010000239.1:0-2653 GCA_964566085.1 uncultured Thermotogaceae bacterium | reverse complement strand
ATCGGCTTAAGGAGCGCGTTTTTTTTGAAAACGATGGCTCCGACGCCTTTCGGTCCGTATATCTTATGTCCGGAAAATGTTAAAAAATCTATCGGAAGCCGAGTGAGATCGAGCGCTATCGCATTCAAAGACATGGTCGCGTCGATATGGATCCGGGTTTTCGGATTCTGTCGCTTAATGATCGGCAACAACTCTTCCAAAGGCTGCACCGCGCCGATCGTATGGTTGGTATGGGTGAAGCTGACGAGAACGGTTTTCGTTTGTATGCTCTTCCGTAATTCCTCGGGATCGATAGAACCGTCTTCGCTTACTTTGAGGAAGGTCACGGCAGCGCCTTTTTTTCGATAGTATTCATACACATTGACGATCGAAGGGTGATCGATTATGGCGCAAACGATATGCGCCTCCGCCAAGTCCAAATCTCTCATGATTCCGGATATCACGATATTGTTAGCGGCGGTCCCGCCCGATGTGTAAATCACCTCTCCTTCTTCTAAATTGAAGGCATCCAACAGGGTCCGATTTGACTGGTCAATGACCTCCGCAGCCGCTGTCCCTCTCCTGGTAAAAGATTCGGGAAGAAAATACGCCTCTCGAAAAAAGGGCATCATCCGACTGACAACCGCTTCTGAAACAGGGGTCGTTCGATAGTGGTCCAGGAAAATCAAAGGTTTTTCAACTCCTTTTTTATCTCTATCGTAGTATACTACCATAAAAGACGAAAACGGGAGCTGCCCTCTGTCCGTTTTTTAGCAAAAGGCCGCGGTTGAAACCGCGGCCGCTGAATTGATACTTTTTGTATTTATGGAACGGTTATCGCAGGCATCGACGGGATAAGGTTTGGATCCACTTTGTCGATTCCTAAACGTAAACGAAGCATATCGTTGTAACCGACTGTCCCTGAGTAAGAGTCGATACACTCCAGAATCAACATGGTGGTCAATCCGACCGCTCCAACGGCTCCGACGATCGGGCTATTCATCCGGGTATAGATGACGCCGTTTTCATCTTCGACCACCTGTGGCCAAAGTCCCCAAGCGGTTACCCCTGTAAATAGGCTTCGTGTGGCCAGAAAGAAGAAGCCCGCTCCCCAATGCTCCGTGTAAAAGTGGCCGCCTCCGGGGATCACCAAACTGAGCCCTACCGAGAGCAGGGGGTTTTTCGACCGTTCTTGATAGAGTAAAACGCGTTTGCGGCTTTCAAATTCCATGTCGATCGTGTAGTACGGACTCTCCACCGCTATCTGCGCGCTCGCGACAGGCACCGGATAACCGGTTTCTGGAATCGTTTGCGCTTGCACGGATGGATAGGGAGAAGGAGAGGGAGAGGGCTGCGCGCCGGAGCCAATGGAATTCTCCGTGAGTATTGAAACGACCTCCTGTCTTGGCAATTCCATTCGTTGCCCGTTAACGTCTTGAACGATGAAGGCGGTTTCTGTCACCTGAAGAATCGTCCCGGATTGGGTGGTCGCATCTTTCATAATGAAGAGGGCTCCGAATCCGTAAATCGATAATAGGATGGTTAGAAGCGATAAGGGGACTATTCTTTTCATCCGGATCATCTACCAGCCGTAAAGGCTCGGATAATACGTACCCCACGGATAATAGCTGATCGGCACCCAATAGGAGTAAACCATCGGAGTATAATAGGCCGTCGGATAGCGAACAACCTGGACCGGATAAGTCGGAATCGTGGCAACGACCGTAGGATAAACGGTACGAACGGGAACGGTATAGACTGACGGAGCAACCGGATAGGAGTATACGGATGGCGCCGCCGGATAGGCGTACCCGTACGAAGGATGAAGATAAGGGTATCCGGCGCCATAACGATAGTAGGGCGAATCCAGCGCAGGCAAAGCCCAACCGTAGTTTCTTGCGGGTATGGCGGACACCCACGATAAGCCGACCATCGCAATCAATAGGAAAACGATCAACAACACCATCTTTTTCATTTTTGAACCCCCTTTAAAAACTAACATAAACTCTGATATCTACTTCTCTTTAATGATTCGAGCGAAAAGTAGCGATAATAATACGTTTTATTTAATTCTACCGGACTAATTATACCCGATCCAAACCGGAAAATCAAGTCTTTTGAAACCCTTTTACGCGCGAGATTTATAGAATCGCGACACGGCGGTTGTTTTTCCTCTTCCGATCGCCTATAATAGCTTGTTGCAAAATTTAAAAAACGCTGGGATTTTCGTTTTTGGCAGAGGTGTTTCGATGTCCTACCACCTGTATTCCTTTGAGCGGCTTTCGCTATCCGAACAAACAGAGTGTTTTAATCGAAGTTTCGAAGACTACGTGATCCCGATTCAAATCACGGAATCTCAGATGGAAAAACGTTACGAGAGGGAAAAGCTGCGTCCGGATCTCTCACTCGTTTTTGAAATAGACGGAAACCCGGCCGGTATGTGTCTGAACGGACGAAACGGCGCGCTTGCCTATTGTGGCGGATTCGGGATATATAAACCTTTCCGTCGGAACGGGTATGGAAAGCGGTTTTTTAGCGACAACTTGTTGTTCCTTCGCCAGGGCGGGATCACAGAATATCAACTCGAAGTGGTCTGTGAGAATACGGCCGCTTACTTGTTGTATAAAGGCTTGGGGTTCAAGGATTTCGATCAGGTTTTCGTTCTCGAAGGCCG
>CAZMHO010000238.1:0-2658 GCA_964566085.1 uncultured Thermotogaceae bacterium | reverse complement strand
TCCCTCATTATAGCCCTACTGCCTTCGTTATGCGATTACTCGGACAGGCTCCTAGTGAATCCACTAGGTATAAGAGACAAATTGATTCTTTACATACCCAAGGGAAAAAGACCACACACATTGAGAAAGTCGTGATAGAAGCGACTAATAATCTAAATGCAGGAAATACGCGGTTTGTTATCTATGGTGAACCACAAAGCGGCAAAACAGAGATGATGATAGCGTTAACCGCGAAGTTACTAGATGAAGGCCACAAGATTATTGTTGTGCTACTTAACGATAGCATCTCGCTACTGGAGCAAAACTTAGACAGATTTAGGGAGTCAGGTATTAATCCAACCCCAGAGCCAATCACACATATACTGGAACAACCCATCGGTGACCGTACATGGATAATATTTTCCAAGAAAAACGGGCATGACCTTGAAAAAGTATATGACAAACTACGAGATAAAAAAACTAAAGTCATTATAGATGACGAAGCGGACTACGCTTCACCAAATACAAAAATAAACAAAGATAAACGAAGTAGGATAAATGATGAGATAAGCAAACTGCTCGGAAAGGATGGAATATACATAGGGGTTACGGCTACTCCTGCACGATTAGATCTAAATAGCACGTTTGATAATATTGCTGAAAAGTGGATTTGCTTTGAGCCACATGAATTATACGTTGGAAAAGATGATTTTTTTCCGATGGATTCAACAAAACCATTTAGTTTCAATAAAAAAAGGGTATTAGGGGATGATCCAAAGTATTTAAGAAGCGCGTTGCTAAGCTTTCTGGTCAACGTCGGTTTTATAAACATAAATACTGATATAAAAAACAAAATGAAAACGGCCGTCAATGAAAATGCCAATTGTTCCTTCCTGATCCACACGAGTGGATCAACCGAAAGACACGATAAAGATGCGCGCACGATAAACAACATATTCAATATCCTCGCGGATCAAAATGACCCAGAATACAAAAAGTTCTTAACAGAGATATGGCAAATAGCAGAGGCTAAATACGGATCAAATAACGCCTATCCAATAGTGGAATTTATTAGAGATAACAACGGTCAAAAATATATTGAAGTACTAAATAACAAGAAAAAGTCGGGAATTGATACAACTAAAGCGACAGCTCTATTCACAATAATAATAGGCGGGAATATTATTTCGAGGGGAATAACGATCAACAACCTAATAGGCATGTTTTTTACGAGGGAGGCAAAGAACAAAATTCAACAAGATACTTACATTCAAAGAGCAAGGATGTTCGGTAATAGAAAAGACTACTTAAATTTATTCGAATTGTGGATACCCGATGACTTATATATGGATTGGCATAAGTGCTTTGTTTATCACTATCTATCGCTTGAAGCAATAAAAACGCAGGAGTCTGCGCCAATTTGGATTGCCGATTACCGTATCACGCCAGTTGCCAGCAACAGCATTGATAAGAAAACAGTTGTAACAGATAAGGGTGCGATGTATTTCGGCATATTCCAGTATACGGATAAGATAGAAAAAATAATCGGTGATACGACTATAACTGACTTGAGAAAACTGGAGATCATTAACGAACAATTTGGAGATGTAGTCCTCCCTAAATATTTGATTAACTTCATAAACACCATAACCAAACCATATGAGGGCTACATTGCCGTTCACCAAAAAATACGCCCGGCGGAATCAAAATCATACACAGAGGACCTGCGCAGGCCGAGAGGCGTTCTCGGTGGCCACGATATTGACAGATACCCCCAAGCAATTCATCATGTACGGGTCTTAAGAGACAAGATGAACCAGTCGCGCATAATATATCGCTATAGTGATCGTGCGAATCTGCAATTTTATAAAAATTTGAGGAATAAAGACAATGGATAAATATGAGAAATATCATGGCGCCGCACTGTTACGCCTCATACACAAGGGCATAGAATCAATAAAGCTAATTACTGGCAAGAACGGATACCTAATTAACAGCACTACATACGTTTATATGAAATTCAGCGAGAAAACAACATCACCCTGGCGTTTTACGTTTATGCCACAACACATAAAAGAAC
Source organism: uncultured Thermotogaceae bacterium (assembly GCA_964566085.1). GTDB lineage: Bacteria > Thermotogota > Thermotogae > MWEM01 > MWEM01 > MWEM01. The sequence continues at coordinate 599 of CAZMHO010000238.1, read as the reverse complement.
TAAGTGAAATTAGAAAAACAATACCCGAAATGTTTATCGTATTAATATGCGGTGAAGACGGTATATGTTGCTTAAGCTACCAAGAACTATCAAGATTAATACATATAGGTATTGATGATAAGAATAAAGTGGTAACTATGCACAGGAGAGAGAGAAATAAATATTCCGTATCAGGAACAGATGGCACTCTTAATTACAAAATTGGCAATACTGATTTTCCGAAGAAAATATTTGATAAGCCAAAAATAAAATCGTCTGAACCGGGTTATTCGAACATGTCGTGATGCTATTTTCCTAATTGCGGGGTCGCTGTTTATTCTTCTTTGCGAAGGTGTTTTAGGGGGTATCATCATTTTTTGGCTTTGAAATTGGCCGTGGATTTTCTTTTTTTCCATTTCTCAGTCACAATCTTTTTAGACTTATACCAGACTGCCTGATACAATTTTGTTAAAATACGTATGTACTCAATAATGATGAAATAGGGAGTGTGTGACCATGCCAAGAAAACCCAGGGGCGATAAGCGAGTCGGAAAACTAGAAAAGGACCTAGGAGCCTGTCCGAGTAATCGCATAACGAAGGCAGTAGGGCTATAATGAGG
>CAZMHO010000237.1:0-2675 GCA_964566085.1 uncultured Thermotogaceae bacterium | reverse complement strand
GCGTGATCACAAATGGCAAAAGATTAAATAACGGTTTCGTGGTAGACGGAATGGATAGAATCGGGTTGCTTTGTAGTTGTTCATTGAGAGCTTGAGCGACACCGAACAGCAAACTAGCCCACATAGCCCCGACAGGACTCCAGTTTCCAAGGATAAGCGCGGCTAAGGCGATAAATCCCTTGCCGCCGGTCATATTCTCGCTGAACTGGCCCAATTCGCCGACGCTGAGATACGCCCCCCCGAGTCCGGCAAGCAGACCGCTCATCATCACGCCGAAGTAACGTACTTTGAAAACGTTGATCCCCAAAGTGTCTGCCGCTTCAGGGTTCTCTCCCACGGCGCGCATACGCAAACCCAATCGCGTCTTGTTAATCAGAATCCAAGTCACGATCACTAAGGCGAAGGCAATGTAGACGAAAGGACTCAGGGTCCCGATCATTTTGAACAAAAACGTATCCTTTCCTAAAAAAGATAAACGTAATTCTGATACCCGGTTGTAGATCGGGGTCGAACCGGGTTGCCCAAATACCGGCTCCAGCAAAAAACCCGTTAACCCTTGGGCTAACAGGATGAGCGCCGTCGCGCTCACGATTTGGTTGGCGCAAAATCGGATACTGGCCCATGCATGCAACGACGCGAGACCGAGGCCGGCGACCATCGCCAGCAAAACACCTATCCACGGATTACCGGTAAACGCGGAACCGACGATCCCGAAGAACGCCCCGAGAAGCATAATGCCTTCAAGGGCAATATTGGTGACGCCTGTTTTTTCGCTAAACAATCCGCCTAAAGCAGCAAAAAGCAACGGCGTTGCCGAGCTTAGCGTCAACCGATAGAAAACCGGATTCGAGATGGTATCAAGAAGCGCTCTTAGCCAGTCCATCCTTCACCTTCTTCTTTCGATCCCACCCCAGTATCGTCCGTACCATACGCTCGGCCGCGACTAAAAAGATGATGATCGATTGGATGATCGTCACAATGTGTTTGGGCACTCCGATAAACTGCATTTGGTTTGAACCGGTCCGGAGTCCTGAGATCAACATCGAGGCGAAGATAATGCCCAAAGGGTGGTTTTGGCCGATCAGAGCGATGGAGATCCCGTCAAATCCTTTCCCGGATGTGAGGGTGCCATAAAACCGATAATAGAGACCCAGGGATTCCAATGTTCCGGCAAGGCCTGCAAGGGCGCCGCTGATCGCCATCGTCATGATAATGTTCTTTGAGACTTGAATGCCCCCGTATTCGGCGGCGAACGGATTGAACCCGACCGCTTTGACCTCGTACCCCATGGAGGTTTTATACAAGATGATATACATAACAAAGGCGGCCAGAACCGCAACGAGGATACCGTACGATAAGAAGGTTGCTTCGATGCTGTACAAGATCGGCAGTTTCGCTGTTACGGCAATTTCCGGGCTCTTAGGCGTGCCACTTCCGGTTGAAAAGGGCCCGGTAACCGCCCAGTTCGTGATGTTGCTGGCGATCCAGTTTAACATAATCGTGCTGATGACCTCATGCGCCCCGGTTTTTGCCTTTAGGAAACCCGCAATGCCAGCCCAAATTCCTCCCGCCAGCATACCCGTGAGCATACAGATCGGGATCGTAACGAACATCGGAACTCCAGGCATAGTGACGGCAACGATCGTCGCCATCAGCGCGCCCATAGCCATTTGACCTTCCGCGCCGATATTGAATACTCCTGCGCGGAAACCAAATCCCACCGCGAGACCGGTCAATATCAACGGGGTCATCCGTATGATCGTATTCATCCAGGCGAATTGGCTTCCGAACGCGCCTTCGAACATAGCTTTAAAGGCTCGGCCTAAGAAGGAGAAGCGTTCCCCGATTTGATTCCAAAAATCGTTCCAAGGATTACCGGTCGACGAGCCGGATACTTCGGCAATCACGAGAATAATGACGGAAGCGATCGCTAAAGCGATGACAACCGCCATCAGTGGAACGAATATCCTTTGCCAACCTTTACGCATAGTCGCCCCTCGTCACGATTCTGCTTTCGCGGAATCGGGGGCTTTCGCTCCTTCGGCTTCCGGTCTTCTTATTTCTTCTAGCGGTGTTCCGGCCATCGCCAATCCGATCTCCTCCAATGTGATTTCTCCCGGCTTCGCTTCGCCCGTGAACTTCCCTTCATACATAATCAGGATCCGATCGCTTAACGAAAATATCTCTTCCAATTCCATCGAAACCAACAGAATCCCGACGCCGGCGTCCCTCAATCCGATCAAGGTTCGGTGAATATATTCGATCGCGCCGATGTCTAACCCCCGCGTAGGTTGCGCGACTAACATACATTTCGGATGATAGTCGATCTCCCTCCCGACGACCATTTTTTGCTGATTTCCGCCGGATAGGTTCTCCGCCAGCATCAGAATGCTACGAGGGCGAACATCAAATTGATTGATCAGAAACTTAGCGCGCTCGAATACCTGTTTATGTTTCAAAAATCCGTTTTTACTGAAAGGAGGCAGATAGTGCCGACCCAAAAGGGTATTGTAGTAGACTGGAAATTCTTTAACCATCCCGTGCTTATATCGATCCTCCGGTATGTGCGATAGCCCCAATTCCCGGATATCGCGAGGGTTCGCATGGGTGACATCTTTTGAACACAGCTCGACTTTTCCTTTTTCCTTCTTCCGAAGACCCGCAATCGCCTCAAT
>CAZMHO010000236.1:560-2691 GCA_964566085.1 uncultured Thermotogaceae bacterium | reverse complement strand
TTCAGCTTCGGCTCCGTTCCGGAAGGGCGCAAGGCGAACCAGGTGTCTTCTCCGTAATGGAATTTTAGGCAGTTTGTTTTAAGCCCCGCCTCGGGGAGCTCGTTGGCATAGTCGATACGACGCGTCAACCGGGCTTCGCCTACCTCGGTCAAGGGGCGCGATCGGAAACGTTCCATGATTCGGTCAATACGTTCGGACCCTTCTTTTCCTTCGAGAACGGTGTTGATCATTCGTTCCTGGTAAAAGCCATAGCGCCGGAAGAGCTCTTCGAGCCATTCGTGCAAAGTATACCCCTCTTTTTTATGGTAAGCGGCCGCTTCGATCAACAACAATCCCGCGCTGACGGCGTCTTTGTCTCTTACCCGCGTGCCGTATACAAAGCCGATGCTTTCTTCATATCCAAACAAAAAACGGTGCTCGCCCGTTTTGTCGAATTCGTTGGCTTTTCCGCAGATATTTTTAAATCCCGTGAGCGCGTAGATCGTGGGTATACCGAAAGACCGCGCGACGGCGGGACCGAAATCTGAGGTCACAATCGACGTGACGATCACGCTTTTTTCGGGTATCGCTTGTCTCTTAGAGAGACTGTCCAGGATGTAATGCACCAAAATCGCGCCCATCTGGTTGCCGGTCAACGGTGTATACGCTCCGTCAGGGGTTCGAACCATCGCGCCCAGCCGGTCGCCGTCCGGATCGGTCGCGATCAGGAGTTCCGCGTTCCGCTTCTTCCCTTCGGCGATACTCAGTGCGAAGGCTTTCGGATCTTCCGGGTTCGGATAAGGGGCGGTCGTGAAATTCGGATCCGGTTTTTCCTGTTCGATGACGGTCTGGATACCCTTATACTCTTGCCGTTCGAGGATGGGGATCAGATGAACGGCACCGGTTCCATAAAGTGGCGTGTAGACGATCGACAGATTCTTGTCAACGTCACCGTTGAGGGAACACGATTCCACGTACCGCCGATACCGGTCATCCATTTCTGAAGAAACCACTTCGATTAAGCCCGCGGATATTCCCTTTTCGAAAGGCAGGCCTTCCAAAGAGAGGTAGTCTTTCAGCGCCATGTAATGGGCGGTTACGCGATCGGCAATATCATCCAATATCTGAGAGCCTTCTTCCCAATAGACCTTGTACCCGTTATACTCTTTTGGATTATGGCTGGCCGTTACGACGACACCGGCGATCGTTCCTAACTCTCTAACCGAGAAAGAGAGCTGGGGAGTCGGCCTCGGTTCGCTGAATAAGTAGGTTTTGACCCCATTCGCGGCGAAGATTTGCGCGGCTACTTTCACATAAAAGTTGGAGTTTCGCCGGGTATCATGAGCCAGGACGATCCCGCGCGCTTTAGCCGCCTCGCCCTCTTCCGCGATGACAGAGGCCAGGGCTTGGGAAACGCGCCGGAGGATGTAGGGGTTCATCCGATTGGTGCCGGCGGCCATCTTTCCTCGAAGACCCGCTGTCCCGAAAGCCAGTTCTTTGTAGAAACGATCTTCTATCTCTTTTGGATCGTTAGAAATACCAGCCAACTCTTCCTTCGTTTTGCTGTCCACCCGGGGATGATTCAGCCATTCTTCATATGCCAACCGATAGTCCATACACTCACCTGCTTTTCAAAGGTGGCGATCAAGATCTGTTTTCATAGAGAGTGATCAGCGTTTGCAGCGCGTTTGCGGCGGTCGCTCTCCCTGCGGCCATTTCTTCCGTCAAACTGGCCAACGCTTCTTTGATCGCGGGATGATGATAAAACCGCCGGCGCAGATACTCGCCCACCAGCGCATGCAACCATTCCAATGACTGTTGATGCCGATTTTTTAGAAATACTCCTTGCTGTTTCCGCAAGGCAATACAACGCGAGACACTTTCCCATAACTCCGGAATGCCTTCTCCGCTGAGAGCCGAACATAGCACTGTCGGCACCTTCCAACCCTGACTTGCCGGTGAGCGGGGTGGGAATGCCGACAGGACATGCAGGACATTGCGCATCTCCCGTTCGAAGGCCTTCGCGCGAAGAAGGTTTTCTCCGTCGGCTTTATTGACGACGATAATGTCCGCGAGTTCTACGATTCCTTTTTTTATGCCTTGCAGTTCGTCTCCCGCCCCGGCGATCATAAGCAAGATAAAGCAATCGACC
>CAZMHO010000236.1:0-550 GCA_964566085.1 uncultured Thermotogaceae bacterium | reverse complement strand
GTTTCCGATTGACCGACTCCCACCGTCTCGACGAAGATAACGTCATATCCGAAAGCTTCGCACAGCAATAGTGTCTCCCGGCTTTTTTGCGCGACGCCACCCAAAACCCCCCCGCTCGGGGAAGGACGGATAAAGGCGCGCGGATGCCTGACCAATTTCTCCATGCGGGTTTTATCCCCCAGAATGCTTCCGCCGGATAGTTGACTGCTCGGATCGATGGCTAAAACCGCGACACGATGGTCTTTTTCGCACAGGTAAAACCCCAAAGCGTCGATCAACGTGCTCTTTCCCGCGCCGGGGATACCGGTGAAACCGAGTCGGATCGACTCACCGGTCCTCGGCAGTAATCGCCGGATTAACTCCTGAGCGGTGTCCCTGTCGGTTTCGGCATGGCTTTCGACCAGGGTGATCGCGCGCGCAAAAACCGTTTTATCTCGTTTTTCGAAACCTTCGAGATAATCCTCCAACGCCAGCTTGCGTCTCCTTCCCGTTCTTCTCGGCATTTCCACCCCGCTCGGCATTTCCACCCCGCTCGGCATTTCCACCCCGC
>CAZMHO010000235.1:312-2717 GCA_964566085.1 uncultured Thermotogaceae bacterium | reverse complement strand
CGGCGCTCCATAAACTCCGCTTATAATGCAGGTTGCTTCTGTTTTTTACCTTCCATTTCGAATGCGAAACGGAGAAACAACGTTCCTTATTATTGCGGTATTATCCTAAAGGTTCGCGCCCTGTAACAGGCAAGAATCGAGAATCTCGTGTTTTTAAGGTATCGAATAAAAGGCCGTCTTCCCGGAATAGTTTTCGTGTGTTTCTATGTGTCAACATAATTATAGCACGCATAACTACGAAAAGTAACAGGCGGCAAAGGGAACGTTACCGGTCCCTGTGGAATCGCGCAGTCCCGTTGGTTACTGCGCGATACCCCGGTTTTCGGAGATTTTAAAGATTCGGGCGTATCTTTATTCGCCCCACAAACCCCGATCCGATAACCCTGTTTGCGTTAGGGCGTTTGATGATGCGTCTATTTGTTGTAGTGTACGGCCGGTATCGTAGTAGCGCGTAACGGTCAAGACCTTGCGAATCTAAAGATTCGCGCTCCATAAACATTACCATTCTTGAGTAGGGGCGTATGATGATACGCCCGGTATTTTTTTCCGTACCCCGACGCGCGGGCGACTATTTATTCGCCACTACGAGAGCTTCTATCGACAGTATCATTCTCCAAGCAGCCAATCGATAACGTTGATTTTTCGGATGCCGTTATAATCGACGTTTGCAAATACCTCGTCCAGAGTTAACAAGTATTTCGGGTAGTTGTCAGTGATTTTTTTGAGTGGAGAAAGCTCTCTTTCCAGAACGTTTTCATCCAACGTGCTGGTTGCAGTTTGAAAATACGTCATTCCCTCCTGCGTCACGGTTACGAAATCGACTTCTCCATCGTCCAGTTGCCCGACAAAAGTCTCATATCCGCGCCGGATCAGTTCCAGATAGACAATATTTTCAAGAATATGGCCGTGATCCCCTTCCTTTCCTCTGACAAGAAGGTTCCGCAACCCGATATCCACCGCATAGTATTTGCTTTGCGTTGACAGGTACTGCCGTCCTTTGATATTGTACCGTATCGCTTCATAGAGCAACAGGCTGTCTGTCAGCCCCCGAATATACTTTTCGACAGTCTTTTGGTCTAACCCTTTTCCCTGGGATTTCAGGGTATCGACGATTTTTTTAACGGATGCTCTGTTTCCGATATTGTGGAATAAGAACTTCGTGAGATTCTCCAGGTTTTGAATATCGGTGATTTTTATCCTTGTTACGACGTCTTTAAGTAGTACAGAGTTGTAAATATCTCGCAGATACTCTTTCGCTTCTCGTTTTCTATCAGCGAACTGGACGATAAACGGAAAGGAGCCGATTTCCACATAACGGTTGAACTTCTCGGCTTTTGACATGTTACCACCCGAATCGGGTAACCCGCTACAGAACTCTTTGAAGCTTAAGGGCAACATCTTTAGTTCGACATATCGTCCGGATAAAAGTGTCGCCAGTTCCCCCGATAACAAATAGGCGTTGGAACCGGTGATATACACGTCGCAGTTATCTTTTAAGAACAGGCCGTCGATGGCTTTTTCGAATCGGTCAACATGTTGAATCTCATCAAGAAAAATATAGTTCATTTTATCCGGTAGCAGTGATGACTGAATCGCTCGATATAACGATCGATAATCCGTCAGATTTTCGTATTCGATGTCTTCGAAGTTAAACGACAGGATCTGTTTTGGATTTACACCCTGTTCGAGCAAGTATTCGCGAAACATCGCCAGCAATGTCGATTTTCCGCAACGCCGAACACCGGATACGACTTTGATGACGTTTTGTTCTCTCCAGCGTATCAACCAGTCAAGGTTTTCCTTTCGTTCTATACGTACCAACATATCACCTCTTTTCGATACTGTTGGGAGTATACTCCGAATTTTCGAGAATAATACGAATTTTAAGGAACGTATTCCTAAAAAATACTACTTTTTAGGTTTTTAAGGAATATACTCCGAATTTCGTTTTCGCATTGGCGTTTTTCGCGCTTTCCCGTGAAGAAGAGGGGCGGGTTTAAAGGTCAACTACCGAATATTGGCACTGACTGTTTAGGGTCGCGGTTTATCACACGATGGTTTCCGGCAGGACCTTTCGAGGTAAGGAGTATTAAGCCAATGAAACAGGAATTACTATGGATTAGTACGATTCCGGCGGTTATCTATAATGAATCTTCTGACAAGGGGTATCTGTTCGTACACGGCCAGAGCGGGTATAAAGAGGAAGCGGAAGATTTCGCAATGATTGTCTCGGAAATAGGTTGGCAAGTTATAAGCGTCGATTTGCCGGAGCACGGAGAGCGAAAGAGCGAAACGAACCGATTCTTCCCGTGGATCGTCGTACCCGAACTGCATCAAATCGGGGAATACATAGCATCGCGCCGGAACCGGGTCGCGCTCAGAGCCAACAGTATCGGCGCGTGGTT
>CAZMHO010000235.1:0-302 GCA_964566085.1 uncultured Thermotogaceae bacterium | reverse complement strand
AAGGAGTATTGAGTCACTTAAACAAGAATTACTATGGAAAAGTACGATTCCCGCGGCGATCTACGGCGAATCTTCTGACAAGAGATACCCGTTCGTTCGCGGTCAGAGCGGGTACTCTGTCATTATATGACCTCGCGTTGGGAACAGGTAGCGCTCAATCCTGGCGAAATATCGCCTGCGTCGCGCAGCGCAAGGAGCCGCCCTGCGCGTTATGAGCGCCAAAAAAGATCGGATAGACCGTCATTCCCCGTTTTTCGAGCGCTTCTTTGATCTCCAAATTATTTTTCATCCTAAATTCCCGC
>CAZMHO010000234.1:0-2800 GCA_964566085.1 uncultured Thermotogaceae bacterium | reverse complement strand
CGGCCGAAAAATAGAACAGGTTAACCTCGTAGGGACCGATCCCCGCTTTTACAAAACCGTCGGATAGAAAAGAGGGGTTGGAAGCTGTACCGAGAAAGCGCACCTCATAGTTCGCCAGAAAGGGCAAAAGGGTAGTATGCTGGTTCAACAGAGGAACCTTTCGCACATCAAAAGTATCGGAAAAATAGTGGGTATACTTGACTTCATAGATCAAGTCCGTCGAAATCCCGATAAACATCTTGATCTGTCTTTGCTCGATTAACTGTTTCATAAACAAAACCTTTTTTTCTCGTGTATACTGACCGTAGGCGTACAGTCCGCCTAAGGGCGCTTCATGCGTGAAACCGAAACCGAAATCGAAGGGTAAACCGATAGAAAACGGGATTTGAGCAATGAAGTAGGAACCGAGTAAGGTATCGAATCGGATTGGCCACGCGATCGATTCCTTCGCCGGTTCAGGCGTTGAACCGCTTGATTGAGGCCATACCGTTGAGGTCAAAGCGATAAAAAGGATTGCGAGAAGCGGGAGGAATTTTATCTTTGTCATATGAGGTTAGCGGTCAACCGCTTCCGCGCGCGTGACATCGAAAGAAAACTTTGCGCTTTTCCGTTCTTTCATCAGGATGTTTCCGCTTCTTGCAAAGGATTCGATGTATCCGTCTTGCTTTCCGAACATCTCTATTCTGCCTGCTTCCGATTGATGGTCGTACCCGAGCAAATGCAGAAATCCGTGGACCACTAAGGCGATTAATTCCATCCATGTTTCTCGATGATCTTCTTTAGAGTTACGTATCATTGTGTCCACAGAAATTAAAATATCGCCTAACTCGACGCCGCCTTCAGCGATTTCGCAGGGGGAATCTCCGGATTCATTTCCTTCGGAACAAGCGAAGGAAAGAACATCTGTCGGTTCGTCCAATCCTCGGTAGTGCCGATTGATCTCTTGCATCTCCGGATCTTTAACAAAGACAATCGAACAGGAGGCTTTCAAGTCTACCGCCTCTTCACCTGCGACGAAACGGATTAACCGCTTGATTCCTTTGTGCAAGATCGTTATCGTTCTTTGCTTTTCTACGATATTGATGCGTATCATGCTCTTCCTGTCGACTGTCTTATCTTTCATCTCGGAGTTTTTTGCTTTCGGGTTTCGAGTCGCGCAAAATTCTGAGGGTAAGCGATTCGGGTTCGGTTTTGATTCTGATAGACGCTCACGAAGGCATCTTCGATGTTTTCCAGGTCGCTGAGTGAAAGGCCGGAGTTGTCTAACTCCCGTTCCTCGAAAATCCCTAAGACGATTTGTTTAACAACGCTCCTCACTTTGTCTGAACTGGGTTTCCCCATGCTTTTCAAGGCCGCTTCGCACGAGTCCGCGAGCATTAAAATCCCGGCCTCTTTGAAAGACGGTTTCGGCCCGTCGTATCGAAAATCGGCTTCCTTGACCTCGGGATCGGTCTCTTTCGCCTTGTTGTAAAAGAAAGTTTGTATGCGTGTGCCGTGGTGCTGCGCAACCATATCTTCGAACAGCAGCGGCAAACGATGCTTTCGAGAGAGCTCGACCCCGCTTTTTATATGGTCGGACAGCACCAGAGAGCTTATATGCGGTTTGATACGGTCGTGCGGGTTTTCACCGTCCTGGTTTTCCGTAAAATAGTCCGGCCTCTTTATTTTCCCGATATCGTGGAAGAAACTGCCTACTCTAGCTAAGATCGGGTTGCTTCCGATCTTTTCCGCCGCGACCTCTGCAAAGCTCGCCAGGACGGTGCTGTGAAAATAGGTCCCGGGAGCGCGCGTGATCAATAGTTTTAGGACGGGATGATTCAGGTTGCCGAGTTCCAGCAATCCGATATTGGAATAGATACGGCTGATCCATTCAATATACGGAAGAAGACCGATCACGAATATCGTGGAAATCGGGGGGATAACCGCGATTTTCCACAAGAAGTCGATACGGAAAGACTCGAATCCGAACAGAACCAGCAGCAAATAAAGCCCGATCTGAAGCGCGGCGATAAAAAAAGAAACCAACGAAAGCTCGATCCTTCTTTTCACATTGCGGGTCAGTTCGGCGGTGATATAGCCAATTAAAAGACCGGTAAACAAAAAAGCCCAATGTGAAGGGTAAGCCAAAGAATACACGAAAAACAAGAAAACCGATGAAACTTGCCCTAGCTTCCGACCGAAGAGAATCGTGATTAACGCAACGCCGAAATAGGTCGACAGCAACTCAAACCCGAAATAGGCGCTTATCGCCAAACAAAAAAACGCGGATAGGTTTAGAATCGCGTAGAAGGAAAGGGTATACTGAAAGTGCATCTTAAAGAACCGGTTGCTCTCCGCGACCCTCTCGCACAAGAAGATGTTCGTTAACAGAACCAGCAGAGAGGCGGATACGATTTTTTTCCAATCATAATGCCAGAATAGGGTCGAAGCGAGAAAAGGTAGAAAAAAAGAGAAGAGGAGCAGATAATACTTCTTCTTAAGAATCAGTTTGATATCCAGAAGGGTCAATTTCACATCTAATCTCCGCGGTGGGTGTTTTCTTCGTATTCGGGGGCGAACCCGTCCGATTCCAATTCGGACAATCGAATCAGCTCTTCTGCTCTTTCATAGGCAGCGATGATCTTCTTCACTAAAGGGTGCCGAATCACGTCGTTTTTACCGAAATACGAAAAGCCAATGCCTTTGATATCTTTCAAAATCCGCTCACACTCCACCAGCCCGGAATCGATTCCCCGTTTCAAGTCGATCTGTGTGACGTCGCCGGTAATAACCGCTTTAGAATGAAACCCGATCCGCGTCA
>CAZMHO010000233.1:1917-2800 GCA_964566085.1 uncultured Thermotogaceae bacterium | reverse complement strand
AGCGGAATCCGGCGACCTGTAAACTTCAAGGTTTTGGGTTACGGATTTGTACCGTAAGCCTTCTTAGAACTACATATTGCTATTAGAGACAGGATGTTGTAGATTTGCAGGATTTAGTTCTTTGAAATTTTGTTATTCCAGTTATCAGGAATTAGTTCGTTAAGCTTGCTTGCTTTGTAATCGGAAATTACAGACAGAACATATTTTAGCCATTCATAAGGATTGACATTATTAATTTTACATGAACCAAAGAAGGAATACATCATTGCGGCTCTCTTTGCGCCTTCATGTGAACCGGCAAAGAGATAATTCTTGCGACCTAAAGCAAGTGGCCTTATCGAATTTTCGATTAAATTATTGTCTATTTCATATTTGCCGTTTTGGGTATATCCCGTTAACCTTCCCCATAAATTTAATGTATAAGAAATAGCGCCTCCGATTGCACTTTTGGGTAATACTAAAAGTTTGTTTTCTTTTAACCATTTTTCAAACTCATTTAAAACAGGAATCGATTTTTGCTTACGGAGTTGAAATCTTTCTACCCAAGACATATTTTGTTTTTTTGCTATATTTTCAACATCGTACAATTCTTGAAAATATAACAATGCTTTTTCTGCTCTGTCTTTATCATTATTCAGCGAATGTTCAAATTTACGACGAGCATGTGCCATACATGCTAACAAAACGATATCATCCTTTTCATCAAATATATCATAAGCTGCATATCCATCGGTTTGGATTGTTCCTTTATAATTGCCAAAAAAATTAACAGGTCCTTCCCTGCCTCTGGTTTGGCGATAATCAAAAAATACAAGCTTTATAGTGCTTGAATAATATACCCATTGATATCCCTGATGCGTAGAGCCGGGTTTATCTAAGGTAA
>CAZMHO010000233.1:0-1907 GCA_964566085.1 uncultured Thermotogaceae bacterium | reverse complement strand
CTAAGGTAAGAACCGGTATGGGTGATTCATCGGCCATCACATATCCCGATTGTAATATTCTTATTTTTAATTGATTATATAATAACTCAAGCAAATTGCATACTTGGTTTAACCATCCATTAATGGTACTTTCGGCAATATAATGGATATTTTCTCTTCTTAAAATCTGAACCATTCGATAAAATGGGATATGGTCAACAAATTTACTAACAAAAATATGTGATAATAATCCCGGAGTGGCAATACCTTTTGGTATCGGCATACTTGGCATTGGCGCTATTATTATCTGTGTTTTTGGCTCATTATCAAATAGTTGGTCGTTAATAGTTTTAGCTTCTTTTGTGGTTTTATTTAGCGCTATTTCTAATTTTGATTCAAGGGGTGCTTCAACTTTTTTTTCTTCTGAGGTTAAGATTTTTTCTTCTGCTGTTTGTGTATTCGTTGTATCAGCATCCTGATTATTTTCAAGGGTTATACCGATGGTTTCATTTAATTTTTGTTCTGATAATGAGGTAGTTAATATAATATTTTCTGGTGTAACTACATGTAATACAGGGTTGTTTTTAATTTCTTCAATTAAATATTTAGGTCGAATAATCTGTATTACTTGTAGTTTGCCTGGTACATAATCTAAGTATTCACTTATCGTTTCACCTATCTTTTTTGCTCCTGTGGGTAAATTCTCTGGTTCTATAACTTGCTGTATTCTTGGTAAATGTGACGATAATATTTTGCGAACACTCTGCTTGGTTCTTTTGGGTTTTATTCTTGTTATGGTTATTGTTTCTTTTTCAGGTTTAATAATTTGTGGACTTTCTAATTGTAAATCAAGTGTTTGCTGTGTTTCTTTTGCCTCGGTTACAAAACGTTCGCTTTTACTACCAAATAATAATCGCTTTAATTCTGATAATTGGTGTTCTAATACGGCAACCTTTTCTTTGAGTTTTTTATTCTCATTGATAAGGTTTTGATATTCCTCCAAGGGTATTGTTATCTCTATTTTTTGTGTTTCTGTCATGTTTCAAAAATAGAAATAAATATTTATATAACAAAATAATTATCAATATTTTACACTGATAATTTGTCATTTTCTTGATTTTTCTTCATGTCATTATGTCATTGTATATCAACGCAATAGCTAAGTATACTTTTATTTATTATAACGCTTCCTTTTTTTGATATTTTGTAAGCTGATTCCCTCTATAATCATTACTAAATCGGTCCAATTTATACTAATCGAAGAGTTGTTTTTTTCTGTCGGTGGCAGCTCAAGCGTTCCTTGTTCCAATCGTTTGTAATAAATCGTAAATCCGTAAGGTTCCCAGTGTAATAGTTTTATTTTGTTGCGTGGTCGATTGATAAAAATAAATACTTCGCCGGATGCCGGATTTTTTCCCAATTGACTTTGAATGATGCCGCATAGCGAATCAAACCCTTTTCGCATATCAGTAGCACGGTTATAAATATAATATTGATGGGCTGATGTTAGTGAAAACATAATCTAAAAAAGCGTGATTAATGATTTGATAAATTGCAAATCTGAAATCCCTTCTACCGTCAGGCTTACTTTATTTGGATAGGTAATCGTTATTGGATGCGACTTACAAATCGGTGATACAATATTTACCGGTATAAATTTATTCGGGCACGATTTTAATCGTTTGTATTTTTCAAGCCAATAATAAAAACTGTCCTTGCTTACATTGTTTTTCTGACACAGCGCTCTGATGCTCTGCCCGCCTTTGTGGTATTCTTCTACTATTAAAAACATTTGTTCCTGCTTACTCATGGATTGTAAATTTTAATTTAAATTTTTATCCAAAAATAGCACGTCATTAAATTATTACCAATATGTAGTTGTAAGAAGGCTTACAAACAATCGATGTTCGTAGAACATCAAACTATGG
>CAZMHO010000232.1:0-2821 GCA_964566085.1 uncultured Thermotogaceae bacterium | reverse complement strand
ATCTTTGTTGGCGAATAAAACCCGCACATTACTGTCCATGCTCGGTATCATCATTGGCGTCACGGCGATGATCGCTGTTGTCGCCATCGGTCAAGGGTCGACTTCCAATATAACGGCACGGGTTTCTTCTTTGGGGTCCAACGTCATGATCGTTTCCGCAGGGTTTTCGGGAGGGTCCGGCGGCCGGGCGGTTACGGCGTTGACTGAAATCCTTTCTCTTCGGGACGTTGATAGTTTCATGGAATATTGCCCCGATATCGATAAAGTCTCCCCCGTTTTGCAGCGGAGTTATACGGTGCAGTACGAAACGAACAGTTATAACGCCCAAATCACCTCTGGAAACGAAAACCTCTATCAAATCCTGGGGCTAAAGTTATCTTCCGGGAGGTTTCTGAACGACGAAGACGAGCTTCAGTTCAGTAAAAACGTCATCATCGGATACGAAATCGCGAACCGGCTGTTCGAGCAGAAAAACCCGCTGGGTGAAACCATGATGATCTCCTATCGGGTCGGGCGGTCTCGTTTAGTGTTGCCGGTGACGATTGCGGGCGTTTTAGAGAAAACGGGATCGAAGTTGATGTACAATATCGATCGGATGGTGTTAATGCCGTTTTCGAGCGCGGAAGCCCGTTTGTTTCACACAAATGGCCGGGTCGACGCCATTTTGATCACGACGAAAAGCGCCGAAGGATCCGCGCGCGCGAAAGCTCAGATACAACACCTTATGTACAACAAGCTGCAGGACTCCAGGCGGTTCAACATAACCAGTCAGGATGAGATTCTCGGTACCCTGAACGAAGTGACCGCGATCCTCAACTTGTTTCTCGGCGCAATTGCCGGCATCTCCTTATTGGTAGGCGGTATCGGGATCATGAACATTATGCTTGTATCGGTCACCGAACGGACCAGGGAGATTGGTATCAAGAAGGCGATTGGCGCGACACGTAAACGGATACTGATAGAATTTATGGTTGAAAGCATCTTTATTACGGGGATCGCAGGGTTAATCGGCGTATTTGGCGGGATCGGGGTTTCAGAAATCGTTCGAGTGGTAGGAAAAGAGTACAATTTGACACCGGTGGTTTCATTTGGATCGATACTGATCGCGTTCGGATTCGCCTTTTTGATCGGTATGTTCTTTGGAATCTATCCGGCTTCAAAAGCATCCAAACTGAGTCCGGTCGAGTCCTTGCGGAACGAATGAAAAACGGCCGGCGTGGATAGCCGATCGCGCGGGATCTCATTCTTGCATTGCGGGGTGGAAAGGGTCTCGTTTCGGGAGACGTAAGGGAAACTCGCTTCGGACAGGCTCCAATGGTTCTCGATTGTCGGATAACTGCCGGATTAACCCAAGGGTTGCGCCGTTCGATGGACGGGTAAGGGAAGGGGAACGGGCAACGGAAGGGGACACAGAAAATGTGGGTATCAAAAATGAATTTCCGAGAGAGATCCGACGATTTTAAAAAGATGTGCGCGCTCGTGATCAACCTGAATGCCGAATCAATATCGGATTGGTCCCTCGGAAGGATCGTGGACTGGCGATATGGGTTATGGAACGAGGAAAAACGGAGGGAAGGGTTTTTCGAGCGAAATGCCGTTTTATGGGTCACCTATTTGGACGAGTTGGCCGGGTTCTACCTCTCGGAAAACGGCGATTCCGAATTCCATCTGTTGGCGGATCCCCGATTTCCGATCCTCACCCCATTCATGATCGAAGAGTTGGTTATGAAGGATGGAAAGATACAAACCGTTTGTTCTCTGAACGATGCAGTTAAGAAAGAAACCCTCATTGCGAAGGGATTTCGAGATATCGGGCCAGCCGAAACAACCTTCGTCTATCGAGCCAAAGATATCTCCCTGACTAGTCAAAAGCCGGAAGGATATCGGATTATCGGAATGGACGCATACGGCGATACCGACAAGCAGATACGTCTTAAAAACAACGCCTTCAACAAAGGGAAACCGCTTAAGAACCACGAAATCGCCACTTACTATGACGTCAAAAAAAGCCCGATCTATGATCCGTATATGGACTTGGTCGTCCTTAACGAAAACGGGAAACCGGTCGCGGGGTGCGAGGGTTTTATTGACTATGCCAACGGGATCATGGAAATCGAAAGAGTCTGCACCCACAAGGACTATAGACATCGCGGACTCGCGAAAGCGGCGATCGGAGAATGTATCGAGAGAGGTCTCGGCAGAGGCGTGAGAACGATCCAGATAACCGGCTGGAACGACGAAACCTGTCATTTGTACGCGTTATTCGGCGAACACACCGTTATCGTCAGGCACCGATTTGTTCGCGAATAACCCAGCTTTTGACCTGTTTGTAGAAAACGGGAGAAGCTGACGGGTTTTATTGTATTGGAAAGCGCGCGAATGGGCCGATCCGCAGAGGAAACCTAAAAGAGCTCGATATGACGATACAGCGGAACGCGTTAGGGCAGCAGCTGGTACAACCTCGCGCGGTGCTGTCGCGTGGCGTTTCGGTACAGCCACCGCGCCGGCGGATAGCAACAGCAACCTCGGTTTTCGCCTTTCCAGGACGGTCTTTTAACTTTTGGATTTTTACCTTTTTACCTTTTGCAAGGGTTTGAACCTGGGTTTGGGTTTATCCCCGAAAAGGCCGAAGCGAGCGGCGAAGCAAGCGGAGCCCTTTTCGGGGATTGTCAAAAAAGAAGAGGATATGCTTCTCGTTGGACGAAAGGCTGTTTTTTGATAAGGAGGGGACCACGACGCATTCCCCCCTCCGATGGGGGAGAAGGAAGAAACGAAAATTCCCGTCCCTCGGAGGGGTGGCAGCCGAAGGCTGACGGGGTGG
>CAZMHO010000231.1:0-2826 GCA_964566085.1 uncultured Thermotogaceae bacterium | reverse complement strand
TCCCTCCTCTACTTTTTTTGATTATACCATAGCCTTCCGTTATCCCGCCTCCTCCTCCTCCGAAAATGCGACGGGAGCGCTTTGACTCCTCGCGTCCGGGCGATATCGCCCGGTTCGCTTAACCGGACACCTCTCGCGTGCGTGCTGCCGGCGAAATAACCCTCTCATGGAAGGTGTTGTCGAGAGATTTGCGAAAATTATTAGTAAATATTCATATTTCGAACTGAAATATTCATTATAATTGCCAATATAATTAACTTAATATACATATAAAGTAATATAAAATTTTCATTTATCTGGTATTATACGGTAGGTTGCTTATCACCGTATTTTTTTGTGGAATATGGAAGCAACCTCTATCAGCTCTATTACGTATAATTAGGGATAATAAAATATCGGGAGGTTCACATGGTTAACGATTTACTTAGGAAAGAACTAAAAACGAAAAAATTTAGGATTACGGCGCAAAGGGAATTGATCATGAAGGTCTTTTCGGATCATTTCCCCGACCATATGAGCATTGAGGAAGTCTATCGCAATCTATTGGAGAAACGATCCCGAATCAGTAAAGCGACGGTGTATCGCACGGTTGAACTGTTAAGCTCCCTCGGTTTGCTCCGAAAGATTCCGCTCGACAACGATATCACGCGTTACGAGTTGGTTTCGAATGAGACAGCGGGGGTTTCCTTGGCCGTTTGCACCGAATGCGGAAAGACGGTCCGGTTTTCCGAACAGGCTTTGAATGAAATCAACGCCTTAATCAGCAAAGAAACCGGGTTCGATCACTTAGACGCCCACCTTAAAGTCTATGGTGTTTGTTCCGACTGCCGAAAGAGGCCTTAACAAACCGACAGCGCGCTCGATTCCAATATTCCGTTTGATTCTTCCTCCAACATCACTTCAAGCCGACTGAGATAGGCGTCGGCTTGATTTTTTACAGTCGACAGAAAAGCGATCGTGAGTCCAACGTACCGTAGATCGTCTTGATGATGGCTTTCGCAGACGCATACTTTCCATTCGTTGCTCAAGACTCCTTTCAAACGGCCGACAAGGCTTCGCTTGTCTTTCAACGAAAAAACGCCATCCACTCTTATCGTCACTTCGTATTTGTAACAAAACGGTTTACCCATCTCGCCCCTCGTTAATAAATCCCCTTCTTTATCGGATGGTAAGCGGCGATAATTGAGCCGATCATGCTATAATCAAATCGGAATGTGCGTCATAAGGGGCTTCTCGATAGGGAGAGCGTCCGAAACCGGAAGGAGATAAGGTCGTGACAGTGATCGATCACATGATGCGATCCGTCTTGGAATCGCTCCAGGAAGGGGTCCTTATCATTGATTCCAGTAGAAATATCGTGTATATCAACCCGGAGGCCGTTCGCATTCTTCGCCTTTCTGACGAAGAGATTGTCGGTAAAGATGTGGTAAAGACCGTTCCGAATACCCGATTGCATATCGTTTTACAGACCGCCCGTCCGGAGTACGACAAGCTTCAATATTTAGGGGACACCGTAATCGTAACCTCCCGCCTGCCTTTGTTTGATCGCGCTGGAAACATACTGGGAGTCGCCGCGATCTTTCGGGATATTACAAGCGTTCAAAAGATGGCGGAAGAAGTAACGAACCTGAAAGAGATAGAGGCCCAGCTGAAAGCCATCATCGACTCTACCCACGACGCCATTTCAGTAGCCGATGAAAAAGGCAGAATCTCTCTTGTTAATGAAGAATACACACGGATTACCGGACTAACTTCGGAGGAGGTTGTCGGAAAACCCGCGACCATCGATATTATCGATATTGAGGAAGGGGAAAGTTACCATTTGATGGTCTCGAAGACGAGGCAGCCGGTGTTAGGCAAGCGTCTGGTCGTCGGCAAAACCCGAAGAGAGGTCATCGTCGATGTCATGCCCCTGGTCGTCGGTCAGAGTTTTAGGGGAAGCGTCGGTGTCATCCACGATGTAACGGAAATCTCTTCATTAATGCATCAACTCGTTCTAACCCGTTCTTCCCTGAAGAAAACCGGAGTACGGTTTTCTTTCTCGGATATCGTCGCCTCTTCAACGAAGATGAAGATCGCTTTGGAGCAGGCGCAGCAGGTATCCTCCACGATGGCGACCGTTCTTCTTCGCGGGGAGAGCGGGACAGGTAAAGAGTTGTTCGCTCACGCGATCCACCATAGTTCGCCGAGAGGGGAAAGCCCTTTCGTCGAAATCAACTGCGCCAGCTTGGACAGCTCCTTGCTGCAATATGAGATATTCGGATACACGGAATCAATCTCAACCGCCTCCGAGAAGTCCACGTATACCGGTCTCCTGAAAAAGGCCCAGGGCGGTACGCTATTCTTGGATGAGATCTCCAATCTCGATCGATCGACGCAGATCAAATTGTTGGGGTATTTGCGAACGCGTGAATACGCCCGTACAGGACCTAAAACGTACGAAAAGCCTGACGTACGGCTGATCGTATCGACGAACAGCAATCTGGAAGCGATGATCGAAGAGGGAACGTTCCTACACGATCTCTATTTCAGGCTTAATGTTGTTCCCATCGTTATCCCGCCCCTTCGGGAACGTCTGGAAGATTTGAACGGCCTCGTAGAACTCATCACAACGCGTTTTAACCTGGAGTACGGAAAACGCGTACGAATGGTCACGCATGAAGTGATCGCGCTGTTTCGACAGTACGACTGGCCCGGAAACGTCCGGGAACTGGAAAATGCCGTCGGGCGGGCGATGATTAAAGCCTCGGCTTCGGAAGAGGTCTTAGGAATCGATCATTTCGAGTTCTTGATTATCTCCGCCAACCGGAAAGAATCGGGGAATTT
>CAZMHO010000230.1:0-2851 GCA_964566085.1 uncultured Thermotogaceae bacterium | reverse complement strand
AAATAGGGTAGCCGCTTGCCATCCAGATCGATGCGGAAATAGTAGGGATTTCTTTTCATGACGACTCTTTGATCGGGCAGATACTCGGAAACGATCATGGCGCCAGAACCGACCAGTTTATCGACATCCGCCAACGTCCAAAATTCTTGCCATTTGCCGGCTGCAAGAACGGGTTCTACAATGTGCTTCGGGAAGATCGAAACGCCGCCGAGTTGGCGCAATCCCACGGCGAATGGTTCTTTGTACCAAATTTTTACGCGGTTTTCGTCAAGCTTTTCGATCTGAGGGGGGTTCCCTTGTGCGTCCGTTAGGACGTCGTAGGTGCTCAAACAGTTTTCCGGTATGAACCAAATGTTTGTAAAGGTCCAGTAAACGTCTTCCGCTGTCAAAGGCGCTCCGTCAGACCACTGCAATCCTTTTCTGACAGTAAAGATCCATCCGTTGCCTTCCGGAGTGACTTCCCATCCGGTTGTTAAGTTCCCGCCACGGATTTCGCCGTTCTTTCCGAAATCGACCAAACTTTCCCACATAATGCCGGTGATATCGGTCGAGCTTGTTTCTTGAGCAAAGGCCGGATTAAAGGTTCTGGGATCTGTGATGGCGTAAAACTGGAACGTGCCTCCTACTTTTCCCCTGACTTGTTCAACGATATACTGCAGGTTGTCTGAAGGAACGATCCCCGCAAATACGCTGCCTAACAATAAACAGACTACGAATAACATACTTACCGCTTTTTTCATGTTTTCCCTCCTTCGAATTTTGGGAGTATAGCGCTGATGCGCATTTCCTTATTTTTCAACGATTACTTCGGATTCGCCCAAAGAATAAAGATGGCAAGCGACCGAATGGTTTTCCGCAATCCGTATCATCTCCGGGTACTCTTTTTCGCAAGCGGGCATCGCGTACTTGCATCGCGTCCGAAAAAAACAACCGCTGGGCCGATTGATCGGGCTCGGCACTTGGCCAGAGAGTAATTCTTTCCGTTTCCGCCGAATCTTCGGATCCGGAATCGGTGTCGCCGCGAGCAATGCTTTCGAGTAAGGGTGCAGCGGTCTATCGAATATCTCGTCGGTATCCCCTTTTTCAACCATTTTCCCAAGATACATGATACCGACCCGATCGCTGATATAGCGAACAACAGACAAGTTATGGCTGATAAAGATATAGCCGGCGTTCAATTTTTCCTGCAGCTCTTTCAGCAATTTGATGATCTGTGCTTGAACGGAAACGTCCAACGCGGAGGTGGGCTCGTCCAAAACGATCAGAGACGGGTCGACACAGATGGCGCGCGCAATCGCAATGCGTTGCCGCTGGCCGCCTGAGAATTGATGCGGATACCGGTCGATATGATAAGGTTTTAACCCGACAGAAGACAACAATCGACTCAGCCTTTCCTCGACTTCGCTCTTTGAACGGACCATGCCATGAAAGAGAAGGGGCTCGGAAAGCGTTTGTCCAACAGTCATCCTCGGATTGAGCGACGAGGTCGGATCCTGGAATACGATTTGCATCTTCTGACGATACTGCTTTAGGGATCGTTCTTTGAGAAGGGCGATGTCTTCCCCCTCCAGGTAAATACTCCCCGCGGTCGGATTCAGCAGACGGATAATCGTTCGCCCAATCGTTGTCTTCCCGCACCCCGATTCGCCGACGATACCGAAGGTATGACCCTTGTCGATGGTGAAACTGACCCCATCGACCGCTTTTAATTGTGCAACCGTCCTCTGAATGAGAAATCCCGATTTTATCGGAAAGTATTTCTGAAGGTCTTTTACTTCCAGTAAGACTTTTGAGCCGGAATCATTCATGTCTTTCTCCTCACCCTCGGGATTCGCCGTTCATTATCGGGTTAAAGCAACGGATATAATGATCGTTTTTTTGCACAAGGGACGGCAGGTCTTTTAAGCAACGTTCGATCTTTCTCGGGCAACGCGGAAGATAAGGGCAGAGATCCGGGGCGTTCAACATCATCGGCGGATGACCGGGAATCGGTTCAAGAACCTGATCCTTTCTGTCCATCCTCGGAATACAACTGAGCAAAGCATGGGTATAAGGGTGCATCGGATTTTCGAAGATGGTGAACACATCTGTATATTCCATCGTTTTTCCGCCATACATGATCATGACACGGTCGGACATCTCAGCGATTACGGCTAAATCGTGCGTGATGAAGATCAACCCGCTCTTGAACTCGCGCTGAAGGTCTTTCATCAATTCCAGGATCTGAGCCTGCACAGTGACATCGAGAGCGGTGGTCGGTTCATCCGCTATCAATATTTCCGGATTGCAGGAGATCGCGATGGCGATAACCACCCTCTGACGCTGCCCTCCAGAAAGCTCGAAGGGGTATTGGTGTACGCGTTCGCGAGGATTCGAAAAACCGACCTTATCGAGCATTTTCACGGCGATGTCCAACGCTTCGGTTTCGTTTACCTTTTGGTGAAACATAATCGTCTCGGTCATCTGATCCGCAACCGTATAGAGAGGGTCGAGAGAGGTCATCGGGTCTTGAAAGATAATGCTGATATGCTTTCCGCGAATCCTCGTGTATTCGTCGCCTTGAAGCTGCGCCAAATCCAAATACCCGTCCTTTTGACGGTCCGGGAACTCAGGAGTTTTGAACAAAACCTTTCCCCCGGCCAACCTCCCCGGTTTATCGATCAAACCGACGAGGGATTTGGCGGTGACGCTCTTCCCGGAACCGGTTTCACCAACGATCCCGATGACCTCGTTTTCGGACAGCGAAAAGGAAACGTCATCTACCGCCTTCACGGCGCCTTCGGCCATATCGAAATACGTTCGTAGTTCCTCAACTTTCAATATCGGTTCACTCAAGTCAGACACCTCATCG
>CAZMHO010000229.1:0-2866 GCA_964566085.1 uncultured Thermotogaceae bacterium | reverse complement strand
GCTACTTCCTCTGTCAGAATCCACGGATCTTTTCGATGCGCTCGAATAAGAATCCGCCGTTTTGCGGCGGTAGAGCATCGACGACTCTGTATTCGGCCATTATTATAATATACCTTAAACGAAGATCATGGTATGCTTGACAAATTTCGATTTCGCCGTTCGAAACCCGTTACTTTCCAATAGATGCCGATGCGCATCAATACGCTTAAACCAAACAAAATTATACCACTTTGCGCCTGGTTGCGGATATCCATTTATGAAGAGATTTTCTCATCGGCCGTTAACACTTTCCTCCTCTCCGAAAGCCAGGGTGCGCCGACCCCCGCGATATTCCTCCTCGCGCAGATCGGAACTTGGTAGATTCTGCCGATCCTTGCGAGAGAAAAGGCCTTCGCGCTTTGGGAAATCCTTTCCATCGCAACGTAGACTAACCGGGCTTCTCCTTTTCGTCTCCGCAAGCGCTCCGAAGATTTAACCGTTTCCGAGGAAGCTTCATCAAATTGTGGTTTGAAAAGCGCGACATCGAAAACGATGCCTTCGAGACATTCGGTTTGCGTTACAAGAAAGAATTGCGACGATAATCGCGTGAAGAATCAAGTGAACAGAGCGCTTGCATTTCGGAGGTAAATCTCCTATAATAGTCTTTGTCTAGCGTACAACGATAAACATCTACCAAAGGCCGTGAGTTCGTTTTTTTGCGTGTTATTCTCACCTTTTCCCTGGAGGGAATCATTCATGATGAACGCCGTATCGAAGCAAACATTTCTCCTATTTTTGATGTGCCTTAGCCTGTCCGTATGCTGTTGCGCGGATGGACTGACGTTTCTTATCAACCAGGATTACAGACCGTTCAGTTTCGTAGAAAACGAACAACTTCAAGGCTTTGCAGTAGAACTCTTATCGGTTCTGTCCACGCCTACCGAAGAACCGGTACGAATGCGGGGAATCTCTTTCGATCATGCCTACTCCCTGCTTCTCTCCGACGGAGAATACGCCCTCCCGACGCTCGTCTTTACTTCGGAACGAAAACCTCTTTTCCAGTGGGTTGGGCCTATCGCGATCGCGCTGACGCATCTTTATTCGTCGCCTTTCTTTTCCCAAACGATCACTTCACTTGAAGAAGCAAAAACTGTGGATTCGATTGGAGTAGTAAAATCATTTTATTCGACCCAGCGGCTTGAAAGCGAAGGGTTTAAAAACCTTATTTATTTTGACAATGAAAAACAGTTGCTTGAAAACCTTTCGAGCGGTACCATCACCCTCGCGCCGTTCGATGATTCCGTGCTATCCCATCTGCTTGAAGGGCGAAGCGTTTCTTCAGCGGGAATAGGGACTTCCATTCCTCTGAATCTGGATATGATCTACATCGGTTTTTCGCAAGAAGTGCCAAATGGAATCGTAGAAGATTGGCAAGCGCGGTTGGATGCCTCAAAGAAAACCGGCGAGTTTCGAAGCCTCTATCAAAAATGGTTACCCGAAAATCCCGTACCCGGGCAATTGACGCTTCTGACGGAAGAATACCCTCCCGTGACTTTCGCGGGGGAAAATGGAAAGCCGGCAGGATTCGTAACACGCATTGTCGAAGAAGCGTTAAGACGGAACGGGCTCGAAGAAGAACCCATTCTGGTGCCATGGTCCATCGGTTACGAATTGGCGTCGCACTTGCCCGGCATCCTCTTGTTCAGTATGGATCAGACACCGCAACGAAAGGAGCTTTTCGAATGGATAGGACCCGTCGGAAGAAACGCGGCTTATCTCTACGCAAGGACGGACTCCGCCCTCTCGATCGAAAGCCTCGATAGCGCGAGATCGGTATTATGGATCGCGACGACAAAGGATTGGTGGACAGAGCAATTGCTTCAGGAAAACGGGTTCACGAACTTAAAAAGCTCCCTCCATCCTTCGGAAAACGTACGTCAACTCATAAACGGCGAGGTAACGTTGGCGATCTTTACTGACCTAACGGTCCCATCGCTTGTCGAAAAAGCCGGGTACACGTTGGATAGGATAAAGCCGTTGTTTGAAGTTCAGTCGAATTATTTCTATATCGCAGCCTCAAAAGGAACGGACCCGTCCATAGTCTATAAACTTCAAAAAACCCTCGATACGATGAAACAGGACGGCAGCTTTGAAGCAATCCTACGCAGTGATGTTCCGAACGTGCTGGTAACTCCTTTGCTTTTTCGATCTAGCGCGCCAGAGGTTATGGATATCAAAATCGGAAGCCATAAAGTGGAAAGAGGATGCATCGCGCGAATCAGTCTACCTGTACAAGAAGAGGACGATGGTGTTTGGGAAGTTAAACTATCGAACCCGGAAGTGCTTACCCCCCTGGGGACGGAAAACGGTTCTTGGCTTTTTAAGCCGATACAGACCGGTTCGTGCGCGGTTGTTTTCTCTGTATACCAATCAGCTTCGCGCGTTCCGATAAAAATATACACAATCGAAGTAGTCGTAGAATAATGCTCATTGAAGAAAAGAAAGACGCTCGATGTCATGCTTTTATGTATTAAATTTATTTTTTATGTAATAAATGAGAGTATTCTTATCATTATGTGCTACGAAATCGCTTCATCTCGTTTAAAACAACTTCAATTTACGGTCGAACCGTGAGCTTAACTCGAAATCGAGTAAAATAATAAGGATCATTGATTACCAAGGATTTGCTAAGACCGAACGTAATACGATAATGGTAGAATCGGACGTTCCTTTACTGGTTCAATCGTGTGTGTCAAGTTATAGGGTGGTTTAATTTCCCTCTGCGGAGGGGTGGCCGAAGGCCGGGGTGGTCACGACATGACTTGTCTTTTGTATCCTAAGTTCCCGAAAAGTGTAACGATACAAAGGGGTAAGAAGGGCGATAGAA
>CAZMHO010000228.1:0-2880 GCA_964566085.1 uncultured Thermotogaceae bacterium | reverse complement strand
TCATTTTTTCTCCTAAGGAATTACGGTATCAAAACCGTTCTGGTCTATATATTAGTCGAGAAATTGAACATAAGCTTCGCAAATTAGAAACGCGGTTTTCGACTGAAAAAGCCATCCTTGAAATTATTGATACTACAAGATTGCTCTTTTCTTATTCTTTTTAACAATCAAATTCCTGTAGGCAGAGTAAAAATAACGGTATGGAAACGTGTTTTCATAATTCGGATAACTATTCGTGGATTTATTCGGCAAAGATATTAAATATTTGAATTCTTTATCCGTTAATCCCAACTTGACTTTAAACAAGTTTGTATCCTCGATGAGCATTTTTTCATCAAGGTAGGTTTTTTTCGATACTTCTTCCAGCGCTTTCTCCCGAGTCATTTCTCCTGAACAGATTAAACTGGAAAGATGCGCTCTCCTTTTATCTATTCCGAATTTTTCCGGAAGAATGTAACCTTGGAAAAACCTTGTATAAACGGACTCAAAGTGTTTGCTACCGTAGTATTCCCAGCCGTATCTTTCGGACATTTCTGTTATAGCCATTGATTTATTGTAGTTAATGTTGTCAAGCAAGGAAACCCTGACAAAACCAGAAAAGCCGTCTAATAAGATATTCCATAAACTCGAGTGGGGATAGTGGCTAAGATTCAATCCGGATCCGAACTGCTTGTAAATACTTTTTATTAACAGCCAATCTGACTGGCTTCTAGACCAAGACCTCGGAAGAATAGACTCTGTATTGAAATTCGTTCCATTAAAAATGTACTTTAGGCCATTCTTTTTAGCGACTCTATATATAACCGCCCTGAGTGAATGGTCCGTCGGTATTTCCAAATCAGGTATAGAAGCCTTAAGGAAGGATAGCTGCAAATCTCGGAATAACTCCCACTCCAAAACAACGGTTTCTAAATCCACTTTTAGTTTCTTTATGACTTTCTGGAGGTTATGGTTAGAAACCTCCGAATTCCATCCATTATCTACATGGACCGCGAGAGGATTTATCCCGTTTTCTCTTAGGTAATGAATGACGTAGGTACTATCGAGCCCGCCACTAACGCCAACGACGCAATCGTACTTGCCGGTTCTTTCCTTCTTGATCGTATCTAATAGAAGTCGTAGTTTCTCCTCTCTTGATTCGACAGAAGGAAGTGTTCGATAAAAGCTGTCGACTGCTTTGCAATGATTACAAATCCCATCTTCATCAAACACGATTTCCGGGTCTGTTGTGTCCATAATGCATCTTTTACAAACTTGGTATGTCCTCATATTTACCTCTCTTTTCATGATTTATGATTGTCCATCATTACCGAGAAAATGATTAAGTATAAAACCGAAACTCTTACAAGGATTAAAAGAAAATCGTTTCGGAGATTAGAACGAGAGAATCTTCTTACTGGGGATTAGTTCCGATCGATTTGTATACGGAGATTTCCTTTATTATTGTTTCTCGCCAAGTATATCCTACAGCACTTCGCAGTGCTTTGTCCGAACCTGGTTTTAACCGTAGTTCTTCTACTACGGTTTCCGCAAATCTCTTTTCGAAATCAAGTCCTTCGTCGACGACGCGCCCTCCCTCACCTACGGCTTCCGGTATTCCGCCTAAGTTGCTTCCGACTACCGGGGTTCCGCAAGCTTGCGCTTCTTTAACCACGCAACCCCAACCTTCGCTTCGGCTAGGTATTACCATAACATCCATTGCTTGCATATACTTTGCAACATCCACTTGCCTTAATCTTCCGGTAAATACAGTGTTTTTAGAACCTATGTTTCTTTCGATGTTTTTTCTCTCTAATCCTTCTCCAACGATAATAAATACTACATTTTTGATCGAATCTGCGATAGAGTTAAAAATTGCAGGTAGTCTATCTGCCCCTTTAACAGTTGAAAGACTTCCGACAAACCCAACGTAGTTTTGACCTGCTCTATATATATTTAACTCCTTCCGTATGGTTTGCTTATCCTCGTATTTGAAAAAGCTGGGGTCAAACCCGTTTGGGATAATTCGTGAGTTTTTTCCGGAATAACCTATTTTTTTTGCGCTTCCTAATAGGGCGTCACTTACGAAAATATTCACTGCAGATTCTTCCAAGCTTTTTAAGATTGACTCCCTGGTTTTTCTGTTTTTATTAGGCAAAATATTGATATCATACCCGTGACAAGTCATTATATAGGGGATATTGTATTCTTTATAAATTCTGTTTCCTATCTCTCCTTCAGGAAAAGACCAATGTGCGTGTACCAGATCGAAACGGTTCAAGTCTAAACGGTCTTTTAATAATCTATACGCGGTTAGGGCGTTCGGATAAAGCTTGTAGAAGTTTAAAAGAGAGATATTATATGGTAGTACTTCATAGGCTATTCCGTTTTGGGTAATTTTGGGGTTCCAATCCTTTGGTGCAATCCTTTTATAATCCTTGTACTTCATTCTTATAAACGAAGAGAGCATTCTGGAGTAAACCCCGACCATCGTTACATTATGAGTATTGTACCCGCAAGAATACAGTGCTTCCACTCTTTTAGCAATAAAAGGTAACGCGTCTATATTATAAGGCGACGAGATGGCGCCGGTTAGGTAAAGAATTTTCATACTCTCTCTCCCTGCTTCCGATCATAGATACTTTAAGTAAATCACGTTGCCAGTTTAATTCTTGTATTGAGAAAGGGTTCAGGAGTTATTATCAATTATTGTGGAATAAACAATACCGAACGTATCCTCCAAAAACCCATTAAGCGACGACATTTCGATTCCCGAGCCATCGTGGTATCGCATTCCTTGGAAAACTAGTGGAATCTCTTTGAAACCCCGCAATTTGCGCTACCCTTTCTCCGCCTGCTGTGATAATTTAAACCTTATCACAAGCGTTGTTTTTCGGTTAC
>CAZMHO010000227.1:0-2902 GCA_964566085.1 uncultured Thermotogaceae bacterium | reverse complement strand
GGTTTAGAATGTTTCTGACGGTTGCTGCAAGCCATTTGTATAGTATACACCGGCTGGAAGTGAAAATCGCGTGAATTTTACGACTTTAACCGGAGGAGAAAGGGATTTATTTTATGTTATACTTATGCCAGGCCTATCGTAGAAAAAATCATACCAAAACCATTTGGAGGTGTCACTGTGAAAAGAGTATCTCTATTTATTACCCTCGTATTGATCTTGTCTATCTTTGCCTTCGGAGGAATTCTCGACACCATTAAAGCGCGCGGTTATCTCGTGATGGGGACCAATGCGACCTTCCCACCCTTTGAATCCTACAATACAAAAAACGAGATCGTCGGATTCGATGTCGATATCGCGAAAGCGATCGCTTCGAGATTAGGGGTTACCTTGCGAGTTGTCGATTTCTCGTTCGATGGACTAATCCCTGCACTGCAAGCCGATAAGTTCGATATTATCCTTGCCGGAATGACGATCACGGAAGAACGGAAAAAAGTCGTTCATTTCAGCGATCCCTACTTCGACGCAGGCCAAGTTATCGTCGTGCGGAAAGGGTACAAACATTTTACCGATGCCCTGGAGTTGGCAAATGAAAAGGTCGCCGTTCAAATGGGCACGACCGGTGATCTGATGGCGACCGAAGTGGCTGGGATCATCCTCACGAGATTCCCCCATTTCACGGAAGCGTTGATGGAATTAGCTCTCAGACGCGTAAACGCTGTCGTCATCGACTCCTCTACAGCCGAGGCTTACATCAATTTCAATCCCAGCCTGGAAGTAGGCAGCCCGGTTTTATCCGCGGAGAGCTACGGCGCCGCGATAAAAAAGGGAAATGAGGAACTCCTGACTTTCGTGAATCAGGTTCTGAAAGAACTGAAGACCAGTCCTTATGAGGCGATGCTGGAAGAATGGTTCTAGACTGAACGCTTCTTTGTTTTTATCTTAATTGTCTCCAACCGCATGCCGACGGAGCCGTTTCCGAAGGCATGCCTTTGTTATATCGGCGCGTCGATTTATCGTTTTCGTTGATCGTGTTTGAGCGTTTAGAGTCTTCACGATTTTTTTCTCATTTCGTTTCAGGAGGAAGCCATGTCTGATATCATCGCGTCTATGCCCTTTCTATTGCAGGGGGCGGTAATAACTCTTCAAGTGACCCTATTAGCCGCCATTTTCGGAACGATTATCGGTACGATCTTCGGAATGGGAAGGCTTTCGAAGGTTCTATTCCTGAGGATACCGAGTTCTATCTACATCGAGTTCGTTCGCGGTACGCCGCTTCTTGTCCAAATCTATATCATATACTTCGGGTTGCCTTCTATCGGGATCGATTTTCCCCCTTTCACGGCCGCCGTCGTCGCGCTTTCGATCAATGCCGGCGCTTATACGGCCGAGATCGTTCGGGCGGGGATCCAATCGATCTCAAGAGGCCAAACCGAAGCCGCGCGTTCTTTAGGTATGACCGTGTGGCAGACGATGCGGTACATTATCCTCCCGCAAGCCTTTCGTAATATTCTTCCGGCTTTGGGGAATGAGTTTATTGCCCTTACGAAAGAAAGCTCTCTGGTTTCGGTCATCGGGATCGCCGAGCTCACCCGCCAAGGCCAGTACATCATCAGCCGGACCTTCAAATCTTTCGAAATCTATGGAGGGGTCGCAATCGTTTACTTTGCGATTACCTTTACTTTAGCGCAGATCGTGAACTGGATAGAAAAGAAGGTGACCATCAGGTGAGCGCGATTATCTCGATACGAAATCTTCATAAGCGTTTCGGACATCTTGAAGTGCTCAAAGGGATCGATCTTGAGATTCAACCCGGCGAGGTGATGGTCGTCATCGGCCCCAGCGGCGGGGGCAAGAGTACCATGCTCCGGTGCATCAACCACCTCGAAAAGTACGAAAAAGGGGAAATCTACTTTAAGGATGTCCTTTTGAACGAGAAGCAGATCAACATCAACGAATACCGCATGAAGATGGGAATGGTCTTCCAGCAGTTCAACCTGTTTCCCCATCGTACGGTCATTGATAATCTGATGTTGGCGCCGCTGAAAGTGAAAAAAATGAATTCAGCAGAGGTTAAAGAAAAGGCATTGAGCCTCTTGAAGCGGATCGGATTAAGCGAAAAAGCGAATGCGTATCCCATCAATCTCTCGGGCGGCCAGCAGCAAAGGGTGGCGATTTCACGCGCTTTGATGATGGATCCGGAGTTGATGCTATTTGACGAACCCACTTCCGCTTTGGATCCAGAGTTGGTTGGGGAAGTGCTGGAAGTGATGAAACAGTTGGCACGCGATGGGATGACCATGATCGTCGTTACTCATGAGATGGGATTCGCCCGCGAAGTGGGGCATCGGATGATCTTCATTGACGGCGGCGTCATCGTCGAAGAAGCCGAGCCGGCCGAATTTTTTAAAAGCCCGAAGAGCGATCGGACCAAAGAGTTTTTAAGGAAGGTTCTATAAATTTAAAGGCAAATCCCTGCTATGCATGCGTTTGCGCGGCGGTTTTCGTTTTGTATATCCCGAAAACTGAAAGCACGATAAGCCCGGCGCCGATAACCGTCCATAAGGTAATCTCCTCTTTTAAAACCATCCATCCAAGAAAGAGGGCGACGAGCGGGTTGACGTAGCTGTAGGTCATAACGATACGTATCGGAAGGCTTCTGACTGCGACGATGAAAGCGGTGTAAGCCAAAATGCCTCCGAAGACCACCAAATAGAGCCAAGCGCCCCATGCCGCCGGTGTAGGGGTAGGGAGCGGCTCGTTGAGGAGGAATCGCATGGCGAGAACCGCAATGCCTCCAATGAGTTGCTGGTACGCCGAGCTGACGGTCGGAGTCAAGGTCGTTTTACGATACTTTTGAATGAGAGTGCCGATTCCCCAAGAGATCGACGCGAAGAGAAGGATA
>CAZMHO010000226.1:0-2905 GCA_964566085.1 uncultured Thermotogaceae bacterium | reverse complement strand
CCAACCTGCAAGAAGTATCCGCCAATACCGCCGATTTAACGCGCGACAGTGAGCGGTTGCTGTCCGATGTTCAGAAACTGATCTCCACCGTAAATCAACGGGTGACGGAAACGGAAACAGAGCAAGAGGCCATACTCGCCACGACAGTCAAAGCCGAGAGCATCGGAGAAGAAGTGGCCGGGAACATCTCGAGCGTGGAGAACCTAAAATCTATTACGGGCGAGATAGAAACCTTCGTCGACAAGATTCTTACCATTGCGGAACAAACCAATCTGCTGGCCTTAAATGCGGCTATAGAAGCAGCGCGTGCCGGAGAATCCGGAAAAGGTTTCGCCGTCGTGGCGGGAGAGGTCAAGAAGCTCGCGGAAGCGGCCAACGCGACATCGAAAGAAATTCGCGAAAAACTGGCGACCATTTCGGAGATGATCGATCAGGTGGTTGATTCCTCCACGGCCAGCAATCGGAAAGTAAGTTCGTTGGTTGGAGAGATATCCTCTATCGGCGATGTTATAAAAGAGATGGTCGGTTCCTTTAAGGAAGCGAACCGCGCGATGGTTCAGACACTCCAGAATATCGGCACCCAAAACAAACAGGTCATCGGCGTTTCACAACAGGCGGACGCGATCGCCGATCGTTTTAAAAGCTTGTTTGATCAGATAAACAGTATGAATGAATCGTTTATCGATAGTTCGAGAGCGGTCGAAGAGTTTTCAGCGCTCTCTTTCCAGTTGGTTGAGATGTCTAAGAACCTATCCGAAAGCGTACGAGTTTTTAAGTTCTGATACGCTGGCAGAGGATTCGGGTGCGGGATTGAAAAAAATAACGATTATCGCCGGTATCGTAATCATAGTGCTCGTCTTTTTGTACGTCGTTTTTCAAAATCGGCGAATGACCATTACCGTTAAGACTCATTCTTCCGTTAAAACGGAAGAGTATTTGCTTGCCGGCTTTCCTGACCCGATCATACCGATCTATAGCGCCAAAGACGATTTTGTGCTGGAGATACCGAAGAGAGCCTTCGAAAAGGTTTCGATCGGAGACCCTTTAGCCAGGTTTGAGAAGATACAAGAAGATTACAACTACCAGAAAGCTCAGTCTGATTATGCACGGTCTCTTCTGCAGGACGGCGCCGCCATACAAAAAGAGAAAGAAGTCGCCATGCAGCTCGCTTTGAATGATCTGAAAAATACGACCGCCCTGAGCCCCATCAACGGCTATATCATCCGCGCTTCCGCGATCGAAAACACCTTCGTAAATAAAGGAACCGTTCTCTTTGAGCTGATACCGGAAGACTTCGGGTTTTTAATACCCGTGGATAAATCGCTTCAGGAACGACTGAAAGCGATGAGCGGGGGGCGGGGTGGACAAGCCGGGGGAATGCCGAGCGCACTCACTTTGGCCTTTCCGCGGCTGGGGTTATCCGTCTTATTATCGGACGTGGCTTATGTTTCTCGCGCCAATCAATGGTGTCTTTCGATTCCGGGCACGCGTTTCGACGGGCATATTCCCTTGAGAGAAGAGATCTGTTCTCTATCCGTCGACTATCAGACAAACGATTTGGCGTGGATTCCATCGGGGTTTCTAAATAACGGGAAGGTCCAAAGAGAAGATGGCAGTTGGCTATCGGTAGAGATTGTTCCGGTATTGGATCAAGAAAGCGCGGTAAACGACGGCTTGGTACTCGTCAGAGGATTGACCAACGGGGTAAAAATTACAGGCAAGAGGTGAGTGCAATGGCAGTGATCGATATCTCAAAGCTTATTCTGCACGCGTATCAGATGAACGCCTCGGACGTTCATCTCTGTACGAATGAAAATCCTGTTTTTCGCGTGTTTGGTGAGCTCAAGCGCCTGAAAGAGGTGGAAGCGTTCTCTTCCAACGATCTGCACAAGAGTCTCGAGGTCTTGTTCGGGCAGATCGGATTCGTGCCTCCCGACAAAAAAGAGATCGATTTTTCATTTGGCGTGAAGGATCTCATCCGTGTCCGGGCGAACGTCTACTTCGAGCGCCGAAACTACGCGGCGGCTTTTCGTATCATCACCAAAAAGATCCGCAAGCTGGAAGACCTGAACGTTCCGGTCTTGTTGCGCGAACTGGCTGAACGGGACCGCGGGATGATTCTGGTCTCGGGCCCTACCGGCAGCGGAAAGTCCACAACGATCGCGGCGATGATTGAACACGTCAATGAAACCAAACCCCTTCATATCCTTACGATCGAGGATCCCGTTGAGTACGTCTTCGAGAACAAGAAATCCATTATCCATCAAAGAGAGCTGGGTTTGGACACGATGTCCTTTGCAGACGGTTTGAAATATGCCCTTCGCCAGGACCCGGACGTGATACTCGTCGGTGAAATGCGCGATCTGGATACGATGGAGCTGGCGCTAACCGCGGCGGAGACGGGGCATTTAGTCTTGGCGACAATACACACCAACTCTGCTCCGACGGCTCCCGAAAGGGTTATTGACGTGTTTCCGGCTCATCAGCAGAGGCAAATCGGGCTCCAACTGGCGAACTCTTTGATAGCGGTTGTTTATCAACGGTTGGTTCGTTTAGCGAGCGGGAATGGTTTCGCCCCGGTACTGGAGATCATGATTATTACTGACGCCATCCGCAATCTCATCAGAGAAGGTAAGTTGCACCAGATAGAAAGTCTGATGGATACGGGAAAGAAGTACGGTATGATCTCTTTCGATTACGCGTTGGTCGATGCCGTAAAACAGAAGAAGATTACGAAAGAGGACGCGTTTTTGTATTGTCGAAGCGTCGAAAAAATCACCAAAGAACTGGGCGCCCTGAGCGAACCGGTTAGGGATTGAGGAAGAAGATCACTTCCTCTGAAGAAGATCACTTCTTTAAGGAGAGTACACGGTTGAATGTATCTTTCTTGAACCCAATCGATTTG
>CAZMHO010000225.1:0-2925 GCA_964566085.1 uncultured Thermotogaceae bacterium | reverse complement strand
AACTGGAGAGACAATTTTCAACGAGCGTTGGGCGGAAATAATCGGTTATACCCTTGAGGAAATCAACCCGGTTTCTATAGAAACCTGGACAAAGTTCGCTCACCCAGAAGATATAAAAGTAAGCGGAGAACAGCTCGAAAAACACTTCCACGGCGAATTGGACTACTATGAGTCTGAGTCGCGAATGCGGCACAAAAACGGCGAATGGATATGGGTGCTCGACCGGGGCAAGGTCGTTTTGTGGACGGATGGAGGCAAGCCGCTCTTGATGATGGGCACACATCAAGATATAACCGATCGAAAACGAATGGAAAATGCCTTGCGGCAAAGTGAAGAACGTCTGGGGCTCGCCATGGCGGTCAAGAATGAAGGGGTTTGGGACTGGAATCTGGTCACTAACCGCGCTTTCTTCGATGAGCGGTATTACACGATGGCGGGCTACGAAGCGGGTGAATTCCCGCAGGATTTCGCAAGCTGGGCGGCGCGCGTTCATCCGAATGATCTTCCGGGAGCGGAGGCCGCAATCCAGGCTTGCCTTTCCGGCGCGTCCGACTGCTTTGATATCGAATTCCGATTCAAGCGTAAAGACGAATCGTGGATGTGGATTCAGGGGCGGGGTAAAATCGTGGAGCGGGATGAAGCGGGCGCGCCGTTGCGCATAATCGGCACACACACCGATATCACGGAACGAAAGCGGGCGGAGGAGGAACTGCGGGAAATTGAAGAGCGTTTCCATACCTTTTTTAATCTCCCGAGCGCCGGGTTTGCAATGACAACCGCTGAAGGAAAATGGATTCATTTCAATGATAAACTCTCCCAGATGTTAGGCTATTCCCGGGATGAATTTGCACAGAAGACCTGGATGGAACTCACTCCGTTTGAGGATTTAGTAAAAGAAATGGAACTCTTCGCCGAAGTGATAAATGGAGTAAAAAGCGATAGCAATCTGGAAAAGCGCTATATCTCTAAAGAAGGAACCCTGTTGGATGTCTCGGTCACCACACAAGTCGTGAGAAACCCCGACGGTTCAGTGGCGTATTTTACTTCCATTATTCAAGACATCACGGAACGCAAACGTGCGGAGGAGGCGCTGCGCGAGAGCGAGGCCAAGCTGTCGGCCCTGTTTGCTTCGATGACGGAGATGGTCGTACTTCACGAGTTGGTCTTCGATGAGGCTGGAGCGGCGGTGAACTACCGCATCACCGATTGCAACACCGCTTTCACGCGCATCACCGGTATCCGCTGCGAGGATGCCGTCGGCAGATTGGCCAACGAGCTCTACGGCACGCCGGAGCCGCCCTTCCTGGAGGTATACTCTCGTGTGGGCATCACCGGCGAGCCCTATCATTACGAAACTTACTTTCCACCCTTAGGCAAACATTTTGCCATCTCGGTGGTATCGCCCGGCCCGAACCGGTTCGCCACCATCACGGCCGATGTTTCCGAAACCATGCGGATTCAGAGGAGTATCGATGCCAAGAACAAGGAGCTGGAACAGTTGGTCTATGTCGCTTCCCACGACTTGCGCTCGCCTTTGGTGAATGTGGATGGTTTCAGTCGGGAACTGGACTACGCGCTCGAGGAGCTCGACGCCGCGCTGGGTGTTGGCGGGGACGGATTGGCAATGAAAAAAACGTTACGCGCGGAGATTCCTAATATGAAAGTAAGCATCGGTCATATACGATCCAGCGCGCGGCAGATGGATGAACTTCTCAAAGGGCTGCTGAAACTCTCGCGTTTTGGCAGGGCTGCCATGCAAATCGCGGACGTCGATATGAACGCAGTCATCGGTCAGCTCGCGGCGTCCTTTGCGTTCACGCTGCAGGAAACCGGCATCGAATTGGCCGTGGATGACCTACCCGGTTGCCGGGGTGATACTGTGCAAGTAAAGCAGGTGTTCTCCAACTTGCTTGATAACGCCATCAAATATCGACATCCTGACCGGCCGGGAACCATACGAATCCGCGGTGCGCGAAAAATGGACCACGTTGAGTATCGGGTCGAGGACAACGGCATCGGAATCGCGGAAAACCATCTTCATCATATCTTCGAGCTCTTCCATCGCCTCGATCCGGGCAAATCCGAGGGAGAAGGACTCGGGTTGACCATCGCCAGACAGTCTCTTTCCCGGATGTTCGGGGAAATAAATGTGGAATCGCAGCCTGGAAAGGGCAGCGCGTTCATTGTCATCCTACCGCTGGCCTATAATAGAAGCGGCCGTTAGCGAAGATTCCTTTCGAACACGATTTAAGGAGCCAATACGATGAATCAGGAAGACATCATTCTGATTGCCGAAGACGACGAAGGACACGCGGAACTGATCCGCAAGAACCTTGTCCGCGCAGGCATCGCTAATAGCGTCATCCAATTCAGGGACGGACAGGCGGTAATAGACTTTCTCTTCCGCCAGGGTCTTGGACCGCACCGGAAATCTGGAGAGGCCTTTGTTTTGCTGCTCGATATCCGTATGCCCAAAATGGACGGCCCTGAGGTGCTGGAGCAGATCAAAGAAGACATTGAGCTCCGCAAGATTCCCGTTATTATGATTACCACCACCGACGATCCGCGAGAAGTCGAACATTGTCACTTCTTGGGTTGCAGCAGCTATATCGCCAAACCGGTGGAATACGATTCTTTCGTGAACACCATCCGCCAACTCGGACTTTATCTTACGATCGTACAGGTGCCTAAGATAAACGGGATTCATTAGGGCGTCGAGCTTTGCCGGGCTTAACCGCAAAGACGTCGACGGCCACGACGAGAAAGAAGTCCGTAAACCGAAGAACGACCCGAAGCCTACCGCGACAGTCGGTAACGGATAAGGGAACCGAAAAGGCGGGTATGAAATATACGCTCAAGGAATAATCGCGAGGAATGGACGATCTTTGATTGCTAAGGAGAACGGAAAACATGAAAACGCAATGG
>CAZMHO010000224.1:0-2933 GCA_964566085.1 uncultured Thermotogaceae bacterium | reverse complement strand
ATTTTACAAAGTGGAGCATTAGCTTCTTATCTAAGAATACCATAATCCGCCCAGGAAATCAACCCGTAATCTACGATCAGTAATAAAGCCGATGTGGAGTCGGCCCAGTTTGATCTTGGGATCGATTCGAAGCCTCGCACTCGGTCGAGGCCACTCTTAAAGCGAGTATTGGAAATACAAAAAAGTGAAAAAGAAGAAGCCGACGATCGACAAGCTGACTTCGTTGAACGTGAGTTCGAGTCTTTTTACCCAGCTCAAGACGACGCTTTTTTCGATCCATAAGGGGAACAGGAGCGCGCAGAACGTATACAGCAGCAGGTATTCCATCCACTTACCCGCTTGCTGAGAAGCCGGATAGCGGATTGGAACCCCGAGAACGGAGAGTGCGACGTTATCGCCGAATATGCCCAGGCAGAGGCACAAACCCATCATGACCCCGAAGACCGTGTATTGGTTTATTCGTAGGTTGAACGGTTTTTCGGGTTTTTGGTAGTTTCCTTTGAGAATCCGGAAAAATTTGATAAACGAGATCATCGTTCCCGCGTTAATCAAGGTGAACAGAACCTTAAACCCCATTTCCTCGTGTCCATAAGCGATGAAGTATTTCGAGAACCCGCCGCTGAAGAACGGCGCGCCCGTAATGCTCAGGACGGCTACGATCAAGGTGGCCGACACGAATTTCGATCTCTGCCACAACCCTCTCATCTGGGAGATATTCCGTGTCCCATATATTTCGATCAATACCCCCGCTAATAAAAACAGCAGTCCTTTGAAGAGCGCATGAGCGAGGATGTGATAGACTCCTCCGACGGTGTTGAGGGGATTCGCGCCGCCCAGCCCGACGAGGATCAATCCGGCTTGAGAAACCGTATGATAAGCGAGAATGAGTTTGATGTCGCTTTGAGCGACCGCTAAGACAAATCCGCCGATCCCGGTAGCGAACCCAAAAACCAACAACAGCTCCTGGAGGGGAATGACTGCTCCGAAAACCTCTTGAACGCGCAATAAAAGGTACAAACCCGTTTTTACGTAGACTCCGGACAGGATCGCGGAAACGATCGAAGGCGCGCTCGCGGTTCCATGGGCTTTCGGCAGCCAGCTAAACAAGGGGAGTAACGCTGATTTCAAACTAACGCCCGTGAAGATCAAACTAAAAGGTATCACCACCGCTTTTTTATCAGGTAAAAGCGGGAGAGCTTCGGCGATATGCACAAAATCCAAAACGCCGAACAGTTTGTATAAATACCCGAGGCCTAAAAGAAAAAACGCCATCCCTACGAGGTTGGTCATCAGGTAAAACATGCCATCGTACATCGACTGGCTGTCTTTTTTGAACATAATGAGAATACTGACGCTGATGGTGGAGACCTCCACCAGGATATAGACGTTGAAAATATCGACGGATAAGAAAACCCCGTTAATGAAGCCTTGCAACGACAAGAAGATGGCTATGAACAAAGGAGTTATGTACGCTTTGTGAAAGCTGAAAATGATCATCAATAAGAACAGAAGGTTACCGACCAGCAGCATAAAGGCGCCGAGCCGATCGATCCTTAAAGCCATACCGTAAGGTAAAGGTACCTGAAGAAGCGGAACCAAGATAGCTTCCGAAAGATCCCTCGAACACCAAACCACACTTAACCCCACCAGCGCGAATTGGATCAAGAGGGCGATCCCCTTATAACTCACCGGTTTCAGCAAATAGACGATAAGGCCCGTAAAGATAGGCAAGAAAACGAACATCAATAAAGAGGCGCTCAATCGATATCCCTTCTCTTCCGCTTCACCTTGTTCCAGTTGGCCGAACCGTATTTATGATGGAGATTGACAAACATGGTCAAACTGAGCGCCGTGACGGAAATACCGACGACGATGGCGGTTATCATCAGGGCTTGGGGAACCGGATCCGCGACCTTTGCATAACTGGCGATCTCTTCTCCGATCGGGGGAATTGCAGCGGGATCCGAGCCAATCGAAAGGAAAAACAGGATGATGGCGCTTTGCATGATGCCGATGCCGATGATTGTCTTCAGAATGTTCCTTCTCGCGCAAATCCCGTAGACTCCGATGAAGAAGAGGACGATGCTGATCGTCTCGCCATCGATTAAGGATTCGAAGATCATCCTTCCACCTCGAAGAAGATGAACCGGAAGAAGAGAAGGGTCATCCCGCAAGCGACTTTAGCGCCGATCAGCAGATTCATCAATAACAGATAGTACGGTGTAAACCAAGGCAAGGAAAAATGTAGAAACGTAGCTAAGAATGAGAGGGCAAATAACAGGATCAGCAACAAAACCAGTTTCTCGACTTTCTTGATCCGAGGCAGTGAGGTATCTTGAGACGCCGAAAAACGGCGGACCGGGTTGGTCAAATACTTGCAGATGAAGATCGACGCGAAGACCGCCCCTCCTTGGAAGCCGCCTCCAGGAGAGATGTGTCCGTTGATCATCATATACAGCGCGAAAAGGAAGATAAACGGGATAAGCGCGCCGGAGATAATTGTAACGAGTTCGGAATGGTCATTCATTGTCTTCATCCCCTCTGTGAACCGACATACACACGACCCCGACGACGCTGAAAAACAGCGTCATCGTCTCGAACAGCGTATCGTAGTAACGGTAGAATAAATAAATCGACGTCACGGAATTGGGAGCCCCGGTAGCGTGGAAGGCGTTGTTTATATAGTATTGAGCCATCGCCATGGTTTCGGCGGGGTGAATCTGCCGGGCGTGAAAAAGGAAAAAGATCGCGACGATCCCCAAAAACGAAGCGATTAAAACCCTTCTCATAGAACGCTTTCCTTTACTTTTACGATCGTGAAGGCGCTGCTGGGAACATTTTCTTTTAACAGAAAAGCTTCCAACGCGTCCGCCAAATGGTTCTCCGCGCGCCCGTAGATGTGGATATGTCCTTCCGTTTCTTCTACCAGAAAG
>CAZMHO010000223.1:0-2962 GCA_964566085.1 uncultured Thermotogaceae bacterium | reverse complement strand
CCTATCCAAAATGCCTGGTTCATTACCGTATCCGTATTTTTTAGATCACCGATTACACGATAACCTTTTCTTTCTTTCCTAATCTCATCAAAACAAGGATGCTTTATCAGGTTTCCCGCAAACAACATCCGCGTCTGTATTCCTTTTGACTCCAGATATTGAACGATTTCATCCCTATTGAAGTTCGCGTTTTCGTGTACTGTTAGCATGAAACCGAACCAACTCGGTTGTGAGTCAGGGGTTGGTTGGGGTAGAATAAAAACATTGGATAAATCATTCAACTGCGCTCGCAGAGTCTGCCAATTCTGATTGCGCTTTTCCACAAATGCGGGTAATTTTTCTAATTGTGCACATCCAATAGCCGCCTGCATATCGGTAGCTTTAAGGTTATACCCAAAATGAGAATAAACGTATTTATGATCATAACCCGTAGGGAGTTCGCCACTTTGTGTATTAAAACGATTTTTGCAGGTATTGTCTTGTCCGGAAGGGCACCAGCAATCACGACCCCAATCGCGAAAGGAGTCTACCAGGCGTTTTAATAAAGGACTATGGGTATACACCGCCCCTCCTTCGCCCATGGTAATATGATGGGGAGGGTAGAAGCTAGAGGTGCCGATATCTCCTATCGTGCCGGTAAATTTCCATTCGCCGTTATAGAAATATCGAGCGCCCAACGCATCGCAATTGTCCTCGATAAGCCATAACCTGTTTCGATCGCAAAAATCCTTTACGTATTGTACATTAAACGGATTACCCAGGGTATGGGCGATCATAACTGCCTTAGTTCGATTCGTGAGCGCTTCCTCTAACATCGGACAATCGATGTTGTAAGTCGGTAAATCAATATCTACAAATACGGGGATAGCTCCGTACTGAATTATGGGAGTTACCGTGGTAGGAAATGCTGCTGCAATTGTTATCACTTCATCCCCAGGTAGAATTCTCCGCTCACCCAGTTGAGTAGAAGTTAATGCGCTAAAAGCCAATAGGTTCGCAGACGACCCTGAATTGACTACAGAACAGTACTTTATTTGCAGATATTCCGATAATTGTTTTTCAAAAGCCTGTGTATATCGCCCCGAGGTTAACCAAAAATCTAGTGATGAATCTATGAGATTCGTCATTTCTTTTTCATCAAATACTCGTCCGGCATAATTGATGCGATCTCCCGGAGAAAAAGTGACCTTGTTTCCAAATTTATATTCATAGTATTTTTTTGCGGCCGCTATTACTTCTTGACGCAATATAGCTTCCAAAGCATCCATGTTTAACAAATCTCCTCATTATACTGTCGTATTTGATCAAGACATACTTTTCTCATATCCAGCCCGTTTTTGTAGGCTACGGTCCACTCTATTACTTTTTCCAATGCCTTTTGAAGTTCCCATCGCGGTTGCCAACCCAGTTTCTGCCTGGCTTTTGAGCATTCCAATTTTAAGTATCGCGCTTCGTGGGGATGTTCACCTGTGAGAATATTATAGGTTGCCGTACCTCCCCATTTTCGACATAGAGTTTCAACAATCCACCGTACCGGCTTTACATCTCTATCATCAGGTCCGAAATTCCATGCTTCAGCAAAATCACTTCCGCTATTATGGAGTTGTTCAGCCAGCATTAGATATCCGTTGAGCGGTTCCAAAACATGTTGCCACGGTCGAATCGCCTCGGGATTCCGTATAAGTATCGGGTCATTCTTTAATAGGGATTTTATACAATCGGGTATTAATCGATCTTCAGCCCAATCACCACCGCCAATTACATTTCCGGCTCGAGCCGACGCCAGAGCAACAGAACTTCCTTTATTAAAAAAGGAGTTCCTATAGGAGGAGGTTACAACCTCGGAGCAGCCTTTACTGGCTGAGTAGGGATCATATCCCCCCAGTGGATCGTTTTCTCTGTATCCCCAATACCACTCATTATTCTGATAGCATTTGTCTGTTGTTATATTGACTACCGCTTTCACGCTTTCACAGGATCGAATTGCTTCAAGTAGATTTACTGTACCCATAACATTGGTTTCGAAGGTTTCTACTGGATTTATGTAGGAATACCGCACTAAGGGTTGCGCTGCCAAATGAAATACGACCTCGGGCTGAGCCTTTGTTACCGCTTCAGTAAGTGCGCTCTGGTCTCTCACATCAGCTATGATCGAAGTCAGCAGTTCCTCTATTCCGCATAGTACAAATAAGCTGGGATTCGTGGGAGGCGGTAGCGCATAACCTGTTATTACCGCTCCCAGAGAATGCAACCAAAGGGTTAGCCAGGAAGCTTTAAACCCCGTATGTCCAGTTATAAATACCTTTCTATGGTCCCAAAAAGCTTGCCTACTCATTTGCATCTTCCCTTTTTAAACCTTTTACTCCCAAATCTTCCAAGGTGCTTTCGCTGTTTGCCATAAACCTTCTAAGAGATTTTTGTCGCGGGTCGTGTCCATCGGTTGCCAGAACTTTTTATGTTTATAGGCCATCAACTGTCCTTCTTTGGCAAGTTTTTCCAGCGGCTCGCGTTCCAATATGGTCGTATCATCCGTTAAATAGTTGAATACTTCAGGTTGAAAAACGAAAAATCCACCGTTAATCCAACTTCCGTCTCCAAGTGGTTTCTCGACAAACGATACTACTTCATTATGGGTGTTAATATTCGCAAGACCAAAACGGCCGGGTGTTTGTATAGCTGTAAGTGTAGCAAGCCTGCCATTGTTTTGGTGGAATTTCAATAAAACATTGATATCGATGTCGGCAACACCATCGCCATAGGTAAGCATAAAAGTTTCGTCGCCTACATAATCCGCCACTCGTTTTACACGTCCGCCCGTCATGGTTTCCGCACCAGTGTCTACTAATGTTATTTTCCAGGGTTCGGTGTGTTTATGATGGACTTGCATCTCGTTTTTTTCCATATCGAATGTAACATCACTCATGTGAAGAAAATAGTTCGAGAAGTATTCTTTGATTAAATA
>CAZMHO010000222.1:2503-2966 GCA_964566085.1 uncultured Thermotogaceae bacterium | reverse complement strand
CCCGCTTGGCTCGCTTTCGATGCGTGTCGTTCCCTGAACGGATTCCGACATCTCCGTCCTGGCGATACGAAAACCGAGGGTGCCGTAGCTATCCGACGGCGTGTAGCGGTCCCGATGCGCCACCCGGCAGAGCTGCGCGCAGCAGTCCCAACTGCCGCCCCGTAGGACACGGTAGGCGCCGCTGCTTGGCCCCGTCGGGTTCGTTTGCGTCCCGTTTTGATAGTCATCCCACCAGTCGTGGCACCATTCCCACACGTTCCCGCTCATGTCGTACAACCCCAGTTCGTTCCCTTTCTTTCCCCCCACCGGTTGCGTTTTGCTTTTGTTCGCTTTGATCTTGTCTCCATCCCAATCGCTGTCTGTGCCCGGTAACCATTTGTCCCCGGAGTTTTGCCAGTACCACCCTACTTCGTTCAGGTCGTTCTTCCCGCATATTTGTATCCTTTTGTGTTTTGTCCCCCTC
>CAZMHO010000222.1:0-2493 GCA_964566085.1 uncultured Thermotogaceae bacterium | reverse complement strand
GGCGATACGAAAACCGAGGTCGTCTTCGCTGCCCGTCGGGGTGATGCTACCCCGATCCGCCACCCGGCAGCTCCGCGCGCTGCTGCTCCAACTGCCGCCCCGTAGGACACGGTAGGAGCCGCTGCTTGGCCCCGTCGGGTTCGTCCGTGTCCCGCTGCTGTAACTTCCTTTCCAGTCGTGGCACCATTCCCATACGTTCCCACTCATGTCATAGAGCCCCAGTTCATTCGGTTTCTTCTGTCCGACCGGTTGCGTTTTGCCTCCTGAATTGTCAGCATACCACCCTACTTCGTTCAGGTCGTTGCTTCCCGCATATTTGTATCCTTTTGTGTTCTGTCCCCCTCGCGCCGCGTATTCCCATTCCGCTTCCGTCGGTAATCGATACCCTTCTACTTGCTTTAGGTCTGTCGTTACCCTTCCGCTCCTGTCCAACAGGTCCCCGCCGCTGTCATACGCTTTTGCGATTCCTTCTCTACTACTCAGCCAGTTGCAGTATTCGATCGTGTCTTTCCAGCTGACATTGATCACCGGCCGCGTCCCGCGGCCCATATAGTACCCAGCCCAAGAACTGTAATCCGATGCTTGCGCTTTTCCCGTCGCCGTACAGTACGCGTCGTAGTCGTTGAAGGTTACTTCATATTTCCCGATCCAGTAATCATACGTGAGATTCACCGGGCGGACCGGTTTTTCGTCGCTGTCCCCTTCGCTGTCGCTGCGCGTGTTCCCGATCTGGAAGGTTCCGCCTTTGACTTCGACCATATTTTCCATAATCGCCGTATCGTTTGTTTCCCCGTTCGTTGATCCAATCTCGATTGCTTGGGTTACCGAGTCTGCATAATATATTACGGGCGGTATCTCGTAGAGGT
Organism: uncultured Thermotogaceae bacterium; assembly: GCA_964566085.1. Taxonomy (GTDB): domain Bacteria; phylum Thermotogota; class Thermotogae; order MWEM01; family MWEM01; genus MWEM01. The sequence goes on along the minus strand of CAZMHO010000222.1, from coordinate 1,627 downwards.
TTTGCAGTTTCGTGATCTCGGCGAAGTTTTTTACAAGGCTTGTGAGATTATCGTCTTTGATGCTTAGCAATTCTTTGTACATTGAGGACTTTTCGATTTCCTGGTAGTCTTTTTTTACGAACAACAGACGCTCATCGTCACCATTAAGCCGTTTCCATAGTTCCGGTTTTATCGCCAGCGCTTTCAGCGAGATGACGATCACCCATTCGGAGAAATTGTCCATGTACCGGTCATAATCGAAGCAATCCCTATTCGGATGCTGGTAGTTATCATGCCCACGTTCGGGACTCGTGCTTTCGTTGAGTTCTTCTAAATAGAAGTTGTCGTAATCGATCAGTTTGATCTTTTCGGAAGAATCTACCAAAATATTCCCGTGCTGCAAATCCCCATGCGCAACCCCTTTAGCATGCATCGTTTCGAACGCGGACAAGAATTCGCCCGTTACCCTTTTGAGTTTTCTCGCGTCCTCATAGACCCCCTGTAAATAGTTGGTTATCGGCGAACCATCAAACCAAGGCAATACGGTTATCGGATACTGTACTCCATCTATCAATATGCCATTTTCGTAGTAATCGAAGTCCAGCAAAAACTCGGGAGCGTTCTTCTTTACAAACTCTCGCAATTTTTCGTATTTCATTTTTTGTGAGGGATACAAATGGTAGAAACACCGTACCGCCAACTTGTGGGAGTTTTCGAAGCAATAGACGACGGCGTTGCTTCCGCTGTATCCACAAGGGAGTCCTTGTTTAGTCGTTACGTAACTTTTCGCGTTCCTTATCGCTTCCGGAGTAAAGAAACGTTTGTAATTCTGGACTTTTTCATTGAATTTTTCAGGTAAGATCGAAAAAAGATAGGATTCCGTCTTGGTTTTCTTCCTTCGCTCTCTGTTGTCGCGATAACGAGCTAAATCTTCTTCCGAGACTTCCTTACGATTGCCGTTGATATCGAAGCCGTTCTTGTCGTAAGGCGTTTGGGTATCGCGATGGAAACCCCGTATATCGAAGCCCTCTTCGTTGTATTTGTCTTCTGTGCTCTTGTGCAGGCCTTCCGCGTTGAAGTCGTATTTGTTATATTTAGTCCCGGTGATTTTGTGGATACCGTCTCTGTTGAAGAGATTATCATCATATCGGTCGTTCGTTTTTTTATGGATTCCGCTGATGTCGAAATCCGCTTTGTCTCTACTGGTCCCGGTAATTTTGTGTATGCCTTGCCGATTGAACCCTTTTTCGTTATATCCTGAATGGTCGTATCCTTCCGGATCGTAACGCGTACCGGTTGCGCGGTTTGTCCCGTCTTTTTTCCATTCACCGAGGGTTTTGATAATGAAGTCTTTCAGCGCCATCGCATCGCTCCGTATGCTATTTTCCTATAGCTTGGTCGCAAGTTTCTTTTTGAGCGCGGTTTACCGTACAAACCTGTTCGTCTATTCCATTTGCAGTTTGATAATCGCTACATCGTCGTTTTTCAATTTTTTACTTTCCCTGCCGGAATCGATGACCTGGCGAAGACTTTCGGAGTCGCCTCTGGCAATGTTCTTGATAATGCTAATATTCTCAATATGGTCAATACGGTCAATCAAAAAATAAGAAAAGGCGTCTGTTGCCAGTATCAGCGTATCCCCGCTTTC
>CAZMHO010000221.1:0-3045 GCA_964566085.1 uncultured Thermotogaceae bacterium | reverse complement strand
GCCGAAACGCTGACCGATTGCTTTGGGAGCGAAAAGGAAACGAGAACGGTTTTAACGAAACTATGGGACTTAGACCCCTCGGTCGTCGATGTCACCTTCGTCGATCAAGCGGGCATCATGAAATGGGTCGAACCGGGAGAATACCGAAACCACGAAGGCGCCGATATCAGTGATCAAGACCAGGTGATCCGTTTGCGGGAAACGAAGAAACCGGTCATGAGCGACATCTTTATGGCCGTGGAAGGGTTTCTTGCGATCGACATCGAATGGCCGGCTTTTGATCGGTTTGGAGAGTTGATCGGTTCGATAAGTCTTCTGATACGACCGGCTACTCTTTTTTCTGGTATCGTAGACTCGATTCAGTGCACTGATTCCGACTTTTGGATTATGCATCCTTCCGGAACGATCGTCTACGATCCAGATGTTGGGGAGATCGGCAGGAACTTGTTTACGGATCCACTTTACGCGCCTTTTGAAGCCTTGCGCATCCTGGGCCGCCAGATGGTGGCCAGCGCATCGGGATCCGGTGAATACTCCTTTTACGCGCTTGGCAGCGACCAAGTGATCCTAAAAAAGGCCATTTGGACGACGTTGCGCGCTTTTGATACGGATTTGAAGCTGATCATCACCTATTTCTAAAAGGTTTTCCGACTCTACGGAAGAGGTAACCCTGAAAACCGGTCGTAGGAGCAACTCTTAGGTTTCCTCCGTTGTTTATCGGAAGGTACACAAGCGGGAGGTGGACGCTCTGGTTGGCCGTTCTGAGCTTAACTGGCTGCTTGAAGGAGATCCAAGCATTCGATGGCAAGTGATGCGGGATCTCCTGTGTTTGGATGCGAAAGAGATCGAAGAGGAACGCGCGAAAATTTCGCGTGAAGGTTGGGGAGCGCGAGTTCTGTCTTTTCAGAAAGAAGACGGGACGTGGGGCGGCGGGGTTTACTCCCCGAAGTGGATTTCGACGACCTATTCGCTACTCCTTTTGCGTGAGTACGGGATGCTCCCTCTTCCTCCCGCGATACAGGGTTGCGAGCAATTATGGGCAAAAGGGTTATACAAGGGAGAAGAGATCAGGTTCTCGAAGAAACAGGAAAAAAGAGATATCGGGGTGAGCGCGTTAGTTACTGAACTTTTCTGTTACTTCGGCTTTCGTCAGGAGGAATGCCAACCGTTCATCCGGATGTTGTTGAACACTCAGAACGATAACGGGAGTTGGTTTTATGATCATCAACCCGGAGCGGAAGCCTATGCATTTGAAACGACCTTCCTGGCGCTGAAAACCTTACAAACCTGTAAAGAAGCCTATCGATTACGCATAAACGGGTTAGAAGAGGCGGAAGGCAGCGGCCGCGTGTTCCTGTTAAGGGCCCATTTATATCAAAATCCTGTTCCGAAGATAAAGTGGTCTTCCTTAGACCGGTCACCTTTGAAACGTCAATGGATCGATTTTTCCTATCCCAACTACTGGTTCTATGACTTGCTGAGCGCGTTGGATTATTTTCGAAGGGCCGGGATAAAAGATGACCGGATGCGCGAGGCGATCGATATCGTTCGCGGAAAGCAAAAGTCTCAAAAGTCTGACGGAACGTGGCTTCTTTCGGCTCACCATCCCGGTAAAGTATTCTTTGAGATGGAGGCGCCCGGAAAACCGAGCCGATGGAATACCTTAAGGGCGTTAAGAATCCTTAAGTGGTGGGACGCGTCTTAACCCACGCCCGTACTTCAAGCGGTGCGCCGCCCATCACGCTCGCGTAGAGCTTATAGGCCCCTTCCCATTGGCCCGCTACCGTGGCCAACGTCCCGCCCGCCTTCCTCAAACGTTTCAAACCCTCGAAAAGGAGGGCTTTGCCTAATCCTTTTCTTCGATATTCCGGGACGATACCGATCGGTTCGAAGTAGCCGGTCCCGGTTACCTTGTCAAACCACACGGTGCAAAATCCGACAACCTGACCATGGGGGTCTTCGGCGAGAAGATCCAAGTCCGGTCGATAGAGCGGCGCTTTTATTATGTTTTTGTACCAAGCGCCCCCGTCCGGTTCATACGCGCCATCCGGTTCATCGGAGTGAAAGGCGCGCCAGGATGCCCAACTTCTCGAAGCCAAATCCGCTACACCGTTCATGGTTCGCAGGATGATCCCGTCAACCCTCGGCGTTTCATCGGAGAACTCCTCCAAAGCGCGATAATAGGCGCGCTCCTCCCAGTTTGATCTTTCATACCCGTTCATCTCCAGAAGCGTATTCCGAAGCGTATCGGTGAGGTGTGAGAAGATCGCAATTTTACCTTTGAGATTTGCTTCGGTATAGAGGAAAGCTTCTTCCCCCAACGCGATCATCGTCTGTTCAAGGGTTTCCGACTTATAGCCAGGGTGAACCTGAAAATAGACGCAACCGGGATCTTCGGTGTTAACGACAGCGATCATCTCTCCCGCGCCATTTTCACAATAATAGACACAGTCCCCGAGGCGCTGTCCCGGGTTACAGTTTGGTAGGATATGACTCCGCCAGTAATCGAATCGAGCCGTCTGCCAACTGAACTCCTTCCGATCGTTCAATAAGAACGTAGACCTTAAGAAACTTCGGATACGCTCATAGTCTTCCTCTTTTTTGAGCTTCTTAAAGATAAAAAGCATCACTAAACCTCCCCATTGATGCGCGTAGGGCGTGAAAAACCCTGGTAATCCGTGATACTCGATCTGGCCAAGAGAAATCGTTACGATTGATTTTTGAGGGACAAAGGGGGCTTTCCAGCCGAACGTTGCGGTTATTCCTACAGAAAAGGCCGCTTTCTCCTCTCTTGGACTTCGGCAACAGTAACGATTATATCGGCAACGAGAGAGGGAGGTAAGTGAGTAAAGTCACGTCTTTTTAAACCGGTCTTTCGCGAGGTCATCAAATCAGGGAGAGCCATTCGGAAGTTGAGATATAAATAAAACGGTTGACACGAACCTGATTTCTCAGTGAGAGCGGATTGCCTAAAGGAACGAACGGTTACGGAAACATCTTTCGAAGGCGGACTCTTCGCGTTCCGAGAATGATGTTTCTTTTTAG
>CAZMHO010000220.1:0-3058 GCA_964566085.1 uncultured Thermotogaceae bacterium | reverse complement strand
GTTAGATAAAGCCTTAAGAGCGAAAGGATTTGTACCTGATTCTTCGATGTTGGTTATGGAAAGGGAAGTTAGCGAGTAGGAAGGAAGACGGATTCTACGCGTTAATCCAAAAGGGAGCGGTGAAGACCGTTTGGCCACCGGGGTGATCGCGGGTTCCCCACCCGTGTCTGAGTATTCGGTATCCAAAAAAATCAAAGAGGAAAAATTCGGAATCGAAGTCATCCTCGGAACGCATCCGAACCCGAAAAATTACGATCAAACGTACCTAAAACTCATAACCCGGGGATTCCCCACTCTGGCAAGGTACCAACGACAACCTGTCGCAAGAGGAAGCTTTTGCGGATGCCTCTTAACGAATCCAATTCGCAGGCTAGAAACCCAAGTAAAACATATATAACCCGATAAGAAGAATCGCGAGCCCCATAAAGATTTTTAAAACTTGGCTCAAACGAGCGTATCTTGGGTTCTCGATCAATTTTTGAACAAAACCCACGGATGTTCCCGAGATGAGTACGATGACACTGTGCCCGACGGAGTAAAGAAGAAGCAGGAGCATCCCCCATAAGAGATTGCCGCCTCCCGCGACAATACTCAGAAGGACGATCAGAACCGGGGTTGCGCAGGGCGATGAAAATAAGCCTCCCAGAATTCCCGCCAATAGAGCGCCTAAGTACCCTTTCTTCTTATTTTTTCCGATTAAGTACGTAGAGGGGATGAACTGGAATATTTCCCAGGTTTGTAGCGCCATGAGAACCATGAGCGTTCCGAGGAAAAGGTACCACCATGAAGCGGAAGTCCCGCCAGCAAACCGAGTAATGAAGCGGCTGTCCCTAATATCGTAAAGGTGATCGCCATTCCTAAAGAAAAAACGACCGATAGTCGGAAAGAGGTTTTCGGTTCTTTCGCGTTAACGCCTCCCACATACCCAATCACCAATGGGATGCTTGAGAGCGCGCAGGGTGTCATGGAGGTTAAAACCCCGGCAAGGAGGGCAACGATCGGCGCGATCGACGGATTTCCAGATATCGTTTGAGAAAGGGTTTCAAGCCATCCGTCCATTATTTGACCATCCCCATGTCGGCAAATATACTTCGGATTTGTTCTTTTGTTAAACCGCCTTGATGCGTCGTGAACAACAGCTCTCCCGTACCCTTATTCTTGTGGGTGGAGAAACGAATCGATTGGTTAATTTCCTTGGACGGCGTATAGGGTTTTCCGTCAGGGCCGAACAATATCTGTGTCGGAATGACGTTTATCGGAAAACCGGAAGAGATATCCTTGTACTTCCAAACATCAACGAATATCACGATCGCTTTTCCCATCAACGTTTCATTTAGTTCTTTCAAAACGGGCGCCATTTCTTTGCACGGAATGCAGGAGTCCGCGCCAAAATCGATTAAAATCGGTACTTGCAATTCTTTCAGAGCGTCAAGGTCGATGGGAGAGGTTACGTTTAGCGCAAAAATGACAGGATCAAACGCCTTTTCAACGTCTCGCTCGATCACGACCTCAATGTTTGCGGGTTGCGATCGAAATTGGTTTTTATAAACCCATGTTCCGAAAACCGTAACGCCGATCAATAACGGCACGATTACCTTTACGAACGCTTTCGTCTTTTCCCCCGTTGGCCGGTTGAAATTCACTGATCATTTCCTCCTTTTGATTTCGGCGATGCGGTAACATTTCTTTTGCAGATACAGTCTTCTTTTTCGGTGGTAACCCTCTCAAGAAACCCTTTCAGCGCGTTGATCTTTTCTTGATTCAGTCGATATAACCGTTTCTTGCCTTCTTTTCTGCAGCAAACGATTCCGGAATCACACAGCACTTTCATATCGTGCGAAAGCGTGGGTTGAGAGACGTCGAATTGCTCCAGGATTTTACACGCGCACAGTTCTCCGCAAGAGAGCATATCGATAATTCTCAATCGTTTTGGTTCCGCGAATACCTTAAAAACCTCTGCATTTTCCGAATACGCTTTTTCCAACCTCACTCCCCCTTCAGCGCGCCGCTCTCTCTATTATACCCGATATATAGAAAATATTCTATATGTATTGACAAACGATCCCCCTGGCCGTATAATCCATACGCTTCACGGCATTCACCGAAAAAAGGGAGGAAACATGTGGAAAGCATCATTCTGTATGCCTTTACGGCGTTCTTAGCTCTGTTATCCTTTTACCTCGACAGGGGAAAGACGAAGCAAGCCTTCAAGAAGGCATGGAAGGCTTTTGAAAAAATCCTTCCGGAGCTTTTGGGAGTGGTCACCTTTGTCGGTCTGATTCTCGCTTTCTTCGAACCCGCGACAATCAGCTCCCTAATCGGTTCATCATCGGGATGGTGGGGGACAGTCCTGGCTTCCACAGTCGGAGCGATAACGTTGATACCGGGTTTTATCGCCTTCCCCATGGCGGCTTTGCTGCTGCAAAACGGAGCCGGTTATGAACAAATCGGAGCGTTTATTTCGTCGCTGATGATGGTCGGAATCGTGACGCTTCCGATGGAAATCAAGTATTTCGGAAAAAAGACGACGTTTCTCCGAAACGGGTTAGCCTTCCTTTTTTCGTTTTTTGTCGCGTTTATCATCGGAAGGACGGTTAAGATACTATGAAAATCCTAAAGAGATATCTATTTTTTATCTTCGTTCTTTGCGCTCTTTTCGGAGTGTCTCTTCTAAACAGGGAGATCGGGATGAAAGGCTTCCAAATGACCGTTTCCAGCTTCGAACAGATGTTATTGGTCCTCCCCCCGATTTTTGTCCTCTTAGGGCTTTTGGACGCATGGGTTCCTCAAAAACTCATGGTCAAGTGGATGGGGGAAGGGTCAGGATGGAAAGGGGTGGTTCTTGCTCTCTTTCTGGGTTCCGCGGCTGCCGGACCTCTCTATGGCGCTTTTCCCGTCGCCGCGGTGTTTATGAAGAAGGGGGTCAAGTATTCGAATATCCTTATCTTTATCGGGGCTTGGTCGACAACGAAGATTCCCATGTTCCTCTTCGAGATTAGCGCTTTGGGATCCGGGTTCGCCCTCACGCGTTTAACGCTCAGTTTAATCGGAATTTTCA
>CAZMHO010000219.1:0-3107 GCA_964566085.1 uncultured Thermotogaceae bacterium | reverse complement strand
CGCCGCGTCAAAATAGGTACAGTTCGGAATATTCACGATCGCGGGATGAAAGGTTTTCGCGGCTTTTTCCATTTCTATTCCCCAGGCGATCTTCTCCTCGATCGGCACTTTTGCAAATCGATCCTCAAAAGGCGGGAAGGCGAGGGTGGTCTCGTTTCCTTCGTAGATAAACTCGGGATCCGCAGCGTCAACCTGTTGGCTGTTCTCGTAAGCATCGTCGACAATTTTTCCCGCTGTGTCGGGCGACAATACCTCGGTGAAACTCATTCCCGCTTTCCCGTCCACAATTGTTTTAAAACTGACGCCGGCGGAGGACGCGTCTTTATAGCTTTCGATTGCGCCTTCAAAAAAAGTGACTTCGAACTCACGCTGTTCCATACCGAAAAGCTCGTAGGTTTTTAAGCCTTTCTTTGCGGCGATATCGAAGACCGCGCTTTTAAAGGTTTCGAAGTTCATGCGTTTCGCCCCCCCACCAACAACTCGGATACACGGATCGTCGGTTGGCCGACATCCGCCGGGATCGACCCGGATATGGAACCGCACATCCCTTGGGATCTCGAAAGATTATTCGCGATCATATCAATTTTCTCCAATACTTCGTGGCCTTTCCCGATAAGGGTAGCGCCCCGAACCGGTTTCACCACGCGCCCCTTTTCTATAAGGTACCCCTCGAGCACGGCGAAGTTGAACTCGCCGGTCGTCGGCTGAACGGATCCGCCGCCCATCGTCTTCGCATACAATCCCTTTTCGGTGTTGGCGATTATCTCTTCGGGAATCGATAATCCCGGGAGTAGAAACGTGTTGGACATTCGTGAGGTCGGCGCAAAGGTATAGTTTTCACGCCGCCCGCTTCCTGTAGGCGTCAGGCCCATCTTTCTCGCGTTCAGACGATCGATGAGATATCCTTTTAGGATTCCGTTTTCTATCAATAGATTTCTTTGGGTGGGTGTTCCTTCGTCATCTACCGTGCAGGTTCCCCAAGCGTTCGGGATCGTGCCGTCGTCAACCGCATTCACACAGTCATTCGCGATTTTTTGACCGACTTTTCCGCAAAAGACGGAAGCCCCTTTTGCGACTGCCGTCGCTTCCAAAGAGTGTCCGCAAGCTTCGTGAAAGATAACCCCGCCGAAGCCGTTTCCTATCACGACGGGCATCGTCCCTGCGGGAGCGTAGTCCGCGCGAATCATCCGGAGAGCGATACGGGCGGCTTCTTTTCCGACCTCCCTCGGATCGATGAGGTTGTAAAATTCGAAACCTGTTCCGTATCCCGGAGAATTCGAACCGGTCTCTTTTTGTCCGTTTTCTGTCGCGATAACCGTCGTGATCAGGCGGGTTCTTCTCCGTCGATCCTCGGTGAGGAGCCCGTCGGTATTGGCGATTCGAACGTACTGGTCTTTTTCCAAATAACGGACCTCTATCTGGCTGATCAGACGCGCGAGCGCGCTTCCCGTCGGGGCAAAGGTTCTCGCGCCTTCGTTCGCCATTTGCATCACCTGTTTTTTTTCTCGTTTTTCGATGATTTCGAACGGCAATAACACGGGCAACTTCGTTTCATGATGTTTTTCGTTGAGGATTAGGGGCTCTCGGTTTTTCGGGAGTCCCTTTAAGGCCAAGCCGATTCGCCGAGCGGTAAGTCTTAAATTTTCGATCGAGAGATCATTCGTATAAGCGTAGACCGAATTCGTATCCAGGAAGGCTCTTAACCCGATCCCGAAAGTCCTGCCGGAATTGACCTTCTCGACTTTGCCATCGGTCATAAACATCTCCGCAGAACCCGTATCTTCAAAGAAAAGCTCGCCGAAATCTCCTCCCGTCTCGAGTAGAATGCTTAACACTTCCTCCATTTCTTGTTTCTGAAGCATAAGACCTCCTTTCATGGGTGCGTTCTGAAAATCAATGCGTCTGCCGGAAAGGGATAAGCGGTTTTTGCTTTCATCAACGCTTCAACGACGGAGAGATAATCCCGGAAAGAAAAAACAGCGCCGATCTCGGGATAGACCGCAATAAACTGTTTTTTAGGGTATACGCTTTGGTAGCGTTCGGATATCTCTTTTTGCTTATCCGCGTCTCTTGTTAATAAGCACAGCAAGTCCCGTTTTTCCGCTATTTTTCGCACGGCTTCATTGACCAGACGTTTTTCTATGATGAAAGGACGGATACTCTGTCCCGTCCATTGATTGTATTCGACGATAGAGAACTGATAAGCATTGTCGTTCCAAGCGTTGATTAGGATTAACTGAGGAACATACGGCTCTCGGAAAGCCTCCATCCTTCTGATTTCCTCACTCGCTTGTTTCATCTTTTCCGAGGAGATCTCGACCTCCCCCTTCGCATTGATCATGTACGGGAAGTTCAAGAAGGCAATCTCTCCCAAGGCGTCTGTGTATCCCCAAAGGGAGAGCAAGTCAATCGCGTCTAAATTGGTTTCGATCTTAGTTAAAACTTCTTGTATCAAGCGGTTGATCGTTGCGGCGTCCTTCTTGTACTTTAAAGATTGAAGCAAGCTGAACAAGACTTCTTTTTGGCGCTGGATTCTCCCCAAATCGCCCAGGGGATCGTTTCGAAAGCGAATGTACAGCAAAAGCCGCTTCCCATCCAATTCTTGAATACCGGGTTCGAAATGTATTTTCAACTTTTGCTGCGTGTCTTCGTAGTCTAAGGTGGTTCGGATATTCACTTTTACCGGACCCAGAAGATCGCCCAGATATTCGAAAACCTCGTAGTCAACCACGGCGTAACGCGCGATCGATATTGAGAACATAGACTCGATGGTTTTTTGCAACGCTTGGATTCCGTATTTTTTATATAATCCGTTAATTTTCACTAAGGGTTGCGTTGGGATAGCATTGACAGCGGTCGCGGCCGTGAGGGGTTTTTCCGGGGAAAGGTCGGGTACCATCAGATCCCGGGGGATGCTCATAAAAACAGTTCTCTTCGTGTCGAAATCGATCCCTAAGATGCCGATCGTATCCGTTCTATCGGCGCCACCAGCGGCTGCGTCGTCAACGCCTAAGATCAGATAGTAAGCGACTGGCCACGGTATCGGGCGTAAGCTACCCGTCAGCGCGCCCGCTTCTTTGGAACCCGGGAAGAGCGCGCTTTTCAAG
>CAZMHO010000218.1:0-3134 GCA_964566085.1 uncultured Thermotogaceae bacterium | reverse complement strand
AGGGAATTTTCGTTTCTACATCTAAATAAGGAGGGAATGCGACCATGAAAATGAAAAGGTTTTCAGTCGTACTTTTTGTTGTCGTTTTAGCGGTATTCTTAGCTTCGTGTGTAAAAAACCCACCCGTTGTGCATCCCGTCGACACACCCGCGCCAGAGATTTATTTCGAGAACAACTTCAGCTTCAATTACGTGCACTATCCCAAAGCGGAGCCGACCGGGACTGTATTTCCGCCCGAATGGTTCGGTCATTCTTACGGGTTTATCACCAGTCCTTCCAATCAAGCGATAGCGGATGCCCGGTTGGAGGTATTTAGGGTTGTTGGCGGCAGAGATATCCCATTGAGCCACACGAGCGTTTACGGTCCGATCGCTTTGGCGTTGACAGGGGGATGCCATTTCGATCATGACTGGACGGAAACCTTTGTGGCGTTACCCGTCGGCAAGTATGAGCTCAGGGTCACGGCGTCCGATGCTTTAGGGAAGGCCAACTACAAAGAATTGACCTTCTTCGTTCATGACATTTTCCTTCAGGACACGAAGGGAAACAACGTCTTTCATACCCCGCAGGAAAACATACTGGTCAACGTGCTGGGATTGACGGGAAACATCGAGTTCGCGCTTTACGATGCAACCTTCGCGCTTGTTAATCCGCAACCGGTCCTTGTCGGAAACCAGATACAGATCGGGGCGCTTCCTCAAGGTGGGTATAACCTGTATGTTGAGACGGCCAACGGTGTGAAAGAGGACTATTGGTACTCTTTCTATGTAACGAACCAGACCGGTCCGACGATCGCCTTTTACCCCATCCCGGAATCCGGGAACAATAGCTTTACAGGAGACGGGTATATCGAGTGGAGAATCGCCAACTACGGCCCCCAACCGGTACAGTCGCTCCTCTATCGGGAAAGCAGCCATACCCGTCAGATGATGTTTAACCCGATCTACGGCCTCAATGCGGGCGGACTGCTTGCGAATGGTGTTGTTTACATTACTTCGCAGTGGTTTACGATCAACGATCAGCGATCCAAAATCGATGTCGTCGCGACCGATGCGCAGGGCAACTGCTCGGCGCTCATCACCCAGTACTTCATTTACAAAGGTGCCAGTTCGGAGTTTCTTTACCTGCATAACACCAGCTTTGGCGAAGTTAGATATCCCGGGGAAGAAGTAGTGCTTGAACTCGAGTTGAAAAACATAAAAGACTTCGCCGCGTTTTACACGTGGTTGGAGTTCTATCCTGCCCTGGCGCCAGTGGAAGACCTCACGATCACCTTCCCTTCGATTAAAGGGACGAGCGGAAAGACCGAACTGCAAGCGGTGAACGTAGACGATTACGGCTTATTTTACTATTTGGAGCTGATGAAAGCGGTCGTCGACACGCGCGGAACCGTTGCGGAACCGTTTACGGGAAACGGCATTTTCGCGAGAATCGCCTTTACGATCCCAGACGACGCCGTCGCGGGGTATTACGATGTGAGCCTGCTTCGCACGTTGATCCGAGATGGTAATAATCATGAAAAAGGCGAAGTCAGGGATGATTTGGTAACGACGATCCTGGTCGGAGACCGGTAGGAGGAGGCGCGTGACTATGAAAAAATACTTGCTTTTAACGATGATCGTTACACTCGTATCCGTAATGGTTTTTGCTGCGATACACCCCCCCGTCCCTCATCCTGACGCCCAAAAATTCCTTCAGTTCAACTTGGGGTACGACTATCAGGAAGCAAAATCATTTAAAGAATATGTGCGGACGATCGGCAAAAACGGTGAAGCGGAAGAAGCGCCGCGTTCAGTGGATTTGGTCAACGGGTGGACGATCCGAGCGAGTACCCTATGGTACTCCTTCAATTATTTCAAAATGAACGCGGAAGAAACCGCCGCGGTCCTTCCCGCTGAGTTCGACCTGAGAAATGTCGGCGGTGTTTCCTATGTCACGCCGATACGGGACCAGAATTGGCATGGGTTGTGCTGGGCGTTTGGAGCGGTGGCTTCTTTAGAGTCGGCGATTCTCAGGCAGTGGACGAACTTTTCCGGAAAGTACGGGTATCTTCTCGATAATGCGAGGGCGGTCTTTACCTGGGATACGCTTAACCTGGCGGAACAATACAGCGCCTGGATGAACTATAAAACGATCGGTTATTGGTCTTTGGTCGGGCATTCGCGAGAAGACGAAGGCGGATTCGGATTCTTCGCCATGTACAACTTCCTTCGTTACGGCGCTCCATTTGAAAATGATTTCCCCTATATTGCCGACGGGTTGACCAATGCGGGCGGAGACGGTACCGGTCAGCGAAACATCATTTTCAACCCGGCTTCCAATGACTGGGAACACCGTATGATTAAACCGGACAAGATCGCGTATATCGCCGATCCCTGGGAGATACACGACGGGTTTATCGATTACGGGAGTTACGCTAACTATATTAAAACCATCAAGACGCTGGTTATGAAATACGGCGCGCTTGAAGTCAGCTTTAACGTTCCGGACGATTTCGATACCTACGAAGAATTCGGATATGTCTACATCCCCTATAGCGCCCAAATAGAACTCGACGGGGGCCACGCTGTCGCAGTAGTGGGTTGGAATGACGCGATGCCGTTAACTGATTACGCTCTCGAATGGTTGACCTTTTTCGATTTGTGGGATTTCGTGGGGATACCGGAAGGAGCCACAACCATCCCTGTTTGGATCATCAAGAATTCCTGGGGAGAATCCTGGGGAGAGAACGGGTACTTCTACATGCCGATGGTGACGGAAGAGGGATGGGCAGCCAATCCGAATAATGAAGATTGGCCTGAATGGTGGAAGGTGGACCGCGACTGGATGCATGTGCCCGTATTCGAGTCTCCGACTGCCTATATGAAAGCGGACTTCAACCGCGATGGATCTGTGAATGCAACGGATTTCGATTTGCTGGTCGAGGTATTGGACAAAGTGTTCACCTATGTGCCCTTAACGGTTGAAGAATTGACGTTGTTTGATATCTCCCTGGTCAAAGACAACAAGGTGGATTATGAAGACTACTTCGAATTCATCAATTGCTGGAACTATGCGAACTAATCGCTGAACAGGAAGCCTATAGACGGATACGGGAATCCCGGAAGGGGTTCCCGTTTTTCTTTCTTCTCTTC
>CAZMHO010000217.1:0-3142 GCA_964566085.1 uncultured Thermotogaceae bacterium | reverse complement strand
GTAAAAGGATACCCCAGCGCGCGATATCTCTGTTCCCCCAACGCTTTGGGCGCTAAAGCCACGTCCGAATCATAAAATATCGGCTGCAGGCTTACCCAAAGGTTTTGACGCTTAATGCGGCGGATTTGATCCCGACTCGCCATTTGTAGATGAATGAGCCTGTGCCTGAGCGGATTATCGGAAGGAGCGCATCGTTCAAAGCTCTTAAGAGCCATTTCTAAAGCCGCGTCTCCAATGACATGAACACAAAGCGAAAGTCCGTTTTTTTCGCATCCTCTGATGATCCGGTCTAATTCCTCCGGCGTAAAGTAAACGACCCCGCGATAGTCCCTCTCACCTTCATAAGGCGCGCTTAAGTATGCGGTTCGCGCCCCCAAAGAGCCGTCTAACAGAAGCTTGACCGTTCGGATACATAGGTGGTCGCCGAAGTTCCCAAAAAAATCTTGAGGGCGTTCCATCCATTCGGAAAAATCCGATTCGGAACTCGGAAGCAGCTTTTCGTAGATACGCACCCCATGATGCGTTTGAAGCAGAGAACGCAATACCCGATAACCCACGTGGCCCAGATCGTCCGTATGGATCGTGGCGACACCGTAAGATAGGCATAGATCCGAAGCGGCGGTTAATACCCGACTTAACAGGGTTTCCGTCAAAACACTCTCTTCGGTTATCGCTCCGAGCGCGCGCTCTTTCAGAATCCCGCGGCTGATGTCGGTACTGTCCACCCCATCCCATCGTTCGAGATGGAAAATATCCACCGCAAGACTATTGGCGCAGGCGCAGTGCCCGCATTTACGAGTCAGTACGACCGGACGCTCAGAATCGATCCGATCTAACACCTGTCGATCTGGAAAAATGCCCAAAAGCTCTTCGTCCCAGCCTCTCAAAAGCACCATGGGGCTTTCTACGGTTCTGACAAGCGCTTCGACGTCGAGGATGGATTTTAGTCCGGACAAAGACGGAAAAACGGCATTTAAGCCGATTCCTATCAGGTGTGCATGCGAATCAATAAACGCGGGTAACAAAAAAAAACCCGACAAGTCCCTCGTGTGATCGACCGTCGCGTTGCATTTTCCGTACGGAACGTCCTCAGGCATCTGGGATGCCTTCGCGCCAATACCCACGATCTTCCCGTCCTTTATGGACAAACTCCCCGTCCGGAATTCTTTGACGGACGAGTCCCAATAAGCAACGCGACGCAAATACACCCTTGTCCCCCCTTGCGCTTCAACCCTTTACATGTGAGCGAACTTTTCTGCACCGAAAATATGTCTTATCACGAAAGCTCAGGAACGATGAGATAGTTCCCCTGCTTCCGTCTCTCGTGCAAAAAATAAATCCAAATATCGAGGCAAATCCTCTTCTTCTATCTCGTTCTTATCCTCGAAGTAATCGATGCTTTTTTCCATCTCATCCGAAAATTCCTCGGCCGTTTTCCAAATGCCCGGAGACCGTCCGGCGGGTCCCGTCTGCTCCCCCTCTTTCTGAAGACCCGCTGATTGAGCTTCCGCGATAAGGCTTTCGGCTAATTGCATGACCTCCGGAAGGTTCAGATCGTCGAAGACATGATCTGAAATCTCGGTTCCGGTGTCTCTTTCTTCTTTCGCTCCTTCCGATGTCGATGCTTGTAATATCTCGCTTTTCGCCATCTGAGCAATCTCTTCTTCGGTCATCTTCACTCCGCCGGTTTCTCTCTCGCTCACGTCGATTTCGGGGTTTTCCGTAAAAAAGCGGGCAATCTCTTCTATCTCGGCCGAAGCCATCTTTTGGATATCGATCTTCTTTTCAAAAGGAGTGTCGGAGAGCAAAAGCATCTCCGCTTCGTCGTCCGCCGAGGCTCGAGATATCGACGGGACCTCTGGCCCGATGGGGCTGACAGTTACCGGAACCGTATTTCTCGCTAACACCAGTCGGACCGTAAGCCGGCTGAAAAACGCGAACTTCAGTTCCATAAAGAGAGAAAGGGCGAGTGTCGTCCCAAAAACGATCGCGACGATCAGCAGCACCGGCGTGCTCTTTTCGACTGCGTCCGCTGCTTGGCTCGCAGTCGAAGGAGTTGTTGACTCCACGATCGGCGTAAGGTTTTGGTCTTGCGTGAAATAGTAGAAGCCTGTTCCCATCTGGCCTTCGATCTCGATGATTTTTTTCAGAAGGTCAGCCGCGATCGGGTTGTCCCGATACAGGCTTAGATTCACTTTCGCCGTACTGTAGTTCTGATTCTTGAACGCGCTGACTCCCAACATAAATTTCACGTTCTGGGTCTTCGCTTCGATATCTGGGTCAAGCTGCAGCGCTCTCGAAAAGTATTGCTCGGCATCGGCGTAATTTCCTTGGTTATAGGCGTTCTGACCCGCAAAGAACAAAGACATCGCCTCGTCTTTGTAGCTTTGCGCGAAAAGGACTGAACTCAACGCAAAAATCGCAACGAGAACCCATATCGCGTGTTTCATGGCATTAACCCGATCTTCCGAAGAGCGTATTGCCCGTTTTCGGAGGTTAAAATCAACATTTCCGCGTTGCGGATTTGCGCGTCGATGACCTCGCCATAATCCTTCAGGTCGATGTACGTCCCCCCTGCGGCTGACCCAACGGAAGGTTTGGGCGAGAAAAAGACGGCGGCCACTTTGTTTCTTCCAACCGCATATACGGCGGTATCGGTTGTCAGCAGCTTGAATCCGCCAATCTGGCTGGAAGAGGCCTCATTCACGATCTTTCCGTCCAGGCTCAGCGCGACGAGCCGATAGGCTGAAGTAAGGATAAACAAGCGGCTCTGCTTCAGAAGCCCGTCTAAAAAATGCTCGTTTTGTTTAGTCGGTCTATAGATTTCGATGATCTCTTTACCATCGAAAAGATACAGCCCGGTGTCGGTCAAAATATACGGATAGACGCCGTAGAGGATGATCTTCCCGGTCATACCGGGGATTTTGAAGGATGAAGCGGGGGTCTCAAGGATCAATCCGCCGTTGTCTACCAGATAGTATTGCCGATTCCCGGCAAATGCCATGGATCTCACTTTGCCACGGATATCCGGATACTCTTTCGTGAGTCCATGCGCTTTAACGTAACGGTAAAGGATTTCTTCACTATAGAAGGCCAATTCGCCGTTGTCAAGCGTGAACGATTCTACCGGTCCTTTGAAGAT
>CAZMHO010000216.1:0-3145 GCA_964566085.1 uncultured Thermotogaceae bacterium | reverse complement strand
GATGAAAACCTTTCAAACAGGCGATTTTGGATTCCGGATGCAAAGAGTTTCGTCCTATTTTTTGAACCTTCGAGAAGAAACCGGCAGCGAGCGCTCGGGGTATTTCGAGTATTTCAAGAAAATATGCTTGGCTTCAATCGAATCGGTCATGCGCGGGGAGCCGAAAAATCGCGAAAAAATCACGGGTGACGCAACAGCCGATCGAAAAAAAGAGGTCTCTTTGCTTCAAACGATAGACGTATTGTCTCTCTATCTGGAGATGCTTTACCGAGAAATGATCCGACTCAATCTGAAAAGCGAGGCAGAAGCGATCGCGTATCTGACCGATTGGAAGAAGCGGGGTTTCTTCACAACCCTCAGCTTTGAAAACCCGAGAGGGGCTTACGGAGATAGCTCGGAACAAGAGCGAAAAAAAGCCAAGAAGGTCGCCAAGATCGCCGATGAGTATGGAAAAGAGGCTCAAACCGTCTTTGAAAGCTCTCCAAAAGCGTTTTACGCATTTTGTTTAAGACAGGAGGACGTGAAACATGGAAACCGGTAAACGGAAACGGCAGATATTGGCTAAAGAGAAAGCGCCTTCGAAAAGTCCGGCGAAGATAAGGCTTCATGCCTATATCGATCCCTATGGAGAGCAAAATCCAGAAGATGAGATACTCCCGGATGACGGAATCGAAGAAACTGCCGTTGAAGCTCCGGATGAAAACGACGAGGAATGCTTGTCGGTAAGTCCAGCGGACGCTCGAAACATAAACGACATCGACTTAGAACTCCCCGATTCGGGAGCCAGGGCCAGCCGGGTTGTCATGGTTTTAACCAAAGTAAGAGAAAAAGGCATTCGGGCTTTTATGACCGGCGAGAGAAGTTATGACCAGCCAAACGAAAACGATACTGGCCAATACTATTCTCGCGTGAGGAAGATATTACAGTATTACAGCGACGGTTTCTTTGATCATGAAAGAGCGCTTGAACCGGAAGATTACTTCGGGATTTTTAAATCCCCATGGTTTTTCGGAAAAGAGAACACACAAAAGACAAATCGCCGGTTCAATACGGGTTACGCTATGCAATTCTGGACTGGAGAAAGAGTCGCGTTAAACTTTTTGACGCCAAAAGGATTGATTTCTCCAGCGAAGGAAGCTGCCGTCCTGTTCCGAATCTCCGTGGGAAGCGACGCTGACCGCCTAAAAAAAGAGTTTTGCGAGGGATGCCTCGAATATGCAAAAGACGGCATCCTTGAAGGATACAACGCTGTATTCGGGTTTTTTGACGGTTTGATGGTTCGACTGGATGAAATGAATCTCAATCTTGACAACCGGGATGGCCGTTCTCTTTTCATTGCGTTAAGAGCCCAACCGTTCTTTCGCGACTTAGTAAGGACGTGTGGAGGATGAAGCGGATGGAAGCCCCAAAAGACGGCAACGCGCGTATCGACATACTCTTGATCCAGAACAAACGCAATCCTGAAGCGGACCAAGCATCCGAAAAAATTCTAAGGGATACGATCGAAAGCAAGGATTACAGCCGATTTGTAAACATAAGAATCGATAACAACTTACGGGCGCAAATAGAGACAACCGATATATTAATCATCGAAATCGGCGACTTTATGCCCGAAGCGCCGCCGTTCACCCGGAGACCGACTTATGTTTTTTTTCTCTTTACTGGGAAATTGACAGTGGATGCGGTGGAGCGAGTCCAGGAAAACGGGCGCTTCGAGCTTTTCCCGGTAGACCGATTTTACGGAGAAAAAATCGAGTATTCCGAAATCGCGCGATTTGCAGAGTCGATAAAAAGAGTGGTTCGGGAGCAGTTAAGCGAACGCGTTTTGGAATCTGAAATGCATAAACGCCTCGATTGGAAGATCAGCTTCCATAAAGATGAAAAACGGAGCGTCTCTTCCTTTATCACCGATCCGGTATTCCAAAAACCTTTGCTGCAGGCGCGAAAAACGATCGACTTCCTGAAAGGGTACAAGGAGGAATTATTCGGTTTTCGGAAAGAAACAAAAAAGAGCCTGGATGAATTGCGGCGTTTCGAGAGCGCCTTACCCGAAGCGGATCTTAAAAAAGTCACTGGAATGTATACTTCGATGAATGGTCGCGCTAAGAACCTTAAAACCAAGAAAATCTATGGGATTCTCTTAACCGGGCCAACCGGTTGCGGGAAAACGCGACTTGCGGAATGGATCGCCAAAGCGTTTTTAGGTATAGAATTTCAAAATTGTTACGGGAAGATTCCGTTTGTAAACATTGCCCAGAATCTCATCGATTCCGAACTCTTCGGCACCTTCCCGGGGGCGTTTACCGATGCGCGCTACAAGATGGGTAAACTGCTGTCGTGCGCCGGCGGTGTGGTGTTTCTGGATGAAATCGGAGAAATCCCGCCTTCCATACAAGCGAAACTGCTCACCTTTATGGATGACCGCAAAGCCCTGATTGAAGGATACAACGATCCGGAGGGAATCACGATCCCATTGCTTCTGATAGGGGCAACCAATCGCGATTTGCATCAAGAGATGGAGACCGGGGGTTTCCGAAACGATCTATTTCATCGGTTTACGTTTAAAATCCAGCTGCCTCCCTTGAAAGGGCGTTTGAATGATTTTCGATACCTGCTCAGTTACGCTTTGCAAGCTCAAAACGCGAATATCCCCGACTCGCCGGTCGACGCGATCAGCCTGAAGGCGATCGAAACCCTTGAGCATTACGATTTTCCCGGGAATTTCCGCGAGCTGGAAGAGATCGTCCGGCAAGCGCTATTGAACGCGAGTTTTGAGGGGAGAACCTGTATTTTAAGAAAAGACATCGAAGGTTTCTCTCATTCGTGAAATTTCTCGCAAACTTCCCTTTTTAGAGAGTCGCGCCATACGGTGGAAAAATGGATTCCCCCAACAAGGCGCCTATGGGAAAGCTGGCCAGAAAAGCATCTCAGGATTAACGGCGGGTTCTGAGCCATCACGTCGATGATGGATGGAGTGAATCCTCAGGCTAAGGCGCTCAACGGTTTTCGGTGATAACGGTCGTTCGGCAATTGAGGGTTTAATGAATAAATCCCTCGGTACTGGGTAAAGAATCAAGCGAAAAATGGGTATAACACGATAAACGGATACTCCGTACGGAATCCGTTTTTTAACCGCGGAATCATT
>CAZMHO010000215.1:0-3149 GCA_964566085.1 uncultured Thermotogaceae bacterium | reverse complement strand
CATCGTCAAACCGATCACGCATCCCGCGCCGGTATGGACGTCCGGCATCACGCAGATATGCGTTCCTTCGGAGAACGGCTGGTTGCATCAGGCGATGATTTGTCCGACCGCTTTATCAATGATGAATATCCCCCTTTGGAACAGACACCCGCATTACCCGACGAGATCACGTTTATTACTTCTCAAGAATTGGAAACCCGATTTCCGGAATTAACACGGAGGGAACGCGAAAACCACATCACCTGCGAAAAGATGGCGACGACATTCATCTCGGAGCGCGTGTCTTGAAAGTCCTCCCTACGCCCGGACATTTGCCGGGTCACATCTGCCTTTACGAAAAAGACAGAGGGTATCTGTTTACCGGCGATCTCGTTTATAGGGGAATGTTGGATGCCTATTATCCGACTACCGACCCCTTTAGCTTTCTTAACTCGATCCTCAAGCTTTGCGATCTTCCAACAAGGAAACTATTACCTGGCCATCCTTCATTAGCAGTCCCGACCAACCTGGTTGCGGAGATAGAAGAAGCTTTTCTTTCGTACAAAACTCGGTTTTTTTTAACCGCTATTAGAGTGGCCTATTTGCTCACGGGCTGCTTATGGTAAAATGACTCGATATCTTTTTTTTAAAGAAGGTTTTATTGATGGGTTTTATCGGGAAAATCCTGGTTGTTGATCTTTCTACGCAGCATTCCAGCAGCGAAGCGTTACCTCTGGCTGTTTACCGGAAGTATCTTTCCGGTATCGGATTAGCCGCTTACTACCTTACAAAAGAAATTCCGCCGTCGTGCGATCCGCTGGGTCCGGATAATATCCTTGGATTCGTCAGCGGGATCGCAACAGGAACCGGAGCGCCGTTTTCTGGAAGATGGCTTGTCGCGTGTAAGTCTCCGTTGACCGGAACCTGGGGAGACGCGAATTGCGGCGGGGATTTTTCCCCGGCGATTAAACGATGCGGTTTTGACGCGATTTTTTTCAAAGGCCGATCACCGCACCCGATTTATTTGTGGATACAGGACGGAAGCGTTCGATTCGAGTCCGCCGACGATTTGTGGGGAATCGATGCTGTCGAAACAGAGGAGATTTTGATCGCGCGGCATACGGTGCGTAGAAAACCCTCGGTGGCTTGTATCGGAGAGGCCGGTGAAAAGCTTTCGCTTATTTCGGGTATCTGCCACGACAAAGGCCGTATCGCCGCGCGATCAGGCGTGGGAGCCGTCATGGGTTCCAAACTGCTGAAAGCAGTTGTTCTTTCCGGCTCAAAGCCCATTCCAGTAAAATTTCCGGATATAGTAAAAGAGAATGCCTATCATTTATGCAAAACGATGAAAATGCAGAAGTATTACGCTTTCCCCGATTTTACCCTGAGTTTGTTCGGAAAAATCGACGCGAAATCAAAAAACAACGCGCTTATGGACGGTATGATGACCGCTTCCGTTATGAAGAAATGGGGAACCTCTGGTTCCACGAATCTGTCGCTTGAAAACGGAGACGCTCCGGTCAAAAACTGGGCGGGGAGCGTGAAAGATTTCGGAAGTGTCCGCTCGATGAAACTTTCTCCCGAAAAATTAGCCCGGAAAGAAAACCGGAAATATCATTGCTATGCCTGTCCGATGGGGTGCGGCGGCATTTGCTCCTACGAAGATGATAACAAAACATATCAGACGCATAAACCGGAGTACGAAACCGTCAACAGTTTTGGCGCTTTACTCCTAAACGACGACCTGGATTCGATTTTTATTGTCAATGAAACATTGAACCGCGCCGGAATGGATACGATATCCGCTGCCGGGGTTATTGCCTTTGCGATGGAATGCTACGAAAACGGGACGCTTTCAAACGAAAACCTCGACGGCATTGACTTAAAATGGGGGAATTCGAAAGCCATCATCGCCCTATGCGATAAAATGATCCACCGCGAAGGAATCGGAGAGCTTTTGGCTGACGGGGTTAAAGCAGCGGTAAAAAGGATCGGAAGAAAAGCGCAGGCAGCGGCGATTCATGCCGGTGGACAGGAATTACCCGCCCACGATGGAAGGCATGATCCCGGGTACGCCGTTCATTACAGTGCGGAACCGACTCCCGGAAGACACACTATCGGTTCTTTTCAGTACTATGGTTCCTACCAGCTATGGAGCGTTATCGCTTCGTTGCCAAAAATCGAAAAGAAAGAATTAAAGCAAGAAATGTTCATCCCAAGCGAAACAAATACGAAAAAACTCGCCGCTTGCAGCGATTACAAAATGGTCATCGATTCGGGTGGTTTTTGCCTATTCGGCGCGCTTCTCGGTATCTCGTATATCAACGTGTTTGCTTACCTGGAAGCTGCGACCGGACTTGGATATACCCCTGAAGAATACATGACTGTCGGCAGGCGTATACAAACCCTGCGGCAGCTTTTTAACCTTCGGCAAGGGATCGAGCCGGTGACGCTGATCCAGTCTCCCCGCGCATCTGGAATCCCACCGCTAAGCGCCGGAGCCAACAAGCGCGCTAAAGTGCCGATCGACGAAATGGTGCGCGCGTATTGGCGGGTTTTAGGATGGGACGAACACGGCATACCATTGAAAGAAACCATCTCAAATTTAGGACTCGAAGAATTTTCGCACGTCGAAGTATCGGGTGAACACCATGAGTTATAAGATTTTAGAACGATGTAACGGATGCACACTTTGCGCCCGTAGCTGTCCTGTTTCCGCGATTTCGGGAGATGTGAAAAAACGACACCGGATAAACGCCGATATATGCGTCGATTGCGGTGTATGCGGAAGATTATGCCCGGTGGAGGCTATCGAGGATTCGAATGGAAATGCCTGTATACGGATCCCGCGAGAAAAATGGAAGCATCCGCGATTCGATGACACGCTTTGCGTCGCCTGTACGGCATGCGAAAGCGATTGTCCCTTCGGTTGTATCGATTTGGTACAAAACAATAAAGCCGATCCAAAAACGCCATATCCTATTTTAGCGAGGTCGGAACGGTGCATCAGCTGCGGGTTATGCGAGCGTGTTTGTCCTGCGGGCGCGATTCGTATGGAAGAACCTGTCAGCGATCTTGATCAGTAGCGATGTGGCGGGTTCCTGTTGCCAAGGTGAATATATCTATCGGATAGAGCTGCTCGAAAACGTTCATTCGCATCCGGAAAGCCA
>CAZMHO010000214.1:0-3194 GCA_964566085.1 uncultured Thermotogaceae bacterium | reverse complement strand
GAAGCATCGAAACCAGCAGGGATTTCCCAAACCGGCGCGGGCGGATAAAGAAGGGGTATCGATGCGCTTCGAGGTCTTGGATGAATCTGGTTTTGTCTACATAATAATAGTTTTCTCTTCTGATCAGCTCAAAATCGCCTATTCCGTACGGAATCCGTTTTTTAACCGCGGAATCATTCGTCACGTGCAATCACCACCCGAAAGAATTATACCATTCTTGTGGCGCAGCCCGAAGCCCCGAAAAACCCATCCGTATCTGTAGCAGCATACAAAAGGTACTCTTCCCGCAGCATACCTATTCCACGGTATCGATCCGTTTGTCGGGTCGTGGGGCGCAAAAACCGCTTGGTATGACGCAACAGGCGCGACCGTAATAGGAAGCGAGCGCGATATACGCTCAAAAGTGAGACAGTTCATATGAGAAAGCATTACATAAAGAATGTCTCATGGTTGATGATTCATAATGAATCATCAATTCGGCGATGAGTTAACAACCAACTATGTGTTTCCTTATTGGTACCTCGTACTGTGGGGTTGTTGTAGAAATTTATATAGGCGACCTTTTCGAAAATTTGGCGGGCAAACTCTTTCATTAGCCATGTTTTTCCGACCTGCCTGCCTTGCGCCTCTTATGATCAATAGCTTCCTTTCTTTTTTATCCTTCCATTTTTTTCAAATAGCCATTGCCCGTCTTTGCGTATTAAAACCACCTTTAAACAACGATCACATAAGATATCATACCATCTGCATACACTTTATCGGCGGATTTTACGGGATATATCACACTATATCGGCCTACTTTCTGTGATTATGAACACTTTTTCGCTCGATAGTTTATCGTAGAATAGTAACGCATCATATGCGGTTAGGTAGGGCTTAATGAGCCAGTCCCGGTACTGGAAAAAGAACCAAGGCATGGCTGAATCTTCTCTCGCTCAACGGCACGGTTTTTGAGGGGGTATCCTCCGTTTTTCTTGCGCTTTTTTTCCATCTTTTGTACTCTTTTTCTCGATTTTATGCCGGTTTCGCGAGTGCTTCATCGAGACCTTATTGAGTGCGCCGCATAGACGCGCTCATTAGCGGGGACAGATCATCGGATTTGTGTTAAAATTACGCGATCGCTAAATCCGATGGTCGTTACCGTTTTCGGCGCTTATAGATAATGGAGGAGGGATTGAATGATGCAAAGGAAGGTCTGTACGATCGTTATGCAAAAAAAGTTCATCTCTACGATTATTTTTACCCTATTTCTTTACGCCACTCTCTGGTGCGTTACTCTTTCCGATATCTTCAAAGAAGAGTTGCCTACGAGGCAACCGGAAATCATTTCTGAGCTTAACCCTCTGAGTGTCGATCCAGGCGAAACCTCCGGAATCGTCTTGAAAACGTTGCGATTAAAAACGCAGCAATGGTTGGGCGAAGATTGGGCACATACGGTTTTACTCGCTTACAATGAAGCGCTTTCGCCATCTATGGACACCGCTTTTATACTGATTACCGGAGATTATCAATACGAGAAAGACGTCATTCAAGCCATTGCCACGCTTCTCAAGGAAAGCAGTTCGTTATTCGTAATCTTGTTCGATGTGCCTAACCAACCGTTGTTAGGCGGGTTGAAAGAAGACCGGCTGATTTCCGAGACCTTCGCGCGTTTTTTTCTAACCAATGACCCGGGCATTCCGCTTTTGGTGCCGATGGTTCGATCCGTGAGAAAGGTTATGGATTGGATCGAGCAAACTTTCGAAATCAAGAAATTCGTACTGTCGGGAGCTTCCAAAAGAGGATGGACGACTTATTTAACGGCCGCTAGCGATAATCGAGTAAAAGGGATTATCCCAATCTCCTTTGATTTTTTGAATTTTCCTGAACAATTACGCATGCAAAGAGAGTGGTATGGCGTTTACAGTAAGGAAATCGTGGCTTATACCGAAAAAGACTTTCCCTCTAAGATTACCGAAGAAATCGGCAAAGAATTACTAAAACTGGTTGACCCGTATCAATATATACATGCCTTAGCGATTCCAAAAATTTGCGTTGTCGGTACGAATGATGCCTACTGGCATCTGTTCAGTTGGCAAAACTATTTTCCGGAGCTTTTAGGGTACAAACAAATGTTATACATTCCGAATAAAGGCCACGGAGTGGAACTTTTCCGGCCGGTTCTTGCGATTCAGGCGATGATCGATCACGTGAGTCACGGAACGCAGTTACCAGAATACGAATGGAGCGTGGGAGATCGGCGAATTGGGATCGACTGGACAACGCAACAGGATTATTCACTGCTTGCCGCTTACCTCTGGACGACCCACGCGGCGGGTATGGATTTTCGCAGGTCGAAATGGGTAGCTCTCCCGTTATTTATACAGGAAAACCAAATCTCGGCGGAAATCCCGGAATACGGAAACGAAAATGTCGGCGCGTTCATCGAATTGCTGTTCGAAACCCGCGCGACGCAGAGCGCGAGTCAAAAGAGGCTCTACCTGTCTACACCGGTGTTTCTGTTTTCGCAAACGCCGAAGGAAACAGAATAAGGTTTCTGCGACGTTAGAAAAATGGGTATAACACGATAAACGGACCAAAGAAGTCCGTTCTTTTCCGTTGTCGAGCAACGGGAAAAATAGATCGCCGTTACGTTTCGAGTACACGGTCTAACCATTCTTGGACTAATACACTAAAGACCTGATCCTTTTCGATTTGCAGGTTGTGCCCCGCGCCGTCCAAAACGGCGAAGGTCGCGTGCGGATAGCATTCGAGAATATCATAGAGTTCCCGATATCCCGTCGAATCATCCTGTCTGCCCGCGACGAATAGGCATGGCTTCTCTAGGCCTTCGCCGGGGATACCATCCGCAAAACCATATCCCGAATTCCTCAGACCTTCCAGGCGCTCAGCGTCGGCGGCTATTAACGCGGGAACAACCTCTGTCCGATAACGTTCCCAAATGTGCTCGTCGAGTGTGACGGCAATGGTTTCGAGCGCTTCTGCCATTGCCCTCCATAAAAGGGTGCGCACCATTCATCTCCACATATTTTTCCGCAATTTCATTAAAAGCACTTTCAGCCATCGCTTCGATCCTTTTCAGCGTTTCGGGCAAGAACCTCGCCACGGCGAATTGAAAGCCGCGTCTCGCTATATTGAGCGTTCGGATTTGCCCTGCAAAATCATAAAGCCCACCGAATAAATAGCCGTGAATC
>CAZMHO010000213.1:0-3239 GCA_964566085.1 uncultured Thermotogaceae bacterium | reverse complement strand
TATCGCCAGGCCCTGATGACGCTTACTTTTGCTCAAGTGCATGGTTTTTGAGGGGGTTCCTTCATTTTCTTTGCACTTTTTCCTTTTCTTTTCTCTCCTTTTTCTTGATTTTATGAGGGTTTCGTGAGGGTTTCAGTAAGCCCTACTTACCAATCAACTATTCAGTTTATTAGTTTCGAATTAATGAATTCCGCTGCATCAAAACTTGATAAAACGGGCTTCACTCTTTGGTAGGTTTGATTACTGATAAATGATTTATTTCGTAAAACTAAATCTCCAATTTACTCAATTTCAACGCTTCAGTTAACTCTTTTTCTCCTAATTTTGGTGTTGGATTATAAATCGGGCTATCGTATTCTAACTTTGGGGATACCATTGTTAGTCCGTCTGTTAAATATTCTACAACACATGTTCTATTATCTCCAAATATCTCACCGAAAATTTCGAAATTTGAAAGGTCTTCCTCTCTTAATTTGTAGTACTTCAAGGAATAAGCTTTTGCGATTGCTTCAATATCGGGAACGAAATATCCCCCCTTTTCAGTCGTTCCTACCATATTGCTGTGAAAATATAAACTTTGAAATTGGGTTATCATTCCAAGTGATTTATTATTAATGACAATAATTTTTATAGGCAAATTATATCGTGAAATGACCATCAAGCCTTGGGTTGATATGTGAAATCCGCCATCGCCCATTATCGAAAAAATTCTCTTGTTTTTATCTCCAAAAGATAATCCGATAGCAAACGGTATAGAGTATCCCATAGGCGCTAACCCACCACTTGTAAAAAAATTTTGACTCTTCTTTATTTTTAAGGTTTGAGCGCTCCACATCTGATTTTGACCAATATCTGCTACGAAATAGTCATTTTCTTTTGAAATTTCATTCAATTTTTGAACTAACTTATATGGCGATTTGTTTTGAACAAAACTCTTTACCTCTTGATCCTGATGATAATTTTCTTTTAACTTGCTTAAATAGACTAACCAACTCGAGCTAATTGTAATATTTTCGGTAACTCTTAAAAATTCTTCAACAAATGCATTTACATCTAACTTAAGATTTATTTTATTCTTAATTCTATGATATTCAAGTTCGTTTTCATCAATATCTATATGTATTATCTTCCCGGTATTCATAAATAATTCCAAATTTGCTCCAGTTTGCCTCGTATCCAATCTGGAGCCTATAGCTATTAATAAATCCGAATTAGCTAAGCTCATATTTGCGCATCTATTCCCATAACTTCCAATCATGCCCATAAAATTTACTTTGTCTTCTTGGAATGCACCTTTTCCCATTAAACTGCATACTACTGGCATTCGAGTATTAAACAAAAAACCTTCGAACTCTTGTTTCAGTTTTTCCTTCAAATTCTTGACTGCACCGCCAATCAGTATGATGGGCCTTTTTGAGTTCGTTATGCAAATTTCTGCTTCTTCATTCATGCGGCTTATTCTTTTATCATTATCATTTTTTTCATATTTTTTTAATTTATCAACATCAATTTCGGCACTCTGTACATTCATGGGTATATCAAGTAAAACTGGCCCGGGCCTTTCAGATTTTGCGATATCAAATGCTTTTTCTAATTCATATCGAATATCCTCTGGGTTATCTATTAATTTTGCATATTTAGTTATTGACTTTACTAAACTGATTACATCCAATTCCTGGAACCCTTGCTGCCTTATCGGTTTTTCATACTTAAATTCATAAGTATTCACTTGACCTGTAATATAGATTACAGGTATGGAGTCAAAGTAAGCATCAGCAATTCCTGTTATTAGATTCGTTGCTCCTGGCCCGCTCGTAGCGATCGCAATACCCAAAATACCGGTCTCCCGCGAATAGCCTTCGGCTGCTATCGCAGCGGTCTGTTCATGATAGGTTTGTATATAGATTAAATTTTTGTTTTTATCAATTGAATCTACTAAATGAGTGATAGCCCCGCCGACATACCCAAATATGTACTTAATCCCTTTTTCTACAAAAAAACTAACAATAAAGTCCGATAACTTCATAATTTTTCCTCGCATCGCATAAATTTTTTTATTTTTAAACGTAAGGCTTGTTTCTTATCTCTTCTTTTGCATGGAGTCCGTGTTATAAACCCAGGAGAGTTTATCATTTATCACAATACAAAACCGTAGCAAATATCAGTTCCTATTTTTTTCTTCCTAGAACACTACAAACGTAACCATTTAAGAAGAGCAGCTTCTATCAAGCGATAGCCCTATCTGGGTTTATCCTATCAAATGTAGTTTTTGTAATTTACGAATATCCGCTTCCCACATGTTTGGCTCAAGCGTTTGCGTCGGTGCAGCGTACCATAAGGGTTCGATTTTCGAATTCATGCTGTCGGCGATCTTTTTGTAAAACTCTTCAACGGTTTGCTGGCTACCTGATCCAACATTTATAATATCGCCTGGGTCGTACTCACAATTAATTACCTTTTTGAAAATAGATACGACCTGACTCACTTCGATAAAATCCCTCACATTTTTAGGATTGGATAACTGAGGCCGTTTCCCAGCTAATAAAGCGTTGACTATCGTCGGGTATAATCTAGTGGAGTCTTCAAATTTGCCATATGGAGAAAATAGCCTAAGAGTACATACCTTATAGAGACGCCTCTTTCCGATCATCGAGCAATAATTCGTTGCCGCCAGCTTCGTAACTCCGTACAAATTCGACGGACAGCAAACACTGTCTTCTTTCATCGGATGGTCTTTCATACCATACTCCGACGACGACCCAGTGTTCACAAAATGCTTTACATTTAACTGAACCGCAGCATCCAATAAGTGAATCGTAGCGAAAAGATTCGTTTTTATTGTATTATCAATATCAAGCTCTTTCTTGAAACCACCGTAAGTCGCAAGGTGATATATTACATCTGGTTTCACATGTTCGATTAGATTGAATACCTGCTTTCTATCGGATAAGTCGACTGGATAAAAGTCTTGCAACTTCTCCTGAATATCTTCTACTCTCCATAAAATAGAAGTAGGTCTGACGGTGATAAATACTTTATTACTTGCTTCTTCTACCAAGGCATGGACTAAATTCGCCCCTACAAATCCGGTGGCACCCGTAACCAATATTCTCACTTTCTTACAAACCCCTTTATTTGCTCGATAATATAACTAATCATTAGGTTTGTTAATCCCGGAAAAACTCCTATCCAAAATGCCTGGTTCATTACCGTATCCGTATTTTTTAGATCACCGATTA
>CAZMHO010000212.1:0-3337 GCA_964566085.1 uncultured Thermotogaceae bacterium | reverse complement strand
GAGGTTTATAGCTAATTTGTTTTTTCCGCAGCAACAACTCTTTTTCGGCAATATTGACCGATAGGTCGCCGATCCGTTCGAGATTATTAGAAAATTTGATCATCGTAATGACATAGCGCAGTTCCTTTCCCATTGGGTGGTAGCGTGCGACGATCCGGTAAACGGATTCCTCGACTTTTCGGTTGATTTCATCTATCTGATCGTCCAGCGCGATCACCGCCTCCGCCAATTTTACATCAGCGTCTTCGCAAGAACGAACGGACATTTCGAAAGATTCGAGGACTAAAGCCAATAGCCTTGAAATGTCCGAACGCAGCAACATCAGTTCTTTTTCAAAGTGTATTCCGTCCATCTTTCCTCCTGCGTCAGCTGATTTTACCGCTTAAGTATTCTTCTGTTAGCGGATTCTTTGGCCGCTTCACGATTTCTGACGTCTCTCCATATTCTACCAGTTCTCCGCGGTACATGAACGCCATATCGTCGGAAATCCGGACTGCTTGCGATAAATTGTGCGTGACGATCACGATCGTATAACTCTCTTCAAGCGCCTCCAATAAAACCTCGATATTCTTCGTCGCGATAGGGTCCAGCGCGGAGGTCGGCTCATCCAACAGGATAACCTCCGGCGCTACGGCTAAAGCCCGCGCGATGCATAGTCGTTGCTGTTGGCCTCCGGAGAAGGATTCGGCGGGTTTATACAGCTCGTCCTTCACTTCATTCCATAGGGAGGCCTTTTTCAAGGACTCTTCAACGATGCGGGAGCACGTCTCCTTGGAATAACGATGGTGTAATCGAACCCCAAAGGCCACATTGTCAAAGACCGACATCGGGAAGGGTGTCGGCCTTTGGAAAACCATTCCGATTTTTTTTCGCAACACCATCAAATCCGTATCTCGATCGAAGATGTTTTTTTCTTCAAAGAAGATATCTCCGGTTGTCGTATAGTTCACGATACCGTCGTTCATACGATTTAAGTTCCGTAAAAGGGTGGACTTTCCGCAGCCGGAAGGCCCGATAATGGCAGTTATCTTATGCTTTCGTATCGGAAAGGTGACCGACTGAACGCCCACTTTCTTTCCGTAAAAGGCGGAGAAGGACTCCAGCCGAATGATCGCGTCCGGCGTGTTACTTTGCGCAGTTTTTTTCATCAGATTTTCTTCTCCCTTCCGGCCGACTCGTCAATCTGAATGCGATAGAATAGATAAACAAAACGAGTATCAATAAAAAGGCGGAGCTTCCTTTAGCCATCCACTGGGCGCTTTCTCCGTAAGCAGCGGTTATGTAATAGATATGCGAAGGCAAGGTCATGACGGGGTCCAGGACTGATCGCGGCAAGTTGGTGGCGAAGAAGACGGCGCCCGTCAGAAGAATCGGAGCGGTTTCCCCGATTATTCGACCGCAACCCAGAAGCGTTGCGGTGATGATCCGAGAACGCGAGTAGGGCAGCAGAACCCGAAAGATCACTTCTGTTTTTCGGGCTCCAAGCGCGAAAGCAGACTCGCGGATATCGTCGGGTACCGCTTTTAAGGATTCTTTTACCGTACAGGCGATTACGGGAAGGGCCATCAAAGAAAGGGTGAGGCTCCCCGCCAGCAGCGAAGTGCGGAATCCAAGGAAGATGCAAAACAAAGAGAATCCGAACAACCCGTAAACGACCGATGGAATCCCGGATAACGCAGTAATCGCCATGCCGATGAGGCGAATCGCCACTCCCCGATTCCCGTATTCTGCGAGATAGATACCGGTCAATAAACCTAAGGGGAAGGCGATTACGAGGCTCAGTCCCAACACTTCCAAACTCCCCAGGATCGCGGGGAAGATTCCTCCGCTCGTCATCCCGGATCGGGGAAACTGCGTAAAGAACGAGATAGAGAATGATTTCGCCCCTTCGAAGATGATAACGCCGAAAATCGAAAAAATCGCCATAAAGACCCCGTAAGCTAAGATCCTGAGGATCACTTGGATGAAGCGGTCCCTCCTCATAAACCCGATCTCTCCTTCAGCCTTTGGTTCTTCGGTCCGATTATCTTTTGAGATAAGACCGTAAGAGAAAAGGAGAGAACGAATAGGATCAATCCCGCGAAAAAGAGTGACGAATAGTGAATCGACCCAACTTCAACCTCGCCCATCTCGCTGGCGATGACCGCGGTCAATGGTCTTAACGGGTCAAACAAGCGTTTAGGAATGATTGCCGCGCCTCCTGAGACCATCAGAACGACCATCGTTTCACCGATAACCCGGTTGATCGTAAGGATAACGGCGTTCATGAGACCGGACTTTGCCGTTTTCGAAACCACTTTAAATACGGCCGTAAACCGCGTGGCTCCCAAAGCCAATGCGCTTTCTCTTATGCAAGAACGGATACCGGATAAAGCGTCGTAGATTAAAGAAGCGGTAAACGGTAGTGAAAGGAGCGTCAAGCCGAAAATCGTCAGAAGCAGGTTTTCCCGAGAGTAGATACCGACCTTCAGAAACTGTGGAGAGACCGTCATTAACAGAAAAGAGCCGATGATAACGGAAGGGACTCCAGAAAGCAGATCGATCGCTGTCTTGATCAGTTTTTTTTCGAAGGGCCAGGCGTATTCGTATAGAAAGAAGGCTAAGCCGTATCCGAGTGGTATAACAAGGATGGAGGTCGCCGCCGTTACGATCAGCGAATTGATGAGCATAACCAGCAAACCATATTCCGGTTCGCGATAGGTCGGATACCAATGAGGGGAGACGAGCATTTCCCATCCGATTGTTTTTATCGCGGGGTACGATTCTCTGATGATAAAAAAGGATAGGAGAGTCAGGGCAAAGATTCCCGTAAACGCGGCCGTTTGTATACAAAGGGTTTGAAACCGATCTCGAAACATTCTGAAACGCATGAATTCACCTCTAATCGCTCGAACTATACCCCTCGGCTTTCTGCTGGATGTGTAGGAATGTTAAGAAGTGTAAAGGCTTGCCCGGAACCCGCTTCGTATTTTTAGACATCCACGAAGGGCACGAAGGGACACGAAGAAGGGCTCAAAGCTAATTAGGAGCGCCCAACTTTAGTTGGGCATGGGGCCTTATCGGTGACGACGGCATTCGGCTTAAACAAAACGATTCAAGCGAACGTGTGTATCTCGATGTTGCCCCAGGCATGGCAGAGTCAGTTTGGGTAAAGCAAGTAAGCCGAACTGAAGTTCGGCGCTCCAAAAGACAAGGCATCGCCTAAACCGGGGCGTCGGCTCGTGTTGGGCTCATTTGTCGGAGCGAACCTAAAAGATTTCGTCCACGAAGGGCACGGAGGGTCACGAAGAAGGGCTCAAAGCTAATTAGGAGCGCCCAACTTTAGTTGGGCATGGGG
>CAZMHO010000211.1:0-3372 GCA_964566085.1 uncultured Thermotogaceae bacterium | reverse complement strand
ATTCCTCGTTTGATGTTTTGGCGACCGCTTCGCGATAACCCTTTCGTTAGGGTTTGCCCGAACCGATGAAATTGTAATAGAGCCATTCGCAGGAGAGAATACCATTCAGGGCCTTAGCTGGGGGGTAAGCGAAATCGGTAAACCACACGCGCCCTGGCAATTGCAGTTGTATCAGGGTGAGATAACCAAGAAGGGCATTTTAAGGAGGAGGCAAGCGATGAAAAGGCTTACGGTTTTTTGGTTGATGCTGTTAGCGGTTTCTTTTATTCTCGTCACTTCGGGTTGTGTTTATCTCGTTCCGATCGTTGAATCTTTCGTCGCCTGGGTCGTCGGGGACACAGATGAGACCGGAAAAGCGATGTTGCTGTATTCGCCCGATTCGGGTGTAACGTGGATTAAGCAGGGAATGGATGTCTTACCCGACGGAATATCGCTGAATAACGTCGTGGCTTTGGATAAGCAAACCGTTTGGGCGATCGGTAACGCTCGGAGGGTTTTAAAGACGTTCGACGGGGGAATGACTTGGAACGTCGCTGAAGTTCTCGAAATCGAACCGGATAGGGCTCTCTCTTCGATCTCTATCATCGACGGTGATATTTGGATAAGCGGTGATCGAGGGCTTATCCTGCGCTCAACAGACCAGGGGAATACCTGGACCGTTTTCGAACAAAGCGAAACCGTTCAAGAATACTTGTTGCAGGGGATTTGCGCCATCGATCATTCGGTCGTCTATGCTGTCGGAAATCAACCGATCGGGCGAAACGGTGTGGTCGTGCGGACGTTGGATGGCGGTGTCACCTGGGAAGAAGTTACGCTTCCGAATCATTACCTCGAGGTGGGTTGGATCGGTGTGAAAGCCGTTGACACCGAGCATATCGTGATTTTCGGCGGGCAAGGCCACTATGCCGTAACCGCAAACGGCGGTATCCAGTGGGTTACCGGCGGCCCGTTGTCTTCCCGTGACTTTAATGATTTGGTGATGTTGGATAAAAACGATTATTGGGCAGCATGCGATTTTGACAGCATTATCCGAACGAAAGATAGCGGTATCAGCTGGGAAGAACAGCCTTCCGCCGGCACTTCGAACTCTTTTTTAGTCGGCATTGCCGCCGCAAGTCCCCATTCCGCGTTGATTGTGGGCTGTTCCGCGGGTTATCCCGCTTTCGGGAAGATACTGAAAACAACGGACGCGGGCGCTACCTGGAAAAGCGCCTATGAAACGAACGCCAATTTGAAAAAAGTGACGGTCGCCGACAAGTAGTTTTAGCGGTGGCCTGTTTGGCCAGAAAACTTAGAGATATCTTAATCGCGCAAACGACAACATGAAACGGAATTATGGATCGGCATTTTTGTATAACGGGATGGATAAATCCCCCCAAAAATCGCGCCGCTCAAGGAATAGCAGCCACTTTTAAGGAGCGAAAATGCACATTGGGATTGATTTAACTTGCTTGTACACGTTTTTCGACGGAGGAAAAGACCAGGTTATCTTCAATTTATTGAAAGGTTTTCGCGAATTGGGTCACGAACGGGAATTATATGTTTTCGCTTACGACTATTCTGAGTTAATGCTCCGGCAGCAATTGCCGAATGCGTATTATTTTATCGCGAAACGCGCGCACATCAGAAAAGCGGTACAAGATATATGGATTCACAGCGTGTCTTTTGCGAGATATATTGAAGAAAACCGACTACAACTCGTTTTTTTTCCGAAACCGAATGCGAATTTTAAGCGGTTTCGCATCCCGACGATTATTTTACCTCACGATACGCAGTTTCGGTCTTTTCCGGAGCGGTTTACACTGGTCGAGCACATCAAAGGGCATCTCTTATATGATACCGCCTTTCGTTTACGTGATCGCATCATCGCCATCTCCAGTTATGACGCGGGAGAGATTTGTAAATACTATCCGCGGAGAAAAGAAAAGGTGGTCACGATACACAACCCGATCGACTTTCTGAGAGAGGGTGACGCCTCGGTTCATACGTTGGAAGTCCCGGCTCCGTTTATGATGACGGTCAATATCGCCTACCCCCAAAAGAACACGATGACCTTGCTGAAAACCTTCCATTCAATCGCGCATCGGATTCCGCATCGGCTTGTTTTTGTCGGTAGAATGTATGAGGAAGAAAACGAACTGACACAGTACGTGAAAGAGAATCAACTAGGGGATAAGGTCCTTTTCACGGGGAGAATTGAGGATTCGAACTTAATCCACCTTCTTAGAAACTGCGCTTTGTACGTAAACCCTTCCCGATACGAAGGATTCGGGATGACTCCGATTGAAGCGATGGGAATGAAGGTGCCCGTCTTATCCTCCGTCGAAACAGCTTTGAAAGAAACGACGAAAGGTTTGGCAAGGTATTACGAACCGGCCGATAGCCCTCTCGCGCTCTCGGAAGCAATGATGCGGATACTCAAAAATCCTCCGGATGAAGAAGAATTGGAAAGGAACCGAAAAGCCGTTTTCGAAGCCTATCATTATAAAAAAATCGCCGAGCGATACTGGGATCTCTTTACCCATGTTATTAAAGGAGGTATTTGGTGAGTATCAAAAAATTATGGTTAAGAGTACGTTTACGAATCACCGGATCCCACGCCCGAAACGCGTGGCGTAATGTGAAACGTATCGTGAAAGGCGATTTCTGGGATAACGCCGATCTGTTCCTCTACCTCTTCGGCAGCCGTTCGGCCGCTTACCTGAATCGGCGTCAGGAAAAACGGGCGGCTCGACTCTTTAGCCAATACCATATTGATATAGAAAAGGAAATCGTGGAATTTCCCGAGTTTCGATGTCCGAACTTTTTCAAGGACGACTATAGCAAGATCGGAATGATTCACGGATCCTTAGATATCTTGTTTCCGGCCGCTTTTAACGTGATCCTTTCGCACACGGAAGGCCCGTGCGAACTGGGGGAAGTCCGCCTGGAAAGGCGGGATGTCGTGTTTGACTGCGGTGCGAATTTGGGGTTATTTTCCGCCGTAGCGGCCGGAAAGGGATGCACGGTCTACGCGTTCGAACCGGTCTCGAAAACGCTGGCTTTCTTAAGAAGAACGCAAGCCCTCTACCCCGAACAGTTCCAGACCGTTCAGATGGCTTTGTCTAACGCGTGCGGCAAAGTGCGAATAACCGATAATTTCATGGTTTCGACGATTATGCCGGAAAGGCAGACGGCGGCTGATCCGATGGCCGACATCGACATCATCACGATGGACGAATACGTGCGTCAAAATCAGATCCAAAAAGTCGATTTTATCAAAGCAGACATAGAAGGCGCTGAGCGGTTGATGCTTGAAGGCGCGAAGGAAACGCTCAGGATTTTCGGACCGAAACTGTCGATTTGCTCGTACCATTTCCCCGATGACCCGAA
>CAZMHO010000210.1:0-3404 GCA_964566085.1 uncultured Thermotogaceae bacterium | reverse complement strand
GAACCGGACCTCCTTCTATTGCCCGTTAAGCTCATACTGCAGCCGGTATAGCTGGGTATAGAGCCCATTTTTGTTGAACAATTCGCTATGGGTTCCGATTTCGACGATTCGACCTTTATGAAATACGAGTATCCTATCCGCATTTCTAATTGTAGAAAGGCGGTGCGCGATAATGATGACCGTTCGCCCTTTCGTTACTTTTTCCATCGCGTCCTGTATATACGCTTCGGTCGCGGGATCAATGTTGGCGGTTGCTTCATCCAAAATTAGGATTTTCGGATCTCTTACAATCGCCCGGGCAAGCGCGATCAGCTGCCTTTCTCCCGCAGAAAGTGTGGACGCCCTCTCGTTTAGCAAGGTATCGTAACCCTTTTCAAAACGCTGGATCAGATGGTCGACGTTAACATACTTGGCCGCGTCGATTACCGCTTCGCGGGTGATCTCTTCATCGAAGAGGCGAACGTTATCAATGACGTCCCCTGAGAAAATAAAGACGTCTTGTAGCACAACCGCTATCCGCTTGCGTAACGCGTGGATATTGTAAGCGTCGATGGATAGGCCGTCGAGAAGTATCCTTCCTTTTTGAATCGGATACAAAGCCGTCAGGATCCCGATCAGGGAGGTTTTCCCGGCCCCTGTCTCTCCTACGATCGCGATTCTCTCTCCCGGCCGGATGGAAAAGGATATGTCTTTGAGGATTTCGACGCCCTCGCTATATCCAAAAGTGACTTGCTCGAATTCGATTTCCCCATCGTCGACCTCCAGAGCCCCCTCCGTCGAATCGGTCTCGCAGCCGGCGCTCTCATCGAATAATTTATAGATCTTTTCGGCGGAAGAGAGGGCGTTTTGGACGGTATCGAATTTTTCGGAGATATCGCGCAAGGGTTGAAAGAACATATCGATATAGTTGATGAAGGCGTATAACGTTCCGAAGGTCATAATCCCAGAGATGAAATCCTTCGATCCAAACCAGATGACCACACATAGAGCGATATAAAAGAGGATGTCCATCGTCGGACGAAAGACGGCGAATACCGTGAGCTGCTGCAAGGTCGCGCGATAATAGGAATGATTGGTGCCCTCGAACTCTTCATATTTAGTCTTCTCGCGATTGAAGAGCTGGATTACCGACATCCCGGAAAGGTGTTCGGCAAGGAAAGCGTTGATGCGGGCTAACCGGGTTCGAACCTTCCGGTAAGCTTTCCGATCGAAGAAGCGGAACAATGCCGTCGCGAGGACTATTATCGGTAGGACCATCATCGCATATCCCGTCAATTGGCTGCTTAGAAAAAACATAAAGCCAATAATCCCAACCAATAGGAGGATATCCTTCAGAATGCTGGTCACCGCAGAAGTAAAGAATTCGTTGAGGTTTTCGGTATCGTTTGTAATGCGGGTTACGATCCTTCCCGAAGGATTATGGTCGTGAAACCTTAACGGGAGTTTAAGAACGTGGCGATACAGTCCGCTGCGGATATCGTAGATAACCTTTTGCCCCATCTTATTGGAAAAGTAGACTTGGATATAGTTCGTCAGGAATACCGATAACAGCAATATCAGCAGGAGAGTTACGGAAGCGTCGATACCTTGGATGTCTCCTGCCCGCAGTTCCTTTATTTGCTGTTGATTCAAACGGATGGAAACGGATCCGTCCGTTAAGACGAAGTGTCCCTCTATTCGGATTAAGGAGAACGGGCCCTTCCCATCCTCTTTGATCCATAGTTCTTCTTCAATGCGCGAATACCTTTCCAGTTCCTGCGCAGACGCGATAAAACGGCGCTCTCTCATCATAAAGGCGTCGATCGCATTTTTGGATACATAAGGAATACACAATTGGAGGAGCGTACCGATTACCAGCATCACTAAAGAAAGATAGAACATTTTCCGATATGGGGTAACGTAAGCCCATAACCGTTTGAAGAGCTGAAGGTCGATGCCTCTTCCTTCTTCTTCCTTCTCGACTCGGAAATCTTTTAGAGGCTGATTCGACGCGCTCATTGCGTCGGCCTCCTCTCGATCTCTTCTTCGAGGAGCTGTTTTCTATACAGCGTTCCGTACATTCCCTTTTTCCCCAGCAGTTCGGAATGTGTTCCGGATTCGATTATCCGGCCATTATCGAATACGACGATAAGATCCGCCGTAGCGACCGCTTTCAACCGGTGTGAGACGAGGAGGGTGGTTCTGTCGGCGATTTCGGTTTCCAAACTCCTTAAGATATGCATCTCCGTTTCAACGTCGACCGCCGAGAGGCAATCGTCCAATATGACAACCGGCGTTTGTTTCATTAACGCCCGAGCGATCGCCACCCGCTGTTTTTGGCCTCCTGAAAGCGTTATGCCCCGTTCGCCGACGAGGGTTCGATAGCCTTCCGGGAAATCCGCAATATTATCGTGAACGGCTGCCAATTTCGCGAAGTTTTGGACTTCTTCGATGGAGTAGGCGTCGTGGCTGAAGGCGATGTTTTGTTCGATGGTTGTAGAGAACAAAAATGTCTCTTGCGGGACGTAGGAAACCTGATCGCGTATATCCTTCATCGAAAGGGTATTGATGTCCTTCCCTCCGATAAATATCTTGCCCGACGGCACCGAATACATCTTCACGAGCAACTTGCCCAACGAGGATTTTCCGCTTCCCGTTTGCCCTACGAAAGCCACGGTCTTCCCTTTCTCTATCGTGAGGGTAATATCTTTCAACGCTTGTTTTTCTGAACCGGGGTAGGAGAACGAAAGGTTTCGGATTTCAATCCGCTTGCTCAAGTCCGCCTTCTCCGGAGCGGGCGGTTCTTGTACTTCTGAGATTTGCTCTGTAACCCAGTTCAACCGTTTGTACGAAGCGCGGCCTCTTTGTATGATGTTGATCACCCACCCGACAGCGATCATAGGCCATACCAGCAGTCCGAGGTATTGCGTGAAGGCGATGAACTGGCCTAAACTGATTTGGCCGGCAATCACCAGTCGACCGCCGTAGAATAACGCAAACACGGTTCCCAAAGAGGCGAAGAGTTCGATTAACGGAAAGAAGAGCCCCCAGACCTTGACCAGATGCATCGATTTGGTATAGTACTCCATACATTTTTTACCGAAACGACTATTCCGCTCCGGTTGGATCGAGTAGCTTTTTACAACCCGAATGCCGTCGAGTGATTCCTGGGCAAGGTCGGTGATATCCGAAAAGGTGTTCTGAACAGCCATAAAGCGATGATGAATCGTTCGGCCGAAACCAACCGCGATAAAACACAAAAAGGGCAGAGGAATCATTCCGATGAGTGTCAAGCGTAAATCGATCTGGGTGATCATCA
Source organism: uncultured Thermotogaceae bacterium (assembly GCA_964566085.1). Taxonomy (GTDB): domain Bacteria; phylum Thermotogota; class Thermotogae; order MWEM01; family MWEM01; genus MWEM01. The sequence goes on along the minus strand of CAZMHO010000210.1, from coordinate 106 downwards.
TATAAATGCTCAAGAAGCTCAAAACGATGGAGTCCGTCAGCATTATCACGCCTTGCGAAAGCATCATCCGCGTAGCCCCTACGTCGTTCGTCATGCGGGCCATGAT
>CAZMHO010000209.1:2488-3417 GCA_964566085.1 uncultured Thermotogaceae bacterium | reverse complement strand
CGCAATTTGGCGCGATTACGCTTCCTTTCGGTCCGTGAAACATTTCTGTTTTATGATATAATCATTTCTAAAGGCATAGAAATCATCTTTCTTCTGCAATCAAACCCGATCTCAGGGATTATCCTAAAGGGAGGTAAGAACATGAAGAAGTTTACCGTGCTTGTTTGCGCGATTCTGATTGCGTTTGTCGCATTCGGAAGTCAAGTCGAAATTTTCAGCTGGTGGACTGGCGGCGGAGAAGAGGCTGGTTTATTGGCTCTGATCAAGCTTTACAATCAGCTGTATCCGGATGTAAAAGTGGTTAACGCGACGGTAGCCGGTGGAGCCGGGACCAACGCGAAAGCGGTGCTCAAGACGCGGATGCTGGGTGGAAATCCTCCGGATTCCTTCCAAGTGCACGCCGGTATGGAGCTTTCCGATACCTACGTGATTCCGGGAAAAATGGAACCCATCACGAACTACCTCAAAGAGTGGGGGATGTACGACAAGTTCCCGGAAGACATTATGAAGATCTGTTCTTATGAAGGCGAGGTCTATTCGATCCCGGTCAACGTGCACCGGGGGAATGTCGTGTTCTATAACGCGGCGATAGCCAAGGAAATCGGAATGACGACCGCCCCGAAAACATGGAAAGAGTTTTTCGAATTGTTGGAGAAGGCCAAAAAAGCCGGGTATGTCGCGATCTCTCTCGGAGATACCGGAAAATGGACCGCCACTCACTTGTTCGAAAACGTTATGCTGAGCCAATTCGGACCCTACAAGTACAATATGCTCTGGACAGGGGACCAAAGCTTCAATCACGTGGCTTTAACGGAAGCCTTTGAAGTTATGAAGAGGATCGTGCCTTATTTTAACAAAGACCACGCGGCCGGCGATTGGCAAGACGCCTCACGCCTCGTATTCGAGAAGAAGGCTTTCTGCAACGTCAT
>CAZMHO010000209.1:0-2478 GCA_964566085.1 uncultured Thermotogaceae bacterium | reverse complement strand
CTGGGCAGAGGGATACTTCAAAGAAATGGGCTGGACCCCGGGCAAAGAATTCGGGTGGTTCGCCGTTCCGGAAACAGACGTCGCCTTTATGATCGTATCGGACACCTTCGGGCTTCCGAAAGGCGTACCGAATAAAGAAAACGCCTTAAGATGGTTGAAACTGGTGGGTAGCGTTGAGGGCCAAGACTTGTTCAATCCTCTGAAAGGGTCGATTCCGGCCAGAGTGGACGCGGACAAATCGAAGTACGACGTGTATTTGCAATGGGCAATGGCCGATTTCGGCGTAAAAGCGCTTTCTCCTTCCATCGCGCACGGATCGGCGGCTCCGGAATCCTTCGCCACAATGCTTAATGACATCTTAAACCGGTTCGTTTCTGACGTCAACGTCAGTCAAGCGGTCAGATCAGTATTGGAAGCCGCTGAGGAAGAAGGGTATCTCGTAAAGTAAAAGAAAGCCGGAAGAGAGGTCTTGAAAGAGACCTCTCTCTTTTCTCATCGAAGGTAAGGCGAAGTGGATTGAAGGGGGACGAATGCATAGGAAGAAGAGATGGTTGGGTTTCTTAATTGTCTCGCCGACCTTAGCGGTGATCGGCATTTTTGTTTACGGTTTCATCGGCGCGACAGTACGGGCTTCGTTTTCGGATTGGAACAGCTTTCGAAAGCTTCTTTCCGGTGAGTTCATTTTCTCGGGTCTACGAAATTACGAGCGTCTTTTCGCGGACTGGCGCTTCCAGACCGATATGTGGAACACGCTGTTTTTCACGATATTCTTCCTTTTTGGTTGCCTCCTGATCGGTCTGATTTTAGCCGCTCTGTTAGATAGAAATTTGAAAGGCGGCCGCATTTTCCAAAGTATTTTCCTCTTCCCCATGGCTTTGTCTCTTGTCGTAACCGGGACCGTCTGGCGATGGTTTTTCGCGCCGGGGATCCTACCGAACGACCCCGCCGGCGTCAACGTGCTTTTGGGGCAAATCGGGCTGAAAAGCCTGCAATGGGGGTGGTTTACGGTTACCGATGCGATCGGGCCGTTCAACCTTGCTTTGGTCCCGGTGATCATCGCGGCGGTCTGGCAGTTGTCCGGGTATACGATGGCGATGTATCTCGCCGGGTTGCGGGCGATTCCCGAAAGCATGACCGAAGCGGCGCGGGTTGACGGCGCGAGTGCGTGGCAAACATTTTGGAAAGTGAAATGGCCGTTTTTAAAACCGATCACGTTGAGCGCGATGATCATCCTCGGCCACATCTCTTTGAAAATCTTCGATCTGGTCTACTCTATGACAGGAAGCGGTCCGAAAAACGTGACCGATATGCCGTCCATCTATATGTTCGAAAAAACCTTTCGTTCGAATCGTTACGCCGAAGGTTCGGCGATAGCGGTCATTATGCTGCTGATGGTGGCCGTCGTCATTATCCCTTATCTTGTCTCCACCTTGCGGAAGAGTGATTGACATGCGGAAAACGTACAAGAATCTCGGGATCTATATCCTTCTGTTGATCTTTTCCTTTTTCTTTCTCCTACCGGTCTATATGCTTCTGACGACCAGTTTCAAGCCTTTGGTCGAGATCGGGATGAGCTCTATGTGGCTCCTTCCGAAGCAACCTTCTCTGGAAGGTTTCACCGATTCGATCAAACGTTTATCCCCGAATTTGCTGAACAGTTTCTTGCTGGTGATTCCGGCCACGATTCTGTCTTGCATCCTCGGCTCTATCAATGGATACATCTTCTCCAAAATTCGGTTTCCTGGCGTCAATCTCTTATTCATGTTCGTCTTATTCGGCATGTTCATCCCTTATCAAAGTATCTTGTTCCCTTTGATACAGTTTCTCCAAAAGGTCAACCTTTACGGGACGATTTGGGGTTTGATCATTACGCACGTGATCTATGGTCTTCCGATCACTTCCTTGATCTTTCGGAATTACTATATGGAAGTGCCGGACGAAATGCTGGAGGCTGCCAGTATCGACGGCGCGGGCTTGTTTAAAAGTTATGTGTTGATTTTGTTTCCCTTGTCCATTCCAGGTTTCGTCGTTGCGATTATCTGGCAGTTTACCAACATTTGGAACGAATTTTTATTCGCCGTTACAATCACCAGCGACCCGAAGAAGCAGCCGATTACCGTCGCTCTCGTCAACCTTGCCGGGAGCCAGATGGTTCAATGGAATCTTCAGATGGCAGGCGCAATCGTAGCCGCAATCCCGACACTGCTTGTCTATATCTTTTTGGGAAAATACTTCATACGGGGTTTGATGTCCGGCTCTGTGAAAGGATGATGTGGGGGGGTTTCAAGGGGTTTATTAGGGTTTTTTCGTCTGATCGCCGCAAATGCCCAAAAAAGCCATATTCAATGGCTTTTTCCTTTGTCTTTCAGATTCAGAAAAGGTTACAACGGGCACTTGAATGTCGGTAACGTCTGTGATATAATCTCACAGCCAATCAGGCAAAACAACTTTTAAGGAGGGCGATTTACGTGAAGAAAC
>CAZMHO010000208.1:0-3461 GCA_964566085.1 uncultured Thermotogaceae bacterium | reverse complement strand
TGCGCCGACTGCCTTCGATTTCGGACTTCTGAAAAAAGACTTGATCGAATTAAAAGCGGGGCGGTCGATCCGGATGCCCTCCTACAGCTTCATCACCTACCGACGGGAACCGGGGTTGTTTACGGAGGTAAAGCCCAGCCCTATCGTGGTCGTCGAGGGGATTCTGGTGTTATACGATCCCGAACTGAGAAAGATCTTCGACTTTTCCATATATGTCGAAACCCAAGACGACGAACGCTTGCTTCGCAGAATCGAAAGAGACATGATTGAGCGACAACGGTCGATCGATAGTATTATCCGTCAGTATCGACGGTTTGTCGCGCCCGCTTATCGCAGTTTCGTGGAACCGCAGAAACATTACGCCGATATCATTCTACCAAGCGGGGGTTACAACGAACCGGGATTGGAAATCATTTATAACGCTTTGGTTCAAAAGATGCGATAAGCGTCCCGAAATCGAGAAAACGCGGCATCGTTTTCGATACCGCGTTTTTTTCTGCCGTGCGTTTCTACTGCGAAAAGATGGCTATTCTACTTTTACTTCGATAGAACGGGGTTTGCTTTTTTCTTTCTTCGGGAGCTTCAATTCCAATACTCCGTTTTCATATTTTGCCGCGATGTTTTCCGGTTCGGCATTTTCGGGTAAGGTAAACTGCCTTTTGAAGCATCCCATTTTTCTTTCGACAATATGATAGCTCTTGTCTTTTTCTTCTTTCATCTCATTCTGGATGCTTTCTACCGAAAGAACGTTCTCTTCGACCGCAATTTTAATCTCTTCTTTCTTCAATCCGGGGAGTTCAAACTCGAACACGAACTCTTTATCATTTTCGTAGACGTCGACACTGGGAATCTTGCACCCTTTCGGAGCGTATCCGGTTCCACCGCCCAAGAATCCGCTGAAAACGTTATCGATCTCTCTCTGCATGTCTAAAAAGGTTTTGTAGAAATCATCTTCTCTTGCTTTTCGAATCATGATGCTCATAAATAACCCTCCTTTGTTTTTAGCTGTTTCCTATATAGACGTTAGTTCTCTGATTTTATTCCATACTCATAATTAGACTTTAGTCTTCCTATATCAAGTATGATCACTTCAATAGACGAAGGATTCGCCGGTTTTATTCGTAGCGGCTTCGCCTGATCGGTTCCAATAAAAAAAGGCATCTGAGATGCCTTTTTTTATTCCATTTCCGTAGACTATCGCGCTATTTAAAGAGTTCGAGCAGATTGTTGTCTTGGAAGATCGAAACCGTAATCAGGGATACGACCGCCATGATCTTGATCAGGATATCGAGAGAGGGCCCGACGGTGTCTTTCAGCGGGTCACCCACCGTATCTCCGATAATCGCGGCGGCGTGCGCCTCCGAATGTTTCTTGACCCCCGGTATGTGTCCGGATTCCAGGTACTTCTTCCCGTTATCCCATGCCCCGCCGGCGTTCGCGGTATAGATGGCGAGCATAATCGCGGACACGGTTGAGCCCAACAGGATACCGCCGACAAACTCCGGGCCCAATAAAAAACCGGATATAATCGGCGTCAGGACGGATAACAACGCCGGGAAGACCATCTCACGGATGGCCCCGGCAGACGAGATCTCGATACAGGTTTTATAGTCGGGGCGCACCTCGCCGGTCAGGATACCCGGGTTTTCCTTAAACTGTCGGCGCACTTCCTGCACCATCTTCCGCGCGGCTTTCGTGACGGCTTCGATAAGGATTCCGGAAAAGAGATACGGTAGCGCGGCGCCGACGATGATTCCGGCTAAGGTTAGAGTGTTCACCATATTGAGAATCAGCGTATAACCGCTCGTATCGCCCGGTCTAGCCTGCGAATAGAGGAAAGAGGCGAAAAGCGACAACGCCGCAAATGCAGCTGAACCGATGGCAAATCCTTTTCCTATCGCAGCCGTGGTATTCCCAACCGAGTTCAATTCGTCTGTTATGGCTCGTACTTCTGGCTCTAACTGCGCCATTTCACTGATACCGCCGGCATTGTCCGCAATCGGGCCGTAGGTGTCCACGGATACCGTCGCCGAAACGAAGGAAAGCATTCCGATCGCGGCCAAGGCTACCCCGTATAAACCGGCAAAGTAATCGGCGATGATAATCGCGAATCCAAGGACTAAGACCGGCAAAAAGGTTGACTTCATTCCAAGCGCCATCCCTTCGGTGATGGTTAAGGCCGTCCCTTCCACCGACGATTTTCCAATTCGTTGCGTGGGTTTGTAGTCGTAACTGGTATAGTATTCGGCGAATAAACCGATCACGATACCGCTGACGATCCCCAAGATCGCGGCGTACCAAGCCGAAAGCGAGCCGAAACGGAAACCGGCGGACAGAACCACTTCATCTTTAAAATAGAAGTACGAGAATACGCCGTTAATCGCGACGCTCAGTCCGGCTGACATCCACGTGGAGTAGTTCAATTCCTTGTGGGGATGTTCGGACACTTTCTTGACCAATAAAAACAGGATTCCCAGAATGCAGGAGATGATCCCGAAAGAGGCGAACAATACCGGATAGGTAATCAGTTTCTGGACCAGGGTTTCGGAGATCGGCGTTGCGGAGTTCATCGAAGTGTAGTACATGTAGGAAGATAGGACGACCCCGGAGATCAGCGCGCCGACAAAGCTTTCCAACAGATCGGCGCCAAGCCCGGCGACGTCTCCGACGTTGTCGCCCACGTTATCCGCGATCGTGGCGGGATTTCTCGGGTCGTCTTCCGGAATGTGCGCTTCCGTTTTTCCGACCAGGTCGGCCCCCATATCGGCGGCTTTCGTGAAGATACCGCCCCCGACGCGGTCAAACATCGCGATGATCGAACATCCCAAGGCGTAACCCGAGACGGTCATCGTGAAGGGGATAAAGTTGACGCCCAACCAGTTGGTGACAATCGTCAATTGATTGATATGCGTCTGCCCCAACCAATCCCCGAAGACAACATAAACGATCCAGAGCCCCAAAAGACCCATAACCGATCCGCCGCGGAATGCCACTTTCAGCGTCTTCCCCAAGCTCTTGCTTAATCTTGCCGCATTTGAAACACGAACGTTCGCGATAACGGCGATTTTCATCCCTACCCAACCGGCGCTGGCGCTCATTACGGCTCCGATCAGGAACGCGATTCCGGTATACCAAGATACCGACAACCAAAGCAAAGCGACAATAAAGATAGCGATCGTGAAGATTACTTTGTACTCGTGCCTGATAAAAGCGTCCGCCCCTTCTTTAATAGCGTCGGCGATATCCACCATCTTCGGCAGGCCGGGATCCAGTTTCTTAACTCCGTAAAAATTGATGGCGGCCAGTGATAAAGCCCCAACCACAGCGATTAAAATAAAAGCTGTCACAATAACCCTCCTCCATATGCTGTATCAGTATCGTATAACCATCTTCCATTGAATAAAACGTTGACGGGCCGTATCTTTTCCAATTCTGCCTGATTGAGTGCAAACGGGTTTTTG
>CAZMHO010000207.1:0-3509 GCA_964566085.1 uncultured Thermotogaceae bacterium | reverse complement strand
CTTGTCCGGTATGGCTTTGGAACCAGAAGGAATTATTCGATAAAGGCTAACGATGAACTTTTATCTTAATGTCACTGTGGCGGGCATAGAATTGGCCAAGCGAGTATGTGCCGACTACTATGAGTGGTTTAGAAAAGGGGACGAGGTATCGTTAACCCTTTTTTTTACGGACCGAGCTTTCATTTCGGAAGTTCAGCGAGTCGCCAAAGGTCTCGAAGAACCTGAATCGGCGCCTATTCGCATCATCGCGGATCCAGTGCCTTTTGACCAGCTTCACCGGTTTTACGGAAAAAAAGGGTTGTTAAACGAATGGATTCCGTACTGCAAAGGGGACATTTTCAGAATTTATCGCCTTTTTGAACCAGTTAAAAGCGACAAAAGCTACGAAAACCAACCCGTTTCTATCCAGTTCGACATACGCTATGACCGGACGGCGCCCTCTAAGTACCGCGTGTATCGTCGCGAGCATTTGGCTCCCGTTTTTTCCGCAATCGAATACTATCGTCCGAAGTCGATGATCGATTGCGGATGCGGGTGTGGGGCAAACTATTCGTTTTTGGAAGAAACGGTCAAAACGAACGGGATTCGCTATCTGGGAGTTGATAAAAGTCGGTTTTTAATCGGAAAAGCGAAGGAATTGTACGAACATGAAGAAACGGATGGATTAACCCGGTTTACCTTAGGAGACGTTCTTCATTTGCCTTTTGCGGATCGATCCTTCGATATCGCGTTTTCCGAGAGCTTGTTACCGTTGGTAAGCCATCCCTTCGCCGCGCTTTCGGAGATGGCGCGCGTCGCCCGTCTAGGCTTTTTTGCGTCCCTTTACACCGTATTGAAACCGCAGAAAGGTTTGCAATACAGTCGCGAAAACCGTTCCTACTCCTTGAACGTAGGGGCTGAATGGAAGTACATGAACGGCGTGGCAGATCAGATCTTTTACCTCCCGAAAACCGGGGAGGTGAGGGAGTTTGCGAAACGTTTTCCGCATCTTGCCTTAGTAGAGAACAATCGCCACCAGTTCTTCGCGGCGTTAGGCATCCAGACGGTGAACGTGTTTTTCTACCCGAACGAATGGTACCAACAGAGGAAAACCGATTTCAAACACTGGAATGACCGTCCCTTGATGTGAGGGTTTTATGCTTTGGATAAATCAAGGATAGTCGCGCGTGTCATCGTCGATAAATCAACCCCGAGCATCCAGATTTGTAGTCCCCGTTTCCCCGCGCTGCAAGAAATCCACTCTTCCCTTAATACCTGCCTGTCAAGAAAGAACGGATACGCTTTGATCATCCCAAACGGTGAAACGCCGCCACGAACATATCCTGTCAAAGGTAACAACCGGTCGGGGTTCACGGTTTCGATCATCGTATCCGGAATGAATTCGATGAAACGCTTAAAATCAACCTCTCGATGGCCTTGTAAAAGACAAACGACAATCCCCGACCGGTTTCCTTTCAACACGACGGTTTTCACAGTTTGCTCTATGCGGATTCCCAATTTCTGGGCTACGGATCGCGCGCTAAGGTCCGATTCATCAACCGGATAGGTTTTCGTTTGAAATGCGATGCGGTTTTTTTCGAGGAAACGCATCGCATTGGTCTTTTCGAGTTTAATTGTTATCTTTTCCCCTCTCTTTCATTCGCTATCGCTTTTGAAGGAGAAGATAAATGCGGTAAAGAATCCCGTTCCATGGATGGCCGTTCAATTTGGCTTGGAGCAATCCTCCAAACGTTGGATCGTCAAACAAGATTAATTCGGGATATGGAAATTCCAATTCCACCCATTGGTAGTAGAGATTCGGAAAGAAGGTTTTTAAATCCGCGAACGTTTCCGGGCTCGAAAAGAAAACGCCCGGATAAGCCAACACCTCGATTTCTTCGATGAAACGGCTGTCCAGACCTTTGTGTTCCAGCGTTTTTTCCAAGCGGGACCGCACCGAGTTTTCATCCTTCGCTTCGAAGAGCGTTAGGGCTTGAGTCGGATCGCTCACGCATGCGATCACTTCCTCAAGGATGGCGATAATCTTATCCGAAACGGCGGTTTCATTTATAAAGTAGCTTCCGTTGCTCTGGTCGGGATTTTCCAACCGTTGGATGAAGGGCATTTCTTCGTTTTGGATCATCTGTATCGCGGTCTCGCAAAATCCGACGATGGCGCTTTTCCAATTCGAGATGGCATGAACCCCGCCGTTCTGATCTTCAGGTCTGAACGCCAAAAACCCTTCATCGAAGAGCGCGCGCCATTCAAGAGCGGTAATCTTTCCATCGCGATTGGGATCGAGGAAGCCCACGGCGTAGGCGAACGCGGCTTCGAGGCCTTCTTCGTGGCTTATCTCGATGAATGTGTTCAAGAAACCCTGCAGGGCGTTTCCGAAGTCGAGTTGATAGATAACGAACGGTTCCAGGACGCTCAACTCGGCCGTAACCAGCAGATATAGCCAGCGCATCTCCGTTTGTCCGATCGTCATTATGTCATTATCATCGAAGACAGGATCCCAGGTGGATAAGTCCAACTCTTCGGCTTCTCCTGAAAGGATCAAATCGATCAGTTCTTTATCAAACCACGCGTCCCCTCCGACGGGTTCGAAAACCCTCGCGGCGCTTTCATCGGGAGATACCGGCCTGTTAGCGCGTAACACCTCGCCTACAACTCTCCAAGCCGGAACGTCGTCTCCTAATCGCGAAAAGTGCAGCGGGGTATCTGGTTCCAGAATCCCGTTACGATTCCAATCGAAACGATTAGGGTGGATGAGGATGGGTTCGGTAGCCTCCATCGCTCGTTCCAGACAGTCTTTCGCTTCCTCCAGCAGCGCGACGATTTCGGCGATCTCGCTCTGCAAATACTGGATCATCTCTCTTATCTGAAGAAGATCAATCCCTTCTCTTTTGGCGCGCAAAGCTTTCGCTTTCAGGACCAAAGAAAGCAGGTTCTTCTGAAATTGAGCCTTCCGGGATTCTATCCCGCTTGAAAAGTTGGTTAGAGATGGGCTAATGCCCGCCGGGAGCATCTGCTCCGATAAAGAGGATAACCGCTGGTTTCCGCGAAACATCGCGATCAGAGAAAGACCGAGATTGGCTTGCGATTGCGCGCGATTCCGTCTTAAAGCCTCACGAAAATAGGCCTCGGCTTGTCCTAAGTCACCGGCGTTAAGATAGGCGAATCCAGCGTCTACCATCGGTCGGATATCGATATAGGCGCAAGCAGAGAAGAAAAGAATGAACCCAACGAAAAGGATCGCAAAACCTCTTGGTTTTTTCATATAAACCACCCCCGCTCAACGTTACTGGGATTATACCCGAAGTAGTTGGAAAAATACAAGCCTCCGCGCTATCGGTGTCACGGTGAAGACGCTCTTGAAGGCAACTGAGCTCACGAAGTCGCAATTGCCTTGTCAATCCGTTGAGAGGTATGAAATCATCGGAACCCCTTGACTTTTTCTTTCGCGTCCGATAGTATTAAGGGTAATGGCGATCGTCGATTTCGATCGGTTAAGGGGGTTTTTATGGATT
>CAZMHO010000206.1:0-3529 GCA_964566085.1 uncultured Thermotogaceae bacterium | reverse complement strand
GTGTCGATAAAATGATATAATTCTTTTTGAGGAGCGAAAAATATGAGAATCGAACCACCCGACAATCAAATAAATGATAAGAAAAAGGCGGGTAAGGTTAAGTCCAAAGGGAAAAAGGCCGATGCCAGCGAACCTTATGAGCAGGACTGGTCAGGGTTTATCGATGTCCTTGGGAATATTCAGCTGGATCAGGCGGAAGAAGAAGCGAAAAAGAGTCTGCAAGAAGTTTTGAAAGCGGGGAATCGATTTTCGAGATCCCCCACGAACCGGAATTTTCAGGCCTATCGCGACGCGATGAAGAAGTTTCTTCGGTACATCGAAAAAGGTCTTTACCGTATTCGGGAGGATGTCGGTGTTACTGTCGACTTTCCAAAACTCTATATGGTGGCGGATATTGTGGACGAAAAGATGCACCAGATCGCTTCGCTTCTGATGAAAAATGAGAAGAATACCTTACAGTTTGCGGGAAAGGTGGAAGAAATCAACGGTCTTATCCTTGATCTGTACCGATAACCTATGGTAAACAACCTGATTGCGGAACAGTATACGGATACCTTGTTTTTTCTCGAGAAGACCTGTCGGTCGCTCGACAGTCTTTCGGTTGCGTTGCGGTGCGACGATCCCTATTTGGCCTTCCTCATTCTTCAAGCGTTTTTAGAGAGATTTGAATCGCGTTCCTGGGAGAAGATTCAGAATAGCAACGACTGTATGATTCTTGGGCGAGAAGAGAGCATCAAAATCGACGAAGTGCGGAGCGTCTTTCATTTTTCGGCGTTGAAGGGTAGCGATCTCTCCCGCAAATACCTCGTGTTTCAAAGGTTGGACGAATTGAATGTGTACGCGGAAAACGGGTTGTTGAAGTTGTTTGAAGAGCCGCCCGCGAAGAGCTGCCTCATGGCGACCGTTAGTTCTTGGGAGAGCTTGTTGCCCACGGTGCGCAGCCGCCTGCTCAAAGTCGAAGCGCCCGTCCGGCTTCACGAAGCGGCTTGTTTCTATGCCATTCCTCCGGAATGGAGGTGGGTGTCGAAGCGCAACGCGAAATTCGCTCTGTCGATTCTGAATGCGGATCCGGCTAAGCTCGTCGATATCTTGGAATTCGCGAGAAGCAACTCTTTGACGGAGCTATTGGAAACCTACGCGGCCTTTTGCCAGGATAAAACCCCGATTGTTTTCGAACGGTACTTCAAACCTCTAAAAAATACCTTAGGGGAAGAAACCCCTGAATCGTTGCCTGAGCGCGAAGGAATACCGGAAAAAGGGATCAACGCTTACGTGTTGAAAAAGATGGTGGAATTCATTTTATCCGAAAAGATACTCGTGTTCTTCTTTGGAGAAGGTCACTTACAACCGTTAAAGGATTGGGCTTTCCGGCAGACGGCCCAACCCAAGAAGCAATGGACGACCAGGCAATGGACGGTCTTTCTAAAAGGCCTCGGCAAAACAGTATCCTCGCTGTTCTTCGAGTGTTATCGGCATGAAATATCGATTGATTGGGAAAAGATCGGCTATCCGATTTTGAATCGGCAATGGCTGCAATCAGAACTGAGGGTATCGATACCGAAATTGATCGCATGGATGGAATGGATGAGTCAGATGGGTGACAAAGAATGGGTGGTATACCATTCGGAACTAAGCCTCGATCGTATGATAGAGGGTTTGGAAGCGAGCGGAGTGGAAATGCCGATCCGTATACCCCCAAAAAAATTTTGAACAAGAGGGATAGAGATGGCCTTAATCGCGAAAGTATATGCGGTGGAATTCTTACCGTTCGGGAAACTCAACTATTTTTCTTATGAAGGAGAATTGAAACCGGGAGACCACGTGCTGGGCATGAGTTTCTTCGGATTGGAAACCGGTGTTGTGGTTTGGGGACCCAGAGAGATCGACCTCGAAGAGAGGGAAATTGAAGTGAAAGGGTTATTGAGAAAGTTTACGCCAGATGATTTTCTTCAGCACGAAAAAAACAATAAGGACGCGGAAGACGCCTTTCGCCTCTGCAAGGTGAAGATTCGCGCGCTCGGGCTGCCGATGAAGCTGCTTAAGGCGGTCTATATGTTTGACAGAGCCAAACTGTTGTTCTACTTCAGCGCAGAAGGGAGAGTGGACTTCCGGGAGTTGGTCAAAGAGTTAGCCCACGCCTTCAAAATTCGGATCGAACTGCGACAGGTAGGTGTCCGAGACGAATTGAAGTTCATCGGCGCCCTCGGAATGTGCGGGCAAATCGTTTGCTGCCGGCGTTTCCTGAGGGATTTCGAAGCGGTAACCCTCAAAGATGCGAAGAAACAGCAGCTGATGATTAACCCCTCGAAGATATCCGGGCAGTGCCGCCGGTTATTATGCTGCCTGCAGTATGAAACGAATACCTACGACGATATGATGACGGGCATACCCGGTCAAGGTAGTATCCTGGAATTCGAAAACAAGGTGTGCAAAGTCTTGAACAGCAACGTTTTCACGAAGATCGTTACGGTGCAGACCGATTCGGGGCAGACCGAGATGATCCCCTTCGAGTTCTTCTTAACGAAGAAACCCAGAATTCTGATCGAGGTATCCAGCTCTGAAGAAGACAACTTGGAGGTCATTCCGGAAATTGAAGACAACTAAAATGAAACAGACAGAGGAAAAACGGCCGAAGGAGCGATTTGAGCACTATTATACGGAAAGACCGACCTCTTTGCTTGAGGTCAAGCGCGCGATGTTTGCGACGAAACACGGCATGGAGATCTCTTTTCAGACTCCAAGCGGTGTCTTTTCTTTCGGACATATCGATCGCGCGACACGTACGCTCATCGAAGCCTTCTACTATCGCCCTGGCGCTCTTTTAGATATCGGATGCGGCTATGGCGCGATCGGAATTACGCTCAAGAAGACCTATCCGGATTTGGATCTCTTCATGAGCGACATCAATGAACGGGCGGTTCGGTACGCGAAAGTGAACATGAAGAACGCCAATATCGTTGGAACGGTTCGCCAAGGCTCTCTCTACGAGCCTTGGGAAGGATTGGCCTTCGACACAATCCTTTCGAATCCGCCGATGGCGGCGGGCAAGAATGTCTGGACAGAACTGGTCGAGCGCTCGGTCGGCTTTTTGAAACCGGGAGGGTCCCTACAAATCGTGGCTTTTCACCGCAAAGGGGGAGAAAGAGTGATGAAGACGATGAAAACCGTTTTCGGCAATTTGGCCGTTCTTGTGAAAACGGGCGGCATCTGGGTGTATGAAAGCATTCTGGATACCCGTAAGGCGGATGGGACTTAAGGGTGGTATCGGAAGGGGGAGGAATGGGAAAGGGGTTTCGCTGTTGTTTGACCGTTGGGCTCTTAGCCGGCCTATGCATCCTGTTGTTTTACTTTATCGATAACCGGCGCGCCTTCCAGATTGTTTTGCTTTTGCCTGAAGAACTCAGCTTTCAGTTTACCGCGACGAAACCGTTCTTATTTTCCTCCTTGGAAGGGTTCTTCGAGGAAAACGGCGCTAAAGTGAAGGTAATCGCTTGCTACTATCGGCATGGAGAAGCGGTGGATCCTTTGT
>CAZMHO010000205.1:3519-3677 GCA_964566085.1 uncultured Thermotogaceae bacterium | reverse complement strand
CAAATATCAGCAGAAAAGCGTGCAAAAACAGCGTCTAACATTGCTTACCCTAAGCACTCATTTAATATCCTAGTAAATCTACTGTACCGAGAGTCATTACACTCACCTGAACAAATCAATTTAGAAGCTATCCACACACTTACTGAAGAATTAAGCGA
>CAZMHO010000205.1:0-3509 GCA_964566085.1 uncultured Thermotogaceae bacterium | reverse complement strand
GCATTAAACCTGGGTGAGGTAGGTGTTATACCTACACTACGTAAGCCTGATAATCTCGATATTAAAGTCATGATTGGCGGAATTTATATTTTAAAAAATGCCTATGAAATTAGTGAATGTGATATTGAATTACTTGAAAAACTAAAGGCAAGGATATCGGCGTTAAGGGCTTGCCTTTATTTAATACGGATTGAAAAATAATTGTTGACAATAAATAATAAACATGGTAAAGTACATATAAAGGAGGATTTATGACTAGACCTAGCAGTGTATTAAATAAGATACACGATTATAACAGTAAAGAAGTAAATGTGAGAGTGGGTGATGAAGTGTACCCTATACCACTAAATCTTTTTCTCGAAGCAAAAGAAAACAAAGTTGTTTATGTATTAGACGAATTAACGCCGTTCGCTAATAGTAATGCTAAGCCTACAGACGGGGTAAAGTATACGCGCATAGTTATAGACTGTACACACTATTCAGAATATGCTTACCGAGAACGAAAAGGTTTAACATATGTTCTTGTAAGAGAGGGTAAATTCAGTAACACTATGGAGTCCGACGACTTTTTTGAGGTATTGAATCTTGCTAATTCAGAAGGGGGAAGTTGGTGTATCTACAGTGTTAATAAAGGCGTTGTATCTTTAGAAGCACAGCATGATAAGTTTAAAGCCTTGCATACCAGTGTAGAAGAACTTAAACAATTCGACACAGGTAAGATGTTGGAGCGTTTTAGAAAAATAGGTGCTATAAGTAAAAAAACATGCAGGAGGGTTCAATGAAGTCAAAAAAATTTTATCACCAAGGTTCTTTAATTCACCAGTTACAAAACATATCCTCTTACCAAGAGGATTTAAGAGATTTTTGGAGGGAAAACCCACCTACTGAATTAACTGGATTCACAAAACTTGAGAAGCGTAACACACATGAAATGCAAATTACACTTAATACTGAAATTAATGATTATACATATGCAAATGAAGAAAATACCTCATTTGAATACATATGCGATTTAACACAGATTATAATGGACCTCCGTAAACTAAGACTAGCTTATGTAGATAGACCTGAACATATTGTCGCAAATTACATAAAAGTAAACAAACAAACAACCATACAAATAGGTAAAGATTTGGTGACGCTAATAAAACAAGGTGATATCGCGCTAGCTCTTATAGAAAACGAAGGAGAAGCTGGTTATAAAGTTATTAGTAATATTGTAGGTTATAAGGAATGGAGTTTTATCCATGATGTTAATAAAATCCTATGTAGGCTAGATAAAATAGAAAACCTAGAGGTACCAGACATAAGTAAATTAATAGCTTGCGAACGCCATAAAATTACTATTAATAGTCGTGATTATTTTTATGTAATTTTAACTGAGGGATATTATATTCTTAGTGATGGTTCAAAGTGGACATCTATACGAGATGGTGATTTAAAACGGTTATTAATAGCTTTTAATAGGATTATTGAAAAAGATTTTAAACACTTCACCCCTATGTTTAAAAATGCTTGACAGTAAATAATAAATATGGTACAGTATAAATAGTAGGAATTATTTAATAGGAGAATCTTATGAAAATTGGTGATATAGTAGACAACAGTTGGATGATTATTAACATAACTGGGCGTAAGGCACTGTGTGTTTATCTTGCTCAAGGTAGAACAAGAAAATCCTGGGGAGAAAGCAAGCAGGATTGTGAAAAAATCGGTGGCAGGTTACCTACAATCGACGAATTAATAATAATATCCCAAAAGAGTAGTTTTGTGAACTCTAAATTCACGAACGATAAAATGCCCTACACAGCACATTTATGGTCGTCAAACGAGAATGAACCTGATTTTGCAAAAACATTTGGTATGGGATGTAATAGTGTAAATTGTCGTTTTAAACCCAACCTACACCGATATCTCCCTGTAAAAGAGATAGAAAATTTAAAAAAGGGTTGAAAATGAAAAGAATAATTTACACTCGTGAAGAGTTGTGCGAAGTATTTAGGATTAATGAGGCAGGTAAGCTTGAAAGATTGTGTTTACAAACTAACCAATTTGGTAAAAAAGGCGAGTGGCGTGTTGTTGATTGTAAAGCTAATCGTAACACTGGTTATTGCCATATTAGGCATGGAGACTCTACAATTCTTTATCACACTATTGTGTGGATACTGACAAACGGTACTATAGAGGATGTGAATGCAGAGATTGACCACATCGACGGTAATCGTATTAATAACAGAATTGAAAATCTTAGACTCGTGTGCAAAAGAGAGAATCAACAAAACAGGTATAAGCACAGGAATGGTAGACTTGTAGGTTGCCGTTTGGATAAGAGGTGTAATAAATGGCTGGCAAGAATAAAAATCAATGGTAAAGAGATACACTTGGGCTATTTCGATACCGAGCTCGAAGCACACCAAATATATTGTGAAGCTCTAACAATGTTAGATAAAAGTGTTGAAGAGGTGCAAGCATATTTCAACGTGGCTCAGTTTAGTAGCGGCTTTAAGGGTGTCTCTCTCCTTAAAAAGCGTAATAAATGGTCGGTACGGATTGGGATAAGCAGTAAGGCCATATTTTTAGGCTATTACAGCTCTGAGTTAGAAGCCCACCAAATATATTGTAAAGCCTGTGAATTAATAGAACTTTACGTAGATGATGAACAATTTAGAAATTTATTAAAATAAACCAAACGAAAGGGAAATTTATGAAGATAAAAAATATTACAAGCCCGTTAAACTATGCAGGTAGCAAATACAAATTACTACCTCAACTCTTACCGCTTTTCCCTAAAGATATTGAGCATTTTATTGATGCGTTCTGCGGCGGTGGTAGTGTGGCTGCTAATGTGGGTGCTTATAAAATAACCGCCATAGATTCAAATCTTCAATTGATTCAAGTTCACCAATATATTGCAAATGGTTTAATTAATGTTAACTCAATCAATGAAGTAATTGAGAGATACGGATTAAATAGAGAAGATAAGGAAGCCTACCTACACCTAAGAAGAGATTATAATGAGGATCCTTGTCCTATTAAACTCTTTACGCTAATATGTCACAGTTTTAGTAATAGTATTAGGTTTAATAATAAAGGTGGCTTTAACATTCCATTTGGTAAGCGTACGTTTAACGAAGTTATGCAGGCAAATTTAAAAGAATACGCAAAAACAATTAGAGATAAGAAGGTTGAGTTTGTATGTGACTCAGTGTTTAATTTTATGTTCGCTAAATTAGGAACGGACGATTTTGTTTATTGCGATCCACCGTATCTAATAACTGACGCAACATATAATACAGGGTGGGGATCAGACGAAGAGATAAAGTTGCTTGAATTACTTGATAGGTTAACTATTATAGGTGTAAAATGGGGCTTGTCAAATGTGTTACACCACAAAGGTAAGAGTAATGATATTCTTATCGCCTGGGCAAAGGACAAGAGGGTTTTTCATTTATCAAATAACTATGCGAATTGTAACTACCAAACGAATAGGGGTGATAGTAGCGAAGTTT
>CAZMHO010000204.1:0-3684 GCA_964566085.1 uncultured Thermotogaceae bacterium | reverse complement strand
AAACCCTACGGAAAATCGAGTCCCTCGACAGCCAAGCGCGCGGGATTATGTGCACGGCAGGCAAGAATCTAAAAAGGAAGAAACCCTCGCGCACTGTCTCTCGATAGAAATGAAAGAAGCGCGTCAATAGTGACTAACGCGCTTCTCGCCTTGGAATACTGCTTCGAAAGCGTCCTAACCCGCTGAGACGCCTTAGGGTAAGGCGTGCCCAAGGAAGTGGTCTTCCACCGAATCGACTATTTCGAAACATTCACCGTCTTATTGGATTCTTCATCGGAGGAAGTGTCCTCTTCTTGAGGTTTCGCCAATTTCACATAGGACGAGGGGGTGATCGTACTGATCGCGTGTTTATAGATCAAACTCTGGGTTTTCCCGTCTTCCAAAAGAATCGTAAAACTATCGAATGATCGAATTTCCCCTCTGATTTGAAACCCGTTGACCAAGAATACCTTCGCTTCGACTTTGTGCAATCTTAAATGGTTTAAAAAGCGATCCTGAAGATTGAATTTTTCCGCCATAGTCACCCCTACCCTATCATTGAACTGATAAAACCCGCCTCACATAACGATGAGGAAACCCGCCTCTACCTTCTAAACGGGTAAGATTATAACATTTTTAGAAGTGTTTCAACAATGAGAAGCCCTTTTTGTTTTCCGTCTTCCAAACCCTCTTGGGATAAGTCACAAAGGACTTTGTTGGTATACTTTCTTCCCCAGATGATCTGACGCCTCGCATAGTGGTGCGTATTGATTTTTAGACGGTGTACGTATTGCTCTTTGGATGGAATGATCCCTTCGAGGAACTGAATGGATTCTCTGTATCCGATCGCCTTCATCGACTGCGTTTCTGCCGTACAGCCTTGCGTCAGCAGCGTCTGCGTCTCCTCCAATAATCCTTCGCGAACCATCCTCCCAACTCGCGTATCGATGCGGGCGTATAACTCTTCTCGTTTTCGAGTACATTCTATGATCTGAAACCGATCATCTCCAACCCTCTCTTTTTGGGTGGATGAGATCGGTTTTCCACTCAGTATGTAGACCTCGAGGGCGCGTATCGTTCTCTTGATGTCGTTTGGATGTATTCTTTCAAAGCTTTCCGGATCCGCTTCCTTTAGAAAAGAGCGCAAGTATCCCGGACTTTTTTCCTCAGACTTTCTTAACTCCCGGCGCAAGTGTTCGTCTTTGCCCGCGCCCTCGAAGATTCCGTTTATCAGGGCATCTAAGTATAAACCGGTTCCGCCGACGATAATCGGCATTTTATTCCGGCCGAGGATATCTTCGATGAGGACCAACACATCCGCGCGGTACCGATATGCGTTGTATTCCTCTTGAGGATTCAATATATCGATCATCCAATGCTTCGTTGCCGACAACTCTTCTAAAGAAGGTTTAGCCGTACCGATATCCATCTGCCGGTAGATTTGCATCGAATCCATAGAAATGACTTCTATGGGATAGATTCGGCTTAACGGCAGGATCAATTCCGTTTTACCAACAGCCGTCGGTCCAAAGAGGATCGGGATTTTCATAGAATAACTCCGTAAAGGATACCGCTGCTTTTACTGCCGTAGATTTTATTCACTGGCACCTGTCCCAGCAAGCGGTCTTGTATGAGGGTCTTAAAGACGATCCGACCCGTAGCCACGCGTCTCATCTCCAAGACATCCTCGGAAGACACTGTCTCGTGGTTTGCGAAAGGGCGGATGGGATTAAGCCCGGAAGAACGCATCACGGGGTGGTCAAACATCGGATCGCAATAGAGGATGTCAAAGGATTTGTCTGGCAAGGTCCGTAGATAGTCCTTGTAATTCGCGTGGATCGGTATGATCCGTTTCATACTCTCATTGACCCAAGGGGACGGGTCGATATAGTCTTGCAGGCCATACCGAACAATGGTAAAAATGTGCAGAGAAGATTCCAAGCCGATTACCAATCCTTCTGGCATGAAAGCCGCCATTAAAATCGCATCCGAGCCTAAGCCGAGGGTTAAATCCAAGACCCGTTCCTTACCCGTTAACTGGAAAGCATCCAGAAGGTATTCGTTCTGTCCGTGCTTTAAGTTGCGCATACGCATCTTTGCGCTGGAAGGATGGAAAAAAAAGGGTCCGGAACTGTTACGGATTAGAATCCGGCTTCGTTCGACCACATAAAAAAAATCGAATCGGCCGTGGCGATTCGCCAGGATCGATTGTCTTTTATCCAGGTAAGGCGCCGAAAGCTCTTCGGCCATCCGTTTCGCTTTTTCGACCTGATCCCGGTTTGGTTTGTCCGAGGTCGTGATGTAAAAGCCTCTTGAATCCGACAAAACCCCCGCGGTGTAAAGGTTATTGCAACCCATGCTCTTCCATTCGAGACCGGAGCCGCTGGTATTCCTGCATTTTTTCCTCAAGTTCTTTCTTCTTCGTCTCGTACTCCTGCAGTACGGCTTCGTACTTAGCGCTGGCTCCCCGATACTCGAAGACGACAGTGATGTTCAAGTAGATCATCCAGCTGCTCAACGCCAAAACGGTCAACCAGTAGATTAAAGAGATTTTCCTTTTCTTCCGTTTTTGAGGCGCGCTTCTCTTTGCGGAAATATTGCCAACGGAAGGCGACGGGACGGGAATACCGGAGGCGGTTCTCCTCTGACCATTTCCGGAAGAGGGTTTTGGATAAAGCATATCAATTGCCTTGCTGAATCGTCAAGTCCAAACGGAAATCATCGATATCCTGCACGTCAAACTCCTTGCGTCCGATGCTGCCACTTTGCCCCGGAATGTATAGATCGAAGAATGCCCGGTAAGTTTGGTTCGGAATTTGCGGAGCGAAGAAAAAATACCGGTGGTTCTTCAGCGATCCCTCAATCGGATAGGTTCCGAAGCCCCAATAATAGTCCTCGAACACAAGACCAGAGAGTTCATCGAAATCGACCGTCCAGTATTGACCCCGAACTAACGTCTCCGCAGAAGAGTTGTCCGAAACGGTGCCGTAGATGAAACAGAGGTCTCTCGAAACCATCGATATGGAACCTTCCAAAGAAAAGGACCGTCCGCTCTCGGCTTTCAACGCCTGCAACGTCGGGATCGATTTCAAGTTTAGCAGTAGAACCAGGCGGCTTTGCCCGCCGGGTAACGTAATGCTGGAATAGTTTCTGAAAGCGGCGCTTGAAAGCTGCATTACCGGAGCCGAAAAAGTGGTTTTCGTCAGATTGAAGACGATCGAAGTGGCTTCGGTGGTTCCCTCTCCACCGAACGCGCCCTCGACGTATGTCATATACGTTACGGTCGCTTCAGTTCCGCAAGAAAAGGATAAAGAGGGGGTTGCCATATCCGCTTCGCTTTCCAAGAAAGTGTATTGCGCCAAACTGATATTTTCATTACTGAAAAAGTCCGTTAAACTTTGTGTTTGGCGTGATGGAGTCAATGATAAAGTAAAGGTTTTATTGACAACCAATGATTTAGCCCCGAATTGGACTGTCGTGAAGTACAACTCCACAGAAACCATCTCGTGGTTTTCGAGCGACAGGTTCTTATAATGAAGGAACACCGATACGTTTCGTTCCGACTTGCCCGGCAAGGGAAAGAATAGGTTCAAAACGAAACAACCCGTCAGGAGAAAGGGCAAGAGAATACTTATGATACCGTAGAATACGGTAAGACCTCGTTTCCTAACCACGTTGTCCGCTCCCGGGTTTATTGTGTGTAGA
>CAZMHO010000203.1:0-3695 GCA_964566085.1 uncultured Thermotogaceae bacterium | reverse complement strand
AAATCCTAAGGGAGGAGGGGGTTGTTTTGCTGTTTGGGTCGAACAGCCTTCTAACCACCGGCTTGATTATAAACTCCTTTTCTTAAAAAGCGATTAGAGAACGTTTTTTATTTTTTTCTCCCGAACCATCATTTGTATGAAACACCTGCCGATATCGGGATCGAACTGAGTGCCCAAATTCCTTTCAATCTCATGCACAGCCTCGTAATCGGATATCGCCTCCCGATAGGGACGAGTGGAAGTCATCGAATCGAAGGCATCCGCGACGGCTATCACTCTTGAAAAGAGCGGGATTTCCTCTCCAAACAAGCCTTCCGGATAACCCCCGCCCCCCCATCGTTCGTGATGGTATAAAACCGCGTCGGCAATGTCTTCAAGCTCTTCGGATGTCTTCAATACCTCGGCGCCCCAGGCCGGATGCTTCTTGATCGTCTCGAATTCTTCTTCCGTCAACGGCAACTCCTTGCGAAGAATCGCCATCGGCACAAGAATTTTACCGATATCGTGAACCAACCCCGCCCAGTAGATACGCGTGAAATACTCTTTCGGCCACCGCAGCGCTTCTCCGATACTGGCACAGTACTTCGCCACGTTTTCCGAGTGTCCTTTGGTGTAGGGATCAATGAACTCCATTACCTTGATCATCGCTAAGAGAAGTTCTTTCTGGAACTTCCCTTGAGAGATCATGTACCGCTGAAGAGCAAGGAAGGCGGAAGCGACATTGGAAAAGGACTGCGCGATGTTCAAGTCGTAGGAAGTGAAGTCGATCGCGTTTTCCTTAGCGATATCCAGCGCAATAGACCCCAGTTTTTCCGTTCCTAATGACAGTCGGCAGACGATCGATGATCGAATAGGGCGTGTCGCTTTCCGTATCTTTTCCAGCAAAGCCGGAGGCACCAGGGTATTGTGTTCGGAACTGAGGAGATCGGAGACGATAAGGGGTTCCACCGTCCAGAATAGATAACCCGCTCTCAAGTCGAGTGCCTTCAAAGCCTTCAGGTCGTGCCCGACGGCGTGTACGAAGCGCCATTTTTCTTTCTCGATAACGGAAATGCTGCCATAATCGGTAACCGGGATAAGTTTCATCAACATTTCCAAGAGGTTTCCCAAGAAGGATTCGTCTTTTCGGATCACCGATTCTGATAGAGAAGCAGCCAATGCAATGATCTCGTTTAATCGCATCATGGACTGCTGCTGCTGGTCGCCGGTCTCCTGAAGCTGAAGATTTGCGTATTCCAGCTCTTCGTTCGCTTCTCTCAACTCGTGATTCACGTCCTCCAACCGAAGGAAGTCCCTTTCCGTACGGGCAGCGATCTCGTTGAAGACGTGGCCTATCGTAAACACTTCCCGATAGCCTCCCGGTTGAACGCGGATGCTTAAGTTCCCTCTTCCGTATTTTTGTATATCTTTCTCCAACTCTTGCAAGGGAGCGGCAAGTTTTTTGCTCACGTATAGCAGGGAAAACACAATGCAAAGGGACAAGAAGGAAAATACGGTGAGGATAAACCCAATCATCCGCTGCCTGTCTTCGAAGAAAAGGGATTGATCGATGGTAATACCCAAAAACCAACCTGGTGAATGCGCTATCGGTTCGTAGATTAAAACATTTTTGGACCCTGTTCCCGAAGTAACTTCTCTGAAATCTCCGCGCCTCGCTTGCAGCGCTTGCAGAAATGACGCGGCCGCATTATCGTCTCGATTGAAGAAGAAACCTCCCAAGGCGAGTCTCTCTTCCCCGCCTTGTGGGGATGGCGATTGGAGAGGAGAGATAATCATTCCGTCTTCAGCGATCACCCAACCGATCCCTTTTCCTGCGATTCGAAGGCCCGCCGTCACCTTTGCGAAGTGATCGAGGTAAGCGGCTGCCTTGACTGCGCCTTTGTTTTCTCCGTATCTATCCACGACCGGAATCCAGATTTCCAAGACCTGTTTCCCAGTCAGCTCTGAGGTTTTGGGTCCGGAAAAAATCAACCCTTCCCGCTTCCGCGCCGTTTCTATAAAGAACGGGTTCGTGGATTCATTAAGAATGTATCCTAAAGAGTGAAGGGCGCGCCCCTCGGCATTCATATACACGAAAGATTCGTACATGACGGGCTTTCGATTGAGTAAATGCCGAATATACGGATGGTCTAACGTCGGGCTTTCCAGCTCATCGATTAAGAGATAAGAAACGTTTTTCAACTCTTCCGAGATCCCGGCAAACCATTCGGATGCGTTCTCGGACTTGGCTAAAAGTATCTCTCTGCCTCGATCAACCGCGCCTTCGGTTTCAGACCTCGTCAGACCCCAAACCAGCAGCCAAGCGAAAAAGACAAGCAAGATAAATACGGTCGGTAAAAGCGAGAAGAGCAGCTTACTTTTCATACTTCTAATCGGAGAAAGAACGTAAGAGACATAAAATCTTTTGCAGCCTCCCCCAGGCTGTTTCCCCTTAGAATGCATAAAAAACCCCGTAATCCTCCCCAGTAAAAAAAAGAACGCCCGTGGAGGCGTCCTTATCTTTTACTTCGAATTTTCGAAAAACGCTTTGTAAGCCAAATACGTCTCGTAGACGTCGGCTTTGCTCACAATTTCATAGGGAGAGTGCATCCCCAAGACTGCGACGCCCGCATCGATGACCGAAAGACCTTCGTTGGCGAAAAATTGCGCAACGGTGCCGCCGCCGCCCTGATCGACTTTTCCGAGTAATCCGTTCTGCCATATGATGCCCTTCTCGTTAAACAGATTGCGGATATGACCGACAATCTCGGCGTGCGCATCGCTGGCCCCTCCTTTTCCCCCCCGACCGGTGTATTTTGTGATCGTGATCCCATAACCGAGCTTCGCCGCGTTGTTTATCTCATGCACCTCCTTGAAGGAGGGGTTGATGCCCGCGGCCACATCGGCCGAGATCACCATCGATCTTTCGATGATCGTATCAATCGGGACCTCGGAATGATACAAAGGCAACAGGTTCTTGATCAGCTTTTTCCAAAAGGTATGGATCGCTCCCGTGCTGCCAACGCTGCCGATCTCTTCCTTATCCAAAAGAATGGAGCACGAAGTTTTCGAGACGGGCCGCGCATCGAACAAAGCTTTCAAGGCCGTATAAGCGCAAACGCGGTCGTCGTGGCCGTAAGCGGCCAACAGACTGCGGTCGAATCCAACATCTTTCGGTTCTATCGCCGGTACGATCTCTAATTCCGCCGAGAAGAGGTCCTCTTCCACAAAACCGTATTTTTCGTTCAGCAAGTTTAAGATATTCAACAAGACCAGATCTTTAACCCCTTCGGTTTTGTCGAAGGTTAAGGGGATACTGCCCAAAAGAACGTTGAGCGTCTCCGCTTGGAAAACTTTCTGGATATCCCCTTCCCGTCGGTCGAGATGGGGCAGTAGATCCGAAATCACGAAGATCGGATCTCCGGGTTCGAACCCGATACGGACGGCCACTTTTTCGCCGTTTGCTTTTATCACGACACCGTCTATCCCCAACGGAACGTTAAACCATTGGTATTTCTTAATCCCGCCATAATAATGCGTTTTCGCCAGGCACAACTCTGTATCTTCGTACAGGGGAACCGGTTTAAGATCCAAACGGGGAGAATCGATATGGGCCGCTACAAAATTGACGCCCTCGGCGATATCCTTCCCCAAAACCCAGAAGGCGACAGACTTGCCACGATTGTTGTAGTACACTTTTTGGCCTTCTAATTTCT
>CAZMHO010000202.1:0-3715 GCA_964566085.1 uncultured Thermotogaceae bacterium | reverse complement strand
TTACAACTTGCAAACAATACAATTGCAGCTACTAATTTTAATGTTGATTTGATCATTTTAGTTTAATTGTGTTAATTGAGATTTATATGTTTCTAATATGTTTTTAAAATCTTCATCCAAGAAAACAACATTGTCAAACTTACGCGGCGGTTTTGATTCAGGGTATTGCGCAAACTTTTCGGCGTATGGATTAACATAGAGTTCAGGATCATAACTAACAAATCTCGCCCTTGACTGATTAACCGATGTTGGGTCAATGATTATGTTGTATGTCGAGTAAAGATATTCCGATATCCCTGCAAACGATTCACGGTGCTTTGTTGGTGCAATCTTAAATATAGCACAAAGTCCTCGTCCTGAAATGGAAGCAAACAGCGCATAAACATATTTGTCTGCTTGTAAAATTCGCCGCTGGGTGTTAAAATCAACTATCTCATCTATGTCAATTCCAATGAATCCGCTGTGCTTATCAATTGACCCGTCCTTGCGCTCTTTAAATGTGCCGCTAAGAGTTACTGCAGGTGCTTTCTTTTTTTGCTCATTGCGCAGCTCTTTGTCACCTATTGCACGAATTGGAAGAACTATGTCTTGCCACCTTCCATTTTTAACCGATTCAAAGAAAAGATCGATTGCAATTGTTTCATCGCTCTTGATGTCATTTGCGCGTTTGTAAATTGAAATCATTGCAGCCATGAAGGTAAGGTGTTTGTGATTGGTTGAATATTAGACAAGGAAACAGTCGCCTCGGACAAAATTGGGGTTTGCAATTTACTCAATTCTTCTTCAATAAATTCTGTAATAAGTTTTTTGTGAAAGCCATTGTATTTTTTGCCTTGCGCCTCGCACCATTTTTTTACTTCGTTTATGTAGATATCGGTGAGTATTTGTCGCTCCTTTTGATTTGCATTATTGTCGAGCTTAGAATTTTTCAACAAACGTTTACCTATCTCATAAAATGAAGCATAGTCTTTATATCCTTTATTCCTTGCCGAACTAATTAACCTTTCAACATCAATTCCTTTTGTAAGAACTTTGTATTCTTCGCTTATCTCAATTTCTTCAGCAATCTTTTTTGCTGGATAAACATAACCGCAATACTTGCATTCACTTGCTTGAGCGGCTATTATTGCCTCACATGTTGGGCAAGATTTACACGGTGCAACTCCCACTGTTTTACGAGCTGATGGTGGATTTTCAAATATGTCTAACCAATCCCTATCGTATGACCAATCTCCGAGGTTTACGGCATTAGCTCCCATGTCAATAATGTAGAAAAACTCTTTACCGGCAAACGTCCGACCTCCTCGTCCTGTAATTTGTAACCAAAGCGAAAGCGACATAATGGAACGATTGACAATTACACCAATAACACTAGGTTCATCGAATCCCGTTGTAAGTATTGCAACCGATGAAACTATTGCATCTGGTGTATGCTTTAACCACCTAAGTGTTTCTTCTCGTTCAAAGTCGCTGCAATTTTCGCTATCAAGGTGACGAATGTTATACCCAGCGGCTTTAAAATGACGTGTTACTTCGATTGAATGGTCAATGTTACAATTAAAGATAAGTGTCTTTTTACCTATTAAAAACTTCTCGTAATAGGTCAAAGTTGATTTAACGTGCTTTGCTTTTGAAAACTCGTTACCCATTAACTTGTCGTTGAAGTCACCACCCTTAACGGCTAATGCATTCCTATCAACAACGTCCTTTGGTGCAATGGTTATGTTTTGGCAAAGTTTACCTCGCTCGATTAGGTCGTTAATTTGCGGACCCGAAACAAGTAATTGATAAATATCCTTTAATGGCTGCTTTTTGTTAGCAGAAATTGGAGTTGCGCTAAATGCAATAATTGTCACATTTTCGGTAAAGGTGTGCGCCTTGTGAAGCGATGCAATGTGCGCCTCGTCAATGATTGCAAGTCCAATGTTTGAGGGCATTCGCTTTTTTGCACTTTCAACCATTGCGATGTAAATACGCGATTTTGGAACTGATCGCATCCCAGCGGTAATAAGTTGCGCAGAAATCCCAAACGTATCAAATATTGTTTGCCTTGTTTGCTTTGCAAGTTCGCGGCGATGGACGTAAATTATAACGTCCTGAGTTGAGGCTGACATGAAGCGATGGGCAATAAAACTAAACATTACTGTCTTGCCTCCACCCGTTGGGGTTTGGACAAGTATTGTCTTATGCTCTTTTGTTGCTCGAATTGCGCTATCAACTTGTATTTGTTGGTAGTCGTAAAGTTGTTTTTTCACGTGATTGGATTTAATTTAAAAAATAGGGGCAGCAATATGCCACCCCTATAAAAGCTAAAAAGGTAAATCTTCGGACGGAGCTCCAACTGTTGCCGCTGGGGATGGGGTTGGTGTCGTTCCCGACTTCTTGCCATTACCAACATAAACTTTACCTTCAGCATCTCTTAACTCTTTCTTAGAGTTAATTTGAAGCGATACGTTGTTACCGTATTGGTCGGCTTGATCGTTATCCCAAATCGTAATATTCACATAAGTGCGCCCGTTTGAATGCTTGGTGAACGCGCTGTGATTAGGATTTTGTGTTAATAGTTCCTTAAACTTCGTAAGGTCAATTGATACATTAGCAAATAGTGCCATAATTTATATTCCCATTGCCGATGGGTGCGGTTTTGTGTTAATTGTAAGGATTATTAGTTACTGTATTATTGGACTCCCATATTTCGTTATCACATACATCCACCACTCTTGCGTGGGTGAAAACATTTTATGCTCAACGTTGTCTTTTTTGAGTGCCTTGTTAAATGATAACAGTAGTACGTTTGGTGTTGATGTTGCAATACCATAACCACTAAGTTGTTTCTCGTAGCCAAATCGGTCAATTGCCCCTTGTAATTTACCCGAAAGAACTTTAAGGTCGATAATCAATTTACCTTTAAAAAGTAAGTCAGTGCGCCCTTTGTAAACCATTGACATTCCATTGTATTGCAACTCACATGTAAATGCTACTTCCTTTTCAAGAAACTTAATAGCAGCACTAATCTTTGAAACATGATTATAATCAACTCCATCATATTTGTGCGGCTCAAGCAAAAAATTGTGTACACGAGTGCCTAACATCATTCCTTGCGATGGTACAATTTGAACACCTGATTCTAGGGTTTTGATTCCTGAAAATGAATACCCCGAAAATGCGAGGTATTCATTAAAGTCAAGATCATTGTAATATTTAAGATTGCTTACGACTATCATTTTACAACTTCCAAATAAACTATTCCTTTATAAGTCTCACCCGTTTCGGTTGCATGTTTAGCCATTGCATCTGCCATTTGTTGAATGGTTAGGTTTGCCCATGTCTTAACACGCAAGTAACCAACCAGCGTTGGCATGTTAGCAATAAATTGCGTCATAGCAAGCTGCGCCCATTGCTGTGAGTTAATTGTCTCAATCTTTAACTCTTTCTTAACCTTTGCCGTTTCCACTTGCACCGCTCCAGCACTTGCGATAAGATTGTTCACACTTGATTCAGCCTCAACTTTTGCCGCTGCTTCTTGCGCTGCAATTTTCGCATCCAACTCACGGCGCTCAATTGCCGCCGCTGCATTGGCTAAATCGGACTCGTAATTTACGAAAATCTGAGGTAGCATTTGCAGTTTTTCAATCAAAACACGCTCATAATTAGGTTGAGCAATTGTAGCATATAACTGTTGCATTTGCTCTTTTGTCAGCAAGTTTGCTTCAAA
>CAZMHO010000201.1:0-3820 GCA_964566085.1 uncultured Thermotogaceae bacterium | reverse complement strand
ATCAGGAAATACTCGATCGTCGACAATACCCGGATATCTTCCCGAACGATCTCGCGAAGGAGGGGGTGGGCGACGAAGGTCTCCCATTCTTGTCGAAAGCTCTCCGCCTCCGGCCCAAGAGACGCTGAAGCGCGAAATTGCCATTGATACTCTTCAATGCCTTTCTGGATCGCCTGCAGGAGGATACTCTTCTCCAAGCTCGTTTCGCCGATGGGACGCCAATAGACCAGGGTCTGTCCCTCAACGCGCCTAATCGTAATCCCGACGGCCTCTCTCTGTTCCGCTAAGCCCTCTTCGAGTCCTTGAGCCGATGAAACCACCCGGTGTTGAACAAAAGGCAGGTTCTCGGCGCGTAACACCTCTCCCATAAAACCCTGACCGGTTCCTTCGGTTTCATCATAGAGGAAAACCGTTAACGGGGTCCAGCCGATATTTTGATCCAAAACGTTCTGGTACCTCAACCCGTAAAACAATATTAAAGCCATGGGGAAGACGAAAAGAAGGAACACCAAAGCCCCTTGGCTCCCAGCCACTTTTATATCTTTAACCAAAATGGCGCTTGCCGCTTTCCATGCGTTGTGGATCATACATTCCCCCCCTTAATCCCGCAAAGCTTTTCCGGTTATGCTCAGAAAGACCGTTTCCAAGGTGGGATTGTCCACCGAAAGGTTCCGGATCTTGATCTCTCGCGCGAAGAGGAGTCGGACGACCTTTTCGACGATAGGGTCGCTCGAATCGAT
Organism: uncultured Thermotogaceae bacterium; assembly: GCA_964566085.1. Taxonomy (GTDB): domain Bacteria; phylum Thermotogota; class Thermotogae; order MWEM01; family MWEM01; genus MWEM01. The sequence goes on along the minus strand of CAZMHO010000201.1, from coordinate 3,080 downwards.
AATCAAGTGGATTTTTTCCTCTGAAATCGATACTTTTTTCACGCCCGGTATCTCTTGAAAAGACTCCGTCAAACCGGAGGGGAGACGTTCCGTCAGAATCTCAACCACCGTCTCGTTTGTTATCGTCCGGATAATCTCCTTTTTGGTTCCCTGCACCAACTCTTTCCCGAGATCGAGGATCATCAATCGGTCGCAGATTGCCTCCGCTTCTTCCATATAGTGGGAGGTGTAAAGGATGGTCATTTTCCGTGAGCGGTTCATCGTCCGGATAGACTCGAGAATATGGTTCCGGGACTGTGGGTCCACCCCTACCGTCGGTTCATCTAAGACCAGGATCATTGGATCATGCATGATCGCGCAGGCAATATTCAGCCGGCGCTTCATTCCCCCCGACATCTTCTTCACCTTTTGCTTGAGGTGATCATTCAATCCGGTAATCTCCAACGCCGAGCGCATCTTTTCTTTCAATCGCGTTCCAGAGAGATGGTACAAACGGCCGAAGTACTCCAGATTATCCTTGACCGAGAGCGCGTCGAAGAGAACGATGTCCTGCGGAACATATCCGATCATGGCTTTGAGTTCTTCGGGCGACTTCTTCATGGACCGGCCGCCGATCAGAATGTCGCCGCTATCCATGCCGATCAGTCCGCATATCAGGTGGATCAAGGTCGTCTTTCCGGCTCCGTTTGGGCCCAGCAACCCGAACACCTCGCCTTCTTCGATCCGAGTGGAAACGTTGTCCAGAGCCAGTTGATCGTCATATCGCTTGGTTACGTTCTGTATTGCGATCTCATACATTTTGAAAAACCTCCTTCAGGATCTTCTTATCGCCTGAATTATAGAGGGTTTGATAAGGAAACGGAAGGTGCCTAAGGCATCTTTCACAGGATAAAAGGATGACCTGGGTCATCTCTGGAAGGCACGGGGTTTTTATGACTCAACCAGATGGTTCTGGAAGGCGAAGATGATAATCTGGGTACGATCCCGGAGGCCTAACTTCGAAAGAACCTTTCCGATGTTGTTCTTCACCGTTCCTTCGGTTAAAAACAGTTGTTCGCCGATCTCTTTGTTCGACAGTCCCTGGCAGATACATTGAATCAGTTCGAACTCTTTATCGGTCAATTGATAAGCCGTTTTGATCTTATCCTTAGCCGGAGGCGCTTCCTTTGCCTCGATCATTCGTTTTACGATATCGGGATGCACCGCTATGTTCCCCATAAACGCACTCCGAATTGCTTCATAAATCCGATCGCTGGAGCTGTCTTTCAATAGATACCCGCTGGCTCCGAGAGACAGCGCGGAAAAGATATAGTCCTCGTCCTGGAAGGTCGTCAGAATGACGACCTTAATCAAGGGATTCATTTCCTTTATCAGTCGCGTACCCTCGACCCCATCGCATTGAGCCATCCGGATATCCATCAGAACGACATCCACCGGATTCTGCCGGCAGAAACGCAACGCTTCCAAACCGTTGCCGCAGGCTCCGACGACCTGGATATCCTCATAAACCCCCAACAGCACCTTTAACCCTTCACAGATCAACTTTTCGTCATCGACGATCAATAACCGGATCATCTTATTCCACCTTTCGCGCAGGCGGAGATACCCGCTTGGGTAGTTCGACCACGATTTCGAAACCTTTCCCGGGTTTGGAAAAAACGCTCAACTCCCCGCCGAGCGAGGCCGCTCGTTCTTGCATCCCTTTGAGCCCCATACCGAACGTAATCTCGGCGCACCCTTCTCCGTCATCCTTGATCTGCGAGTAGAGGCGGTTTTCTAAAAATCGGAGCGCGATGGTGATATGGCGGGCTTTCCCGTGCCGCATACTGTTGCTCAGGCTTTCTTTAACGATCTGATAGAGCTGATGGCTTTGATCGGAGTTCATCGGGAAGCGATTCTGTGACAGGAGTAAACGCGTATCGATTCCGGTGAGTTTTCTAAAGTTGCGCACCAGCTCTTCTATCGCAAAGATCCCCTCGTAGGCCTCGAATTCGATAGGGCGCAGTTCCTTAACAGCGCGCCGAACGTTTTCAAGCGCGTTCTTGGTAAACTGTGTGAGTTCGACCAGCATGTTTCTCGCTTTCGGGGGATCCTTCTCCGCAACGGTTTGGATTGCCTGGAGCTGAAGTGACAAGGTAGAGAGGGCATGGCCGACACTGTCATGAAGCTCCCGCGAAATCCGAGCGCGTTCTCGCAACAACGTTAGCTCTTCGATCGTATTCGAGTATTGCTCCAAAGCGAGAATCGCCTCTTTCAACCGGTCTTCAGACTTCCGAAGCTGGTCGTATGAACCCTGTGCGGCCACCTTCCGACACTTTTCCTCCCGGAGAAAGAGCATGAAGCCAATAAAAAACAGAAGCAGAAAGAGGTCCCCAACCTCCACCGACAAAGAAGCCGGTATCCCTACCCCGCTGCGCTCGATGTTCGGAGAAAGCAGGCGGTTAGCGGCGAAGAATGCCCCGATAGCGGCCAAACCCGGCAGATAGCGCCAGTTGTCGCTAATAACGGGCGTCGGTATCTCTACCCCGCTCGTGTCCATCAATACGGAGAAGAGGGTGATCGAGAAAAACCCGCCGTATCGATGAAACAAGTATAAGCTGAAGACGGTTTCGACGATCACATTGAGCCAAAATAGAAACGGTCTCTTTACGAGGTAATTGATTCGCCATTGGGACACCGAGATAAAGAGCAACAGGTAGACCAGCGCCAATGCCACCGAACCGCCCGGTTGAAATTCGACGCTGAGTATCCGGTATCCAACGAATCCATAAGCGAGGACCTTCAGTATCTTCAGATTCAATGTGATCTCCCCATCCCTTATTCGTAGAAGTATATCACGTTTTTCCGAGGAAAGGGGCCTCACGCGCCAACGCCTTCGGAACGGGCGGCGAACGCGTCTGTCCCTGATCTGACGAACACAGTCGAAACCCATGGTATAATCGCGGGTAACCGGCTTTGGGGCTTCTTGGAGAGAATGCTTTTTCCGTGATGAGAGGAGTGGGGGGAGATACTGACAGGTTTGTTTAGAAAGCGATTCTTCGTGTTTCTCCTATTATCTGTTTTATCCATAACGGTGCCTG
>CAZMHO010000200.1:0-3906 GCA_964566085.1 uncultured Thermotogaceae bacterium | reverse complement strand
CCAAATCAAGGGCTTCTCCGTCAAGCATGCTCCAATCGGTCCCTCTTCCCAGCGCGGTATTAAAACTGCCATAGATCCGCGGAGTGGGGAACTTTTGGATCGCGTTGTCGTAGATCGTTTTCGTATTAGCGTCAAACAAGATCGTGAGTTTGACGTTCTCTTTGATGTAGATGGAACCTAATCCCGCCACCTGACCGTCTGGCATGATCTTGACGGGCGCGGGTTGAAAGGCGTAACGGTCTGTTCCCCAGGCTCCGCTGGCGTTCCAGGTGCCGTCTGTGACCTTGTAATAGTGCCCGTCATACATAGGATCCCGATTGTCCTCGTTGAAATCGATCGTAATCGTATACCACCCGTCTCGTCCCGGGATAGAGCTCAATTCCAGTCCCCCATCCTTGGGCACTTGATACCCGTTCGCGCTGGTCCCGAGAAAGTATCGCGGGCTGGCGGCGAATAGGAACACGGCGTTCACCAGCAACATCCATACCACCATCACCTTAAACCGTCGATAATGTGTCATTGTTCTTCCCTCCCTTTTATTGTAGGCATGAAAGATCATGCGTTATCTTCGAGTAGGGCAAAGGATCGCCCCGGAACCGTCACGAACCTTCCATTCGTCTCCGCCTGGCCGTATATATACGCGACGTTCTTTCCGACCGGTATCGGTTGGGTCGGATACGGGTCGAAGTTGGCCACCGCAAAAAGCCGCTTATCGGGATGAATCCGCGAAGAAGCTAACGCGCGGCCCGGGGTATCGAGCGGGTTCAGGCTTCCCTTTTTCAACACTTCGGATTGGGAACGGATCTTCCCCAGAGCGGCGATTTGAAGGTGGAACGGCTCGTTGAAGCCCCAGGCCATCGCCCGGCGGTTATCGGGGTCTTCGCCCCCGTCCATCGCTCTTTCATCGCCGTAATAGATCAGCGGTATCCCCGAAAAACACAGCATTGTCATCAGCATCAGTTCATGTGTCTTCTCGCTTTCGACGTACCGGCGGTTTCGCGCGGTATCGTGGCTTCCCAAAAGGTTGACCAGATAAGGATGGATCGGCGTTTTGTAGAGCATGGCGTTCGCGCTCATCCTCTCCCAAAATCGCGCCGCGCTGATCTCTTCCCGGGCGAAAGCCCGCATCCACTTCATGAAGGCATAGTTGGTCACCGTATCCATCTCATCGCCCAACAACCATCTTCCGGCCTGATTCCATACTTCCCCAATAATCAACAGGTCCTTATTGACACTTCGAAGTCTCTTGCGAAAGGTCTTCCAAAAGGTATGAGAAACCTCATCGGCTACATCCAGCCGCCATCCGTCGATTTCCAACCTTCTTGTCCAGTTCTCCGCAATTCCGACGAGATAGTCGATCACCGGAGGGTGGTCGGTATTAAACCGAGGCATCGAGGGGATCAACCCTCCGAAACTGTCGTAATCCCGGGCTCTGTCTTCGATGGGAAAGCGGCGAATCGTGAACCAATCCGCATAGGCAGACTGTTGTTGGTTTCTTAACACGTCTTGAAAAAAGGCGTGCTGATCGCTGCAATGGTTGAACACCGCGTCTAAAACGATCTTTATCCCTTTGGCGTGCGCGGCTTTGACCAGTTCCGCAAGCCCTTCTTCTCCTCCGTAGATTGGCTCGATCTTCGCGTAATCGATCACATCGTATTTGTGATAGCTTCCAGATCGGAACAGCGGACTGAGATAGAGGATTCGGACGCCCATCTCCTCCAGATAATCGAGTTTGTCGATAATCCCGGCGAAATCGCCTCCATAATAGGTGTTGCGGTCGGGCAGAACCTCAAAGGGTTTCGTCTCCGGAGGATTGTTTTTCGGGTCACCATCAAAAAACCGATCGATCCATACCTGATAGAGGATCTCTCCCTGAGCCCATTCAGGAAGTTTAACCAGGTCGCAATCATTGATATAAGGATAGAAAAAGGCGTTGGTTTCTTTAGGCTCGGTAAGGAATCCATCGGCGCAAAAGAAGGTTTCATTTCCCTCGCTCTCCAGTTTGAAGTAGTATTTGAAACGTTTTTCGGGAAGAGTGATCTCCGTTTCGTACCAATCGTTGTCCTCGCTTCGAGCGACAAGGGTCATCTCCTTCTCAAACGGATTCGAATGGTGATCGTACACGTTTTTATACAACACCGTGGCTTTGCAGATATCCTCTCGGGCCGTTCGGAGACGGACGCACAACGTATTCGGGCCTGTTGGAAAGGCGTAGGTATGCTCGGATAGATGAAACACAGCGCTTCGATTCAAGATTTCACGCTCCCTTCCGTGAGGCTTCCGATGAAGTATTTCTGCAAGCTGTAGAAGACGAAGAGCATCGGAACGCTTCCGATTATCGCTCCCGCGCAATACAGACTCCAATTCGTCCCATACTGCCCCATAATCATACTCTGGAGCCCGACTGCCAAAGGCATTCGATCCAGTCCCTGGGTCATAATCGAGCTGGAAATCACATATTCGTTATAGGCGATAACGAAGCTCTGGATGGCTACGATCGTCATCATCGGTTTCGCCAAAGGCAGGTTGATCTTCCACAGAATCGTCAGCCTGGAAGCCCCGTCGATTCTTGCCGCTTCATCGATATCCAACGGGATGGTATCGAAGTACCCTTTGGCGATGAGAATCAAACCGGAGGAAGCCAACACCGAATTCACGACGATCAACCCGGCCATACGGTTCAAAAGCCCCATTACAGCGAAAATCCGGAAGATCGAGACCATCGCCAGGGTCAGCGGAAAGACCTGGATCAGCAGAATGGCGCGAAACAGGTGGTCGCGACCATAAAAACGCAAACGGGAAAGGGCATATACCGATAGCGACACCAATACAACCGCGGCCGCAACGGTTGAGATCGCGATGATGAAAGAGTTGAGCATCCATCTGAGAAAATGGGTTTCGGTCAGCAAGAGGCGGAAATGGCGCAGCGTGAACGATTGAGGCGCCGCGACCCCGGTACCGACGACGTTTTCGCCAAAAGCAATCAAGGCGATATGGACAAACGGGACCAGTATCACAATGGCTAAAAGGATCAGAATAAAATGAATGATCCCCGCTCTCAGCAACGCTTTCCGTTTCATGAGACTTCTCCCTCCGAGCGTTTTTTTCCGATAATCATCGCTCCCAACGCCAGCCCCCCTACAAAAATGAAAATAATCACAGAATAGGAAGCGGCCAGCGCGTAGCGTTTTGTATTGAAAGCGGTATTAAAGACATAGGTGATTAACAGATCGGTTGCGCCGGGCGCCCCCAGCGTATCGCCGGCAGGCCCCCCCTGGGTTAAGAGATACACTCCGAATTGGTTGAATTGCATGATCAAGCCCATGATCAGCATCGGAAGCATGGCTCGAAACACCCAGGGAAGCGTGATCCGGGTAAAAATGCGATACCCGTTGGCGCCTTCGATTCTCGCCACATCGTAGAAGCTCTGGGGTATCGTTTTCAACAAACCCTGGACGAGCACCATGAAATAAGGGAAAGAGAACCAAGTCATAACAAGAACGACACTGATCTTGGCCCAAAGCGGGTGAGACAACCAAGGAACCGCCGGTAGCCCGAACCAACCGAGTAGTTGGTTGACCATGCCCCCTTCCGTTTCCAGCAACCCCTGCCACATCAGCAGGGTGATGACTGCCGGAATCACCCAGGGCAGGATGAAGATCACACGGTAAATGCGCGCGAGAGAAAAACGAATGCGCTCAAGCAGGGTGGCGAAAAGGGTGGCGAGCAGAAACGAAAGACCGATAACCGTCACGGCAAAAACGATCGTCCAGACCGTTAAAGAAACCAGCCCCGAGATTTGCGCCGTGAAAATGTACCGGAAATTGCTGAGGCCGACCACCCGATAATCACGCAAATTGATTCCGCTGTAGTCGGTCAAGGACAGGTAGAGGTTATGCGCGATTG
>CAZMHO010000199.1:0-3913 GCA_964566085.1 uncultured Thermotogaceae bacterium | reverse complement strand
CTCAAGCGGTGCTTCGGTTTCCCGCTGCGGCTGAGCTCGTGGCTTTCCCCACGGAACATACACAAACGGGAGTCGACGCCATGGTACTTTAGGGCGGTGAACATCTGTATCCCTTCCGGCAACCAACACCGATAGTCCTGTTCCGAATGGATGAAAAGGGTGGGGGTTTTGACCTTGTCCGCGTATTTCAAAGGGGAGTGTTCCCAGAGCTTGTCGACATCAGACCAAGGCGTGGCGTCATTCTGGTCAGGGACGAAAAAGTAACCGATATCAGTTGTGCAAAACTTCGATATCCAGTTCGAGATACTCCGTTGAGAGACTGCCGCGCGAAACCGGTCGGTGTGACCGATGATCCAATTGGTCATATACCCGCCGTAAGATCCTCCTGTCACGCCTAAACGCGACGGGTCGACGAATGGGTAGCGTTCGAGAATCGTGTCGGTGAAGGCCATGAGATCGGCATAGTCGATCGTACCATACTTTCCCCGGATATCGGCAAAGCCATTGCCGCGCCCCTCGCTGCCTCTGGGATTGCAGTAGAAAACGGCGTATCCTTCGTTCGCCAGCCATTGCATCTCGTGGATGAAATTTTCTCCGTAGGTGGTCTTCGGGCCGCCATGGATCATTAAAATACCCGGGTAGGTCTTATCGGGATCGAAAGGAACCGGTTTGATCATCCACCCTTCTATATCGGCCGCGAGCGCGGGGTGTTTTGCGTCCGCGCGGACGATGATGTTTTCGGTCTTGGAGAGGGTTCGTTCCCTCAAAACCCATCCATTGAAGTCGGTCACCGCTTCGAATCGCTGATTCGTAAAGGTATAGAGCTCGGCGAGCTTCAATTCGTGGAACCCGATCATCGCCAAACGCCCCTTTTTGATCGAGAAACTGTCGAGCGCCCCCCTCATCTCCGCCACGGTTTCGATCCTCCCGTACCGATCGGATTTTTTTAAGAAGGTTCCGGCGCCTTCCGTCGACAAGAAATAGAACGCCTCACCGTCTTTTTGTATCGCTTGAGAGCCTCCGCCGTAACGGCAGTCCGAATTTAGGGCGTTTCCGATTGCGAGGTCGAGATCGGGTGTCAGACAGCGAAGGGTTTTCTGCTTCAGATCGAAGACGTAGATTTTCGGGTTCTCATTCATTCCATAATGTTGCCTATCGCTTCCGACAACGAAAAGCGTGTCTTGATCCAAAAAGTCGACGTGCTCCGTATAGAAGGTTTCGCCGAGGGAGAATTTTTCGAGGGTCTTGTCTTTCAAAAAGTAAAGGTAGAGATCGTTCCGTATCTCAAGCTTATCGACAAAATCGATACCGGTAAAGACAAAACGCTCATGAGCCTCATCCAGTAAAGGGGAGTCGGCGAGGAACCTTTCACTTGTGATTGGAGACAAGACCTTCGTTTTCACGTCGTAGAGGCATAAGCGGGTTCTTTTTTTATTCGTGAACCCATCTCCGTTGCTCCAGAAAGGGATTTCATCAAGCACCTCGTAGTCCAGTTCTTCTTTCATCGACTTCATCAGTTTCGGTTTTTCTGCTTCTCCGGCTTCGAAGAGTTTCTCGAGCGGTTCACACCAGGCGATCTTCAGGAGAAATGCGTCGGGATTGATCTCCGTTATGGATGCCACGGGGAAGGGAACCCGGAAAGTTTTTTGTGCTTCCCCGCCATCCAGGCTGATCGTGTAAAATTGCGTAAAGACCTCTCCGTTTTCTTTCGCCTTCATATCTTCCTTATCGCGCAAAGAGGAGAATAAAAGGCGCTTTCCGTCTGATAACCAGATGAACCGCGCATCTTTGTGAGAGGTGGTCAGCTGGGTCAGTTTTTTGTTTGAGAATTGGTAGCACCAGATATCCGAACGGTATTCGTTTTCCTCGACATCCATCTGATGGGCAGCAAAGGCGCACGTTTCGGCGTCGGGGGAGAGCGTAAGCCCGGAAAGAAAAGTATACTTCGTGAAATCGTCCCTCTTCAATGGTTCCATAACGATCCATCTCCTCATTTTTAAAAGTGAAAGCCTCATACGCCTTGCCTCATACCTTGAAACCTCATTCGGGCGCACGGGTTTAGTTTATCACACCTTCTTCGGAAAAGAACCCTGAGCCCTCCTTCGCGCCGTTTCTTGCGCAGAGTGGAAAACCTCTTGAAGTCCGACCACGCCCTCGGGCGCGTTTTGCGGAGAGGGATCGTCCGCGTTTTTAGAAAATTTGGGAGGGAATAGAGACCGCGGTGTGATATAATACACACTCGTAGATGGAGGAGTGGTTATGAGCGAGTTTTCGTTGACGGTGGATTTCTCATCGATTCCGGATGGCGAGAAGGCCTATATAGAGGGAGACGCGTTCCTTTCGGAGATAGAGACCCCGACGGCGACCCTGCCGTTAAGGTCTCCTTTACACTATGTAATCCAAATTTTACGGAATAAAGAAGATTTTCTTCTGGACGGGACGGTTTCCGTCGTGCTGGAGTATCCTTGCGCCCGTTGCCTGGAAAGCGTAGACCTGGCCGTTTCCGGTCAGATAGAGGCTACCTACAGAAAACCGCTGAAGAAGGTTAACGAAGAGGAAATCGAACTTGAAGACCTTGAAAACGTGATATACTATGAGGCTTTGACTTTTGATCTTTCGGAGCGGTTAATCGAGGCGATTTTGGTCGAAATCCCCTCAAAAGTTTTGTGCAAAGAATCGTGTAAAGGCATCTGCCCGTATTGCGGAGAGAACTTGAACAATGTGGCCGAGCATCACTGCAAGATAGAGTCGGCGCTTTCATCTGGGCAGTTGTTTAGCGCGCTGAAACGAATCAATAGGGAAGATACGGATACAAACAATAATCAAAACGACAAATAGGAGGAAAGACAATGGCAGTTCCAAAACAAAAACTAACGCGGGCGCGAACGCACAGAAGAAGAGCAGAAAACTTGTACAAAGCTGTCGAAACGCCTCTTTCAAAATGCCCAAACTGCGGGGAACCCCGATTGCCTCATCGCGTTTGCCTGCGTTGCGGGTTTTATAAAGGAAAACAAGTGCTCGAGTTCGAAGAAGGGTCAGAGGGGAAAAAATAAAACGGCGAAAGCCGTTTTATTTTTCCACGAAGATGTTCGCCGCCTCGTCTTTTCGTAAGGCTAAATTGTAACCTCTTATCTTCACTTCGATCGGGTCGCCCAACGGAGCCATTCCGATTATCTCCAATTCCACTCCCGGAACAAAGCCCATCGCCACCAAACGTTTCTTGACGAAATCCGAGCCCTTAATCTCCAGAACCTTGACCTTTTCGTGCAACCCGATCTTGTGGAGCGCCAGGTAGGCGGTATGCGGATTCTTCTTATGCTCCTTGGAGAAGGCCTCGAACTTTTTATAGGTTTCAGGTTCTCTTTCGAAGAATAGCTGCAAGGTTTCCAATCCGCGGTAAAAATCTTCTGAATCGATGTGCTCCAACTTCATCGCCAGATTCGAAGAATCGCTCGGCGGTATCTTCAGTATCGCGTTCAAGAAGGACCCGAAGAGCATCCGCCGCCGGAAAATCCGTTGCGCTTTCGAGATCCCTTTCGGCGTGATCTTAATGTAGCTGTGCCGTTCGTATTCGATGAGATCCGAAGCCCCCAGTTTTTTTAGGGCGTCGATCACCGAGGTGCTCTTTTTCTTGAGAATATCGCTGATATTTTTCACCCGCGGCACTTGACCGTTAATTTCCATTTCATAGATCACTAACAAGTAATCTTCAAGACTTTCCGAAAACATTTCTCCCATCGGGTCGCCTCCTCGAAAGCGAATCTTCCGTCAACGCATGAATTGTTTCTCGGATGAATTATACTACAGATACCAAAAAAAAGTATACGAGCCTATTTATTTTTCGGGGAATCGAACATAAAACGAAAATTCCCCTCCCTCGGAGGGGTGGCAGCCGCAGGCTGACGGGGTGGTG
>CAZMHO010000198.1:0-3914 GCA_964566085.1 uncultured Thermotogaceae bacterium | reverse complement strand
GGAGATCGACAGAGAGGATCATCGTTGAAGCCTTTTAACGGATCAGAAGGAAAACGAATTGCGTTATTGCAATTCCCAACAGAATATAGAACATGATCTCCAGGGCGTTGAAGTAGTTCTTTTGTTTTTTTAGGGTTTCTTCCAGCTCGCGGTAATTGTCGTTCAGAAAGCGTTGAAGACGGTCAATCTTCTGTTCGATCCGCGAGGCGTCGGACTCCTCGGATACCTGCGGTTTTCCTTCTGGGGCTTGCCGTTTTTGATTCCAAAAGTCGGAGTCGTTATCAATCATTACTCTTCCCTTCCAATAATGTTTTCATAATCTCTTGAACCAGGTGAGGATCGGATTGTCCTTTGGTTTCCTTCATAGCGAGCCCGATAAAGAATTTTAACAATCCCGCCTTCCCAAATCGGTATGCTTCGGCTTGCTCTGGATTGTTTCTAAGGATTCGCGAGGAAATCTCCTTGACGTAAGCGCGATCGTTAATCTGAGAAATCCCTCTCTCGGAGAGAATCTGCGGTAAAGAAGCGCCCTTTTCAAGCAGATCCGGTATGAGCGTCTTCACGATGTGGTTGGTTACCTTTCCCGTTGAGACCCATTCGATAATCTCCGCCAGACGCGATACGGTCAATGCCGTTTGTTCGATCGTGACCGCGCGTTCTTTGAGGGTTCTTTGTATCTCTCCCAACAACCAGTTGTTCACCGTTTTTACTGGGAGTCCTTGAGCCATGGCCTCCTCGAAAAACCTTTCGAGTTCCGGTTCTTCAAGGAACGTCTTTGCTTCCGATAAGGAGAGGCCGTATTCTTCCATCAGACGGTCTTGTTTAGCCATCGGCAACTCGGGTAGTTCCGAACGGATCCGATCAATCCACGCTCTATCCAAAACGATATCCGGCAAGTCCGGTTCGGGAAGGTAACGGTAGTCGTTTTCTTCTTCTTTGCTTCTGAGAAGAACGGTCGCGCGGGTTCCTTGATCCCACCCTCTTGTTTCCAGAACCGTTTTTTCTCCGGACAAGAGCGCGCGTTTTAACCGCTCAAACTCAAATTCCAAGGCTTTTTGAACGAATTTGAAAGAGTTGACGTTCTTGATCTCGACACGGGCTGTCGCCACGCCATGCTCCGTTTCGCGAACCGAGATGTTCGCGTCGCACCGCAAAGCGCCTTTTTCCATGTCGCCGCTGCAGATGCCGAGCGTCCTAAAGGTGTTCCGCAAGGTCTCCATAAACGTGTAGGCTTCTTGGGGCGTGTCCAGATCTGGTTCCGTCACGACTTCAACGAGAGCGATACCGCAGCGGTTATAGTCGATCAAAGAACACCGTGGATTCGCCACGGGGTTGTGTATCAACTTACCGGCGTCTTCTTCTATATGAACCCTTCGAATACGCACTTTTTTCTTCCGCTCATCGGAGAGAATTAAGAGGGTTCCGTTCTCCGCGATCGGGTGAAAGTGCTGTGTGATCTGAAAGCCTTTCGAAAGATCGGGATAGAAATAGTTTTTGCGATCGAAAGCGCTTCTTTCATGGATTTGACAGTTTAGCGCGAGCGCCGCTTTCACCGCGAAAGCCACAACCGCCTCGTTTAGCTTTGGCAAAACGCCGGGTTGCCCCGTGCACACCTCGCAGATGTTTGTGTTCGGGGGCGCTTCGAAGGAACCGGATGGGCAGCTGCAGAAGGCTTTGGTGTTTGTCAGCAGTTGCGCGTGAATCTCTAAGCCGATCTGGGGTTTGATCGACATCAGCGCGCCTCCGGATAAGCGAAGGGATAATGCTCGTCTTCGAACAACCCCGCGCTCTTCTCATAGGCGCGCGCGATATTAAGCAGAAGGTGATCCGCAAAAGGCCGGCATTGAATGTGTAAACCGCACGGCATTCCCTTTGCGAAACCCATCGGTATCGAAATGGCGGGTAAGCCGGCAAGATTCGCCAATACGGTGTTCTTGTCTGTCAGGTAATAAGATAGAGGATCCGTGTTCTCTTCTATCAAGAAAGGCGGGAAGAGCGATGTGGGGGAAAGGAGCGCATCGTAGCTTTCGAGTATTTTCATGACTTTCATCGCGATCATGCGCCGAACTTTCAGCGCTTTTTGATAGTAGGCGTCGTATTGGGAGTCGCCGAGGGCGAAAGTGCCCAATAGAATCCGGCGTTTCACTTCTTCTCCGAAGCCATATTTCCGGGATTGCGCCATCATATCGGTTAAGGCGTCTTCTGGAATCCTTAAGCCATAGCGCACGCCGTCGAAACGGGCGAGATTGGAGGAGGCTTCCGCCGGAGACAGGATGTAGTATACGGCGATCGCGTATTTTTCCTCAGGAAATTCGATCTCCTCTACGAGGCAGCGATTATTCCTCAGAACCTTTACCGCCTCCCAAAAGGCAAGCCGAATATGCGGATCGATCTCTCCTGAAACAGACTGCTTGATTACGGCGAAACGCATCCCCGCGATCGGGTCTTCCACACGAGCCATCAAATTCGTCTGGTAATCAACCGTCGTGGCGTCCTTTTCGTCTTTGCCTATGAGGATGTTTCCAATACGGGCGGCATCGCGCACGGAACGGCACAGAGGCCCGATCTGATCCAAGGAAGAACCGAAAGCCACCAACCCGTATCGTGAAACTAATCCGTAACTGGGTTTATACCCGACGATTCCACAATGCGAAGCGGGCACACGATTGGATCCGCCTGTCTCCGATCCCAGGGCGAAAGGCGTGAAACCGGCTGCGACGGCCGCGGCGGAACCGCCACTGCTTCCGCCCGGTATACGCGAAAGATCCCACGGGTTTTTTGTCGTAAAAAAAGCGGAATACTTCGTTGAGGAGCCCATCGCGAATTCGTCCATATTTGTTTTGCCGAAGAACGCCGCGCCGTTCTCTTTCAATCTTTTAACAACCGTCGCATCGTATACTGCCCGATAATTCCATAACAAACGACTGCCACAGGTAGTTTGATGCCCACCGACCATCATATTGTCTTTTACCGCAAAAGGCACCGGCAGTACGGCCTTCGCGTCAGGAATCGGGATCTCGTTAAGTTTCGGCACGTGAATAAACGCGCGAACCTTCGGATCAAGGGTTCTGGTGCGTTCATAGAAGGTTTTGACGATATCGAAAGGACTCCAATGATTGTCTTGAATCCCGCGTATCAGCGTCTCGACAGTGTTTTGCCAGAGTTCCAAATAACTACCTCCCCGCGATATTCGAAATGAACGGGATCGCCTGAGATTATAGCATAAATCTCGCGTGGCTTTATCTAAGAAATTAGTTCAGAATACGGAGTGTTCTTACAGAGAATTTACCGAATGGTCAAATGACTTCACCGTAAAACGTGATAGAATAAGAGGTGGGTCCGTGGGTACGCATCGGAGGGATAGTTTTGACCAAAAGGGATACCAAAGGCGACATATTGAAGGCTGCTAAAGCGGTTTTTGCGGGCAAAGGCTACGAAGCCTCTACCATGGAAGATATCGCTGAGAAGGCCGGTGTCAGAAAGGCGCTAATCTTCTATTACTACCCTTCAAAAGAAGTGTTGTTTTTGGAGGCATGGAACGAATCCATCGATGAACTGGAGAATACCTTATTTAAGGAGTTGTCCAACGAGAGCATCTATATACGTAAGCTAAAGAAATTGTTCCGTTCCTATATTGACTTCGTGATGAGCCGGCGGGAAGTGATGAAGTTGATCGAAATCGATCGCGTCCGGATCATGGACAACCCGCAGGCGGAAGATGGCTGGGGGCGTTTCCGAATCCGGTACAACCGTTTTCTCAACAAGATCGAAGAACTGATCGAAGAGGGGAAAGAAAAGAAGGCTTTACCTGCCGACATATCCACTCAAGCGACCGCCAAGTTATTGGCTCAAATGATGGGAATGGGCGCTCTGGAAGAAAATATAACGCTGGAGCGGATCATCCGGATCATCTT
>CAZMHO010000197.1:0-3919 GCA_964566085.1 uncultured Thermotogaceae bacterium | reverse complement strand
GTTTTCGCAAGCTCTCCCGCTTTTACTTTCCAATCCGGTCGATTCTTTAAACGGGTATTCATGTAGTAAACGCGAATCTCCGTGTCGCTTCCGTAAAGAGCGTCTCGCACCCCGTTGTCGATCTGCTGGCTCCAAACAAAATCGGGGTCGTAGCTCTGAACGATGAATACCATTTTCGTCGGGAATCCCATCTGTACGCAGAACAAAGAGAGTAAAACCATGATAAGACGTAATCGACACTTCATACTATCCACCTCTTTCGGAATATAGCTGATACGAAATCCCCCGTTTTTCGCGGGGGTTATCGACGATCTGTGGTAAAATGAAGCCGGTGAGGATGCCCTGAAAAAAAACGCGATAACCGGTTTCATTCTCCTGTTATGGTCTCTGTCTGTCTTTTCCTATACGTTACTCGAGAAACGCGATTGGGTGTTCGATGGCGACTTCATGCTGATCGAGGGGCAACTCGCGTTGGGAAAGGCGATCCAAATCCCTCCGCTGACGCTCTATCCCGTGTTTACGGTTCATCGCCTGGACTATCGGCTCGACAGTTCCGATGCTTCCGAGCGCGCGCCTCGTATCTCTGGTATGGAAATGACTCCTTACGCACTCATCGTTCTAAGTGGCGGAGGATTGCATATCCATCTCATTTCTCCGTTGGACGAGGCAAGCACGACCGAAACGGTGAACTACTCGGAACTGATGGCCCTCTGCGAAGCCCTCCGCGCGGAACTCTATCCCGCGAGGCCTTCCTTGAATGCCCCTCCAAACGAATTCGATCTCATGATGGTCAATCTGTTCCTTTTGCAGCTTTCCAGCCCTTGATCCAACGCGGCTAAAACAACGGGGCTTTTCTCTCCGATTCGGAGAGGGAGAAAAACGGAAAAGGGTAAACCTCGTATAGTTTTGCAAACAGATTGAGCGGAAAAACCGCGATCGCGGTATTTATCTCTTGCACGGAGGCATTGTAGGCGCGACGCGCGGCGGATATCTGCTCTTCTACTTCGTTGAGCGATGCTTGCAGAAACCGAAACTGTTTGTCCGCTTTCAAGTCAGGGTATCTTTCCGCTACGGCGAACAACTCGTTGATCCCCCTCACTGCTTTTACATCTAAGAGACCCTTCTCGGGGATCGTTTTTGCCCTTTCTGCTTCGTTTCTGATGGAGATCACCGATTCAAGGATTTTTTGCTCGTAAGCGGCATATCCTTTCACGACTTGCACCAGATTGGGGATGAGGTCGTACCGCTTTTTCAGGATGGCATCCAGAGAAGCGGCGACGTTGTAGACCCGGTTTTTCTGGCGCATAAAGTAATTCCACACGCCAATAAACAAAAGGATAATCCCGATAATAACCAACATGAGGGCAATGAGCATGGTTCACCTCTCTTATAATTGCTTGCTCCAAATCCGAGTGTTCAGGTTAAGATCATCAACCACTCCTATCAGTAAGGAGAGATCTTCAAAGTAAGTCCGGATATGGTTGAAATCCGTTAAATTTTTCAGTAGGTCCGGTTCGAAAAGGTTTTTCTTCGTCGGGATAGCAACGAAAATACACGAGTTTGCGAAAGAAAAGAAGACCGACGATCCTACTTTCGCGCGATAGGTCAGGAGCCTTTCCATAAACGAGGGTGACAGGATGTATCGCGACTCGATCTGATCGCTGCCGTACACGACGAAGTACTTTTCAAACTCCGGATTTTCGAGTTTGATGAGCTCCCCTCTGTTGAGACGCATACCCTGTAACAATTGTCCCAACGCGCCGAAGACATTTTCGGCAAAGTCCGGTAAGATAACGGTTCTACCGAAGAACTCTTTGTGAAAGTCGGCGATCAGGAAAGTGCCTTTAAAAACCGTTTGCCAGCGTTCCTCCCCTTTCTTTCCCGAAGAACTGACCTTCTTATCCGCTTTGATCTCAGAAAAGCGGATTTCTGTTTCCCCGGTCCTTCCGTAAACAAGGTCTTCACCGGAGTACCTGTCGACGCGATCGCGGAAGAGATCGCAGCGTTGAAAGTCCAGCCATGTGATATACGCTTTCGGGTTATAGGTCAAATCGGGTTCGATAAACCGCACGATCCCATCGATGACCGTCTTCTTGAATCGGTAGATGAAGTTCTTCGAAATCCCTTTGCTTAATAGATTCCAGAGAGAAAAGAATCCGATGCCGATAATAAAGAGGATCAAAAAAAACACCGAAGCGACCACCTGGCCGGACCGCCCGAATACGCCGAGAAGAACGACCGCGAGCAGCAAGCCAAGCAGAAGGGTCACAAGGATCAAGAAACGGAGCCGATTCCGTTCTTTTTCCAGTTCGGCCAAGTCCGCCAATAAATGGTTGTAAAAATAGCGTTCGAACTCCTCTATCGTTTTCAAATTCGAGCCTCCGAACAGTTTATCTTTCGCTTCTCGATTCCGTGCGCCGTTTTCCTATGAAGCGGAACCGAATTGGCTTTTTCAATTCGTAAACATGCGTTATCTGCAAAACCGCCATGTTGAGCGTCCATAGCACCGGGAAATGTCCGTTACGGTAAAAGAAGAGCATAAACAGCAACATGAGGGTCATACTGAGATTGGTCTTCCAAACATCCGGCTCGATGATCAAAAAGAATGCGAAAATAATCATGCAAGAACCGAGAAAGGTCGGCAGTATCCATAGGCCGATGCCCGACCAGATGCCAAAGGTAACAGCCAAGGCCTTTCCTCCCCTTCCTTTTAGGAACGGGGAAAAGGCATGGCCCAGCACCGGAGCGATGGCAATCGGAATAATTCGCGCGTCTCGGATATTCAGCATCCAAAAAGCGACGAAAACCGGAATAAATCCCTTCATAAAGTCCATCGCCATCGACAGCAGACCGACCGCGAACCCCGCATTGCGAAAGGCATTGATCGTGCCCGGGTTGCGATCGCCAACACGCAATAAGTCGACGTTTGCCAAGGTTTTCGAAAATATGTAGGAGAACATGACGGAGCCGCTGATAAACGCGATAAGCGTGAGCGTCAATACTTGCACGATCTCTCCTTTATACCCGGATATCCCGTTCTTTCCAACGGACTGACTTTTTTAGAAATTTTAAGTAAAGGGAACGAAAAAAAATCAATACAAAGAAACCGATGTAAAGGGGAAAGAGCAGAGCGTTCCACAGACGGAAGCTCCCCACTCTGGACGCCATCCAATAGATTTGGAGCGCATACAAAAGATACACGGCGATATGTAGCAAAAGACTGCCGGAGTTTCCCGAGTAAGAAGCGCGGATGATCCCGGTCACGGTATTGATCCCTCCAGTAACCCAGATGATGATCGCGATCACCGTGAGAATGTCTGCACTTTGGGCGCCCGAAGCGAAGTTCTTGCTCCACCCTTCGATCAATGATTTCATTCCGTGAGGGTACATTCGAAACCGGACTGAGGCGGCGCCTCCGAAGAGGTGAACCGCGATGCGCTTTTCTCGAAATCGTTTGCCTAAAGCCACATCATCCAAAACGGAATCCCGAATGGAACGGTGCCCGTCAATTCGCAGATAGTCTTCCTTAGAGCATAGAATACACGGGCCAAAAAGCCCGAGGGGGCGGATCGTCTCTCCAAACGGGGAGAAGGATCGCATAGACATCATCGCGATGAGGTTAAAATACAGCGAAAACCGCTCATACGGACGCTTCATGGCATGATAAGGCTGAATGCCGATCACACCGGGCTTTTGGAGATAACGGGAGATTAGGGCGCGCGCGGCGTCTGTTGAAAGCGTTACGTCGGCGTCAAAAAACAAGAAGTGCTTCCCTTCGGCATTCAACACGCCGTTCCAACATGCCCAAGATTTTCCTGTCCATCCTTCGGGCAAAGCGGGCGGATTGATCACCTTCACCCCGGCTTCTCGGGCGACTGTTCCAGTGTCATCTGTTGAATCGTCGTCCACAACGATAATC
>CAZMHO010000196.1:0-3932 GCA_964566085.1 uncultured Thermotogaceae bacterium | reverse complement strand
GCGGACTTTAACGCCGACAACCGGATACCCCGCCGTAATCCCGTCTTCTAACGCTTCTTCTATACCGGTTTTAATCGCGGGAATAAACTCGTTCGGTATCGATCCCCCGATAATGCGGTTGACAAACTCGAATCCGATGCCACCCTCCAAAGGTTCGACCGCTATCTTGACGTGACCGTATTGCCCGCGCCCCCCGGATTGTCGGATGAACTTCCCTTCCGCGTGAGCGTTCGAGCGGATGGACTCGCGGTAGGTTACTTTCGGCTGACCGACACGGATATTCGCCCCATATTCCCGTTTCAGTCGATCGACGATGATCTCCAAATGCAGCTCGCCCATCCCGCTCAAAATGGTTTGCGCGCTTTCTTTATCTACATGGACTCTCAGCGTGGGGTCTTCTTCTAAAAGCGATGTTAATCCTTTTGCCAATTTTGGTTCGTCGTTTTTTGAGTCCGGTTCGATGGCGATCTGGATGACCGGCTCCGGAAATTCTATTTTTTCGAGCAGGAAGGAATCCTCTTCGGAAGTCAGCGTGTCTCCCGTCGTCGTATACTTCAAACCGATCACGGCCACGATCTCTCCCGCCGCGCTTTCATCGATATCCAAGCGGTTATCCGCGTGCATCTGGATCAATCGGCTGATTCGTTCCTTCCTGTTTTTATTGGCATTTAAAACATAAGAGCCTTTCTTCAAGGTTCCCGAATAGATTCTTAGATAGGTCAAGCGCCCGACAAACGGATCCGCTACGGTTTTAAAGGCGAGCATGCCCAGCCTTCCTTCCGGATCGCTCGTTAGCTTGAAGGATTCATCGTTCTTGACGGCATCTGTAGGCGGGACTTCCAGCGGAGAGGGCAGGTAATTGACGACCGCGTCGAGCAAAGGTTGAATCCCTCTGTTCTTAAAGGCGGTCCCGCAAAAAACGGGTACAATCTTTCCGGAGATCGTCGCCGATCGTACAGCCCTTTTCAGCTGGTCAATCGTTATCTCTTGCTCGGTCAGGTACAGTTCCATAATCTCATCATCGTAGGAGCCGACTTTCGTAATCAGCTCTTCGCGAAGCTCCTCCACCTTTTCGAGCATCGCTTCCGGAATCTCGAACTCTTCCATCTGGAGTCCTTCGGGATCGACCCAACAAACCATCTTTCGCCGGAGTATATCGCAGACCCCTTTGAAGGCGTCTTCCACGCCAAACGGATATTGCATCGCCACAGGATTGGCTCCCAAACGCTTTCTCATGCTCTCCATCGACATATCGAAGTCGGCGCCGATTTTGTCGATTTTGTTGAAAAAGGCGATCCGCGGGACGTGATACTTGTCCGCCTGTCTCCACACCGTTTCAGACTGGGGCTCGACACCCGCGCAGATGTCGAAAACGGCAACGGCACCATCCAACACCCGCAAAGAGCGTTCCACCTCTATCGTAAAGTCAACGTGTCCGGGTGTATCGATTATATTGATGCGATAGTCCTTCCACAAACAGGTCGTAGCTGCGGAAGTGATCGTGATGCCGCGCTCTTTTTCCTGTTCCATCCAATCCATCGTCGCGGTTCCTTCATCAACGTTGCCCAGTTTATGCTTCTTCCCGGTGTAGTAAAGGATGCGTTCCGTCGTCGTCGTTTTACCCGCATCAATATGAGCCATGATTCCGATATTTCTTACCATTTTGATGAATGCAGGATTAGGAGTCATAACAGACCCTCCGTTTATCTTGCGGAACCTCTACCATTTGAAATGCGCAAATGCTCGGTTCGCCTCGGCCATCTTGTGCGTGTCTTCCCGCTTTTTCACCGCGTTGCCGGAATTCTCATAGGCGGCAAGGATCTCTTCGGATAAACGCGCTTTCATGGGGCGGCCTTTTTTCGATCGGGAAGCTTTAATCAACCAGCGAATGCCCAGAGAAGCCTTCCTTCGTTCGGTCACTTCTATCGGAACCTGGTAGGTCGCGCCACCGACGCGGCGCGGTTTCACTTCAACGATCGGCTGGATATTGTCCATTGCCTTTTTAAAGACTTCGAGCGGTTCCTTCCCGGTTTTCTCTCGAATCACATCAAAGGCTCCGTACACAACCTTTTGCGCGACAGCTTTCTTCCCATCCCACATAATCGAGTTGATCAGGCGGGTGACCATCAAGTCGTTGTATAACGGATCAGGTATCGTTTCTCGAATTTCGGATCTTCTTCTTCTCATTCCATGCTCCCCTTTTCCCCATTACTTCGGGGTTTTCGCTCCGTATTTGGATCTGGATTGTCTTCTGGCTTCAACCCCTGCCGAGTCCAGCGTTCCCCTGATGATTTTATAACGAATCCCGGGAAGATCTTTTACACGCCCGCCGCGTATCAATACTACGGAGTGTTCCTGCAAATTGTGCCCCTCTCCGGGAATATATGCGGTGATCTCTGTTCCGTGAGACAAACGGACCCTCGCGATCTTTCGCAAAGCCGAGTTGGGTTTCTTCGGAGTCATTGTCGTCACACGGACGCACACGCCGCGCTTCTGTGGGTTTCCAGCGAGCGCCGGAGCTTTAGATTTGGTTATGACCTTTGCTCTTCCTTTCCTCACTAATTGATTGATTGTAGGCATTCAAACGATGAAGGAAACCTTCTCCTTCCAGCCCTCCTTTCAGCTTCTTTATTAAATACGGCGTATTGTACAATTAAAGCGGGTGCATTGTCAACCGCACCCGCTTACGAAAATCAAAATTTACATATTCGACATAAAGAATTTTCTTTATACCGGTGTCTTTCCCTTTTTTGGCTTTTCATAGTGGCAGACGGAACAAGGTTCCTTTCTGATATGTCTGGCAAAGTCCTCGCGAAAGTTATCGATGATGGAGCGCAACGGCATCGCTACCGCCTGTCCCAGACCGCAGAACGCCGTCTCTTCCATCGTATCCGAAATGCGTAGCAGGAGATCCAGATCGCTTTTTTTCCCTCTGCCTTTCGAAATCCCTTCCAAGAGCGAAACGGCCAATCGGGTCCCCTCCCGGCAAGGCGTACATTTGCCGCACGATTCGTGCTCGAAGAATTCCATCGCCACTTTCACCGCTTCCACGCTGCAACTGTCTTCGTCCATCACCAAAATCACGCCGGAGCCGATCGATACGCCGACCTTTGCCGAATCATAGTCCAATTTGACGTTCAACTGATCCGGACGAATGAAGGTTCCGGCCGTTCCGCCGGTTTGCACCATCTTCAGGTTCTTCCCTCCGGGTACGCCTCCCCCGTAGCGATAGACGAGGTCGAAGACGCTGGTTCCCATCGGGACTTCCACCAAACCGCGGTTTCGGACGTTGCCGACCAACGTGAATACTTTCGTCCCGGAAGACGAGGGCGTCCCGATCTCTTTAAAGGTTTTGGCCCCGTTCAGAATTATCCAGGGGACATTTGCGAAGGTCTCGACGTTGTTGACCACCGTCGGTTTTTGATAAAGCCCCGCCACAGGCGGATAAGGCGGTTTGAATCTGGGACGCCCGGGTTTGCCTTCGATCGATTCGATAAGCGCCGTTTCTTCGCCGCATATATAGGCGCCAGCTCCCAATCGGATCGTCAGGTCGAAGCTGAAGGAAGTGCCCAGTATATTTTTGCCGAGAAAGCCCCATTCGTAAGCATCCTGTATCGCTTTGTTCAGGTTGTCGATCGATCCGTAGTATTCGCCCCGGATATAGATATACCCTTTCGAGGCGCCGACGCTGTAACCGGCGATGGCCATTGCCTCGATCACCGAGTGCGGATCGCCTTCCATGATCAACCGGTCCTTAAAGGTTCCCGGTTCTCCTTCGTCAGCGTTGCACAGAATATACTTCACCTCGGAGTCGGTTTTCGCCGTAAACTCCCATTTTTTTCCGGTCGGGAATCCGGCGCCCCCGCGGCCTCTTAACGCGCTTTCCTTCAAAATATCGATGACATCCGTCGGTTTCATGGCGCTGAGAACCT
>CAZMHO010000195.1:3413-3953 GCA_964566085.1 uncultured Thermotogaceae bacterium | reverse complement strand
AGGCTTGTATCGGATGGCCTCCAGCGTGACCGACTCCCAACGATAGAGGCTTCGGTTGAACGACGGCTCGTTCTCGAATTTCTCGAAAGAAGCGTCCATCAGCGAACCGTCCGAATTCAACGGTACGGAAAGATAGACTTCGTCAAAAAAGCCGAAAAAGGAATAGAAAAACCGGCGGGTCTTTGGAGTCAGATCGAAAAAACCATCCAAAAACAGCCACCGATAAGGAATTTCCTGAGGCTGCACTGCCTTCTGGTCGATCGATCCCAACAACCGATAATAGGCATCCTCTACAGTGAAGAGACGCTTCTCGCGCAATTGGGTGTCGATCGTTCTATACAATCCCGCGAACTCTTTCAAGAGCGTGTCTTCGGTCTGCTCGATATCTTTGAGCAATCTCTCGGCGTCGTGGTCTTTCAACCACGTGTAGAATTGCAAGAATGCTTCGATCATCCCCTGGCCTTTCTGCAACAGCGGGTATAGCCGGTGCTCTTCACGTACTTTTCCGGCGACAAACCCAGCGAGGAAACTACGATTGAT
>CAZMHO010000195.1:174-3326 GCA_964566085.1 uncultured Thermotogaceae bacterium | reverse complement strand
GCCGAGCGGGGTGGGAATGCCGAGCGGGGTGGGAATGCCGGAGGAAGCGCTCTCGCAAATACCGGATAAAGCTTCCGGAAGGGCCCAGCACCAAGTACGAGAAAGGGTTTTCCCGATGGGCTTCGGCTACTTTATTCAAAATATACTGCGTTTTGCCCGAGGAAGGAATGCCTTTGACAAGAAAGACCTTTGCCATTCAGAGAGAACTCCTTTGTATCGTATTTTCCAAACAACAGTACGTTCCAATAACGAATCAATCGCCGCGCTCGTTTCATTATACCACAACCCGCCGGTCAGAAAGGGCGTTAGCGGGACTTTTTTCTATCCTTCGGCATTTCCACCCCGCTCGGCATTCCCACCCCGCTCGGCATTCCCACCCCGCTCCCGTCTTGCGAATCTTTCGCCGTCTTTTGGTTATGGTATGATTCATGAATGTGTATATTAAAGGAGGTAGGCAGATGTCGCGAGAAAAACGTTTTCTGATGTTCTCTTGTTTGTTCATTTGTTTCTTTCTTACGCTTTTCGCCGATACGGCGACTTGGGAAGACCAGGTCATCTATTTCGTCATGATCGACAGGTTTTGGAACGGGGATCCTCTTAACGATGTGCAAACTCCGGACGGGATAGAAGCGGGTGTAGAAAACTCGAAGTATAATGGCGGCGATTTACGGGGGCTGATAGAACGATTGGACTATATTCGGGATTTGGGAGCCACAGCTCTCTGGATCACGCCCCCCGTTGCCAATCAGTGGTGGGATGAAAGCGTTCAATACGGGGGGTATCACGGGTATTGGGCGCGGGATTTCAAGGCGATCGACGAACATTTCGGAGACCTCGCCCTATACCGAGAGTTTATCCAAACCGCCGGCGAAAAAGGCATACGGGTCATCCAGGACATCGTCGCCAATCACGTGGGGAACTATCTTCTGTACGACCCTATCACCCTCGCATGTTCGATCAACGAGCAGAGTATTCCTACGAAAAAACCCACGCTGTACCCGTTTGATCAAAATGATTATAATGATCCGGCGCAACGGGCGATGAACATCTATCACTGGCATTCGGAGATAGAAAATCCAAACCGTTTCAATACCGCTCTTTCGGATTTGGATGACTTGAATACCGAAAATCCTGTGGTGATCACCGCCTTGAAAGACGTGTACGGGTTTTGGATCGATCACGGCATCGACGGGTTTCGCATCGACACCTCGATCTATGTGGAAGATGCCTTTTGGCCGCAGTTCTTAGAAGACCCGGACGGTATCTACGCTCGCGCGGCGAACAGCGGCAAACCTGACTTTTTAACTTATGGAGAGGCGTGGATCACGCCGCAACCCTATGAAGACACCGGTGAACAACTGATCTCGAATTACTTCGATCTGGGGTACAACAGCATGCTCGACTTTCCGTTGATGACGGAACTGCGGCGTGTCTTTAAGGAAGGCAAACCGACGCAGATGCTGGAGTACCGGTTTCAAAAACGGGAAGCGTATTTCTCCGGGAAACGCCTGATCACCTTCGTCGACAACCATGATATGGAACGGTTTCTCAAAGGCGTTTCAATGAGGGATCTCAAGCAAGCCTTACTCGTGATATTCACGATACCCGGGATCCCCGCCCTCTATTACGGGACTGAGCAAGGATTTTCGGAAACCCGCGCCACCATGTTCAAAGAGGGCTTTGAATCGGGAGGCCTCGATCACTTCCAAACGAATCATGATATCTACCAATATGTAAGCAAGATCATACAGCTCAGAAGAGAGACACCCGCTTTCCGATACGGGCAGGTGAGGGTGGTTCATTCCGACCCAATCGGTCCCGGCGCTTTCATCTATCGCGTTCAGGATCAAGAATCCACCTATTTTGTCTTTCTCAACACCTCTTCTCAGTCTCGGCACGCCACGCAAATGGACATGGGATTGCCGGAAGGTACGGTGCTCGAACCGGTATTCACGGAAGGAATCGTCTCCAAAAACATCGTGGTCGGCCAAAAAGGGTTCTTGAACTATCTGATCGGCGGGAAAGGCTTGGCAGTATACCGCGTTACGGGACAGAGGCAAACCGTCACGGTTCCGGATATCGCAATCGCGATGACCTCGTTGAAAGGGCAAGAGAGGATCGCCGAAGACTTTGTCCTGAAAGGGACCTCGCGGAATGCCGCGCGTTTGCGCCTATACATCGACGGCAACGAGAAAGAGTACGCTACCGTCGTTCCAGATTCCGGCGGAAACTGGGAAATACCCGTTCGGATTTCGGAGTTTATCGCCGGCGCGCATCGGCTGTTCGTCCGCGCCTACGGAAAAAAAGCCACGGAATCTGTTTATTCGTCTACTTTGACCGTCTTTTTCGATATCCCGACCGTCTGTCTGACGGATATTGAGGACGCGGAAGGAGACGATCACGGCCCGAGCGGTGATTACCGTTACCCCAGGGACATGACCTTTGATCGCCAGCAGGACCTTTTACGCGTTAAACTGAGCCAGGTGGGCAGGATGCTTCGGATGGACATTACCCTGAAAAACCTCACCGATATGTGGTCGCCTACGAATCTTTTTGATCATGTCACCTTCCAGATTTTTTTCGATCGGCCCGATCGAAAAGGAGCGAAAGCGCTGCCCTTCCAAAACGCCATGATGCCGGAAGGTATGGATTGGGACTACATGATCTACGCAACCGGTTGGTCGATGGCGATGTACGAATCAGATGACAAAACGGGGCCGGCTTATTACGGAACACCGCTAACCCCTGCCCCAGCAGTGCAGGTGGATAAACAATTCAAGACCGTCACGCTACTGGTTCCCCAGGACGTCATGAAAACCGATCAGTTGAGCGGATGGAAGATTTATCTGACCACCTACGACTACGACGGGATCGAAGCGGTGCTTCGGCCGATCAGCCCTGAGGGGGGCGCTTGGGCGTTCACAGGGCCTTCCAAACAGGCGCCAAAGATCATGGATTTTATCCGAATCGATATTCCGTAGGGGAGCCGCTTGCGGGATACGCTGTTGAGAAACCGGTACCCCGGCTGAACCGCGCTGACGGGAAAGGACAAAAGTTGATTACGGTGGGGAGCCCTATAGAACCCTTCCGCGAAACCGATTAAGGCTGCTCGGGGAACCATAGACTTTCTGACTGGAATGAAGCGCCGTTTG
>CAZMHO010000195.1:0-164 GCA_964566085.1 uncultured Thermotogaceae bacterium | reverse complement strand
CAGAGCGTTCTGCGTTCCCGAAAGCGCCCATTTTTGAATAAAAACTCTAAGGGGGTACCCGCTTAGAGTTTGGGCAAGGGGATGGAAGAAGGAATCGATTTGATACGTCAAACCGGCATCCAAAAGCGGTCAAGGGATAGAATCGCGCCTTATGCTATAATGTG
>CAZMHO010000194.1:0-3955 GCA_964566085.1 uncultured Thermotogaceae bacterium | reverse complement strand
CAGACTCGAGGGATATCATGCCCGCTTCGATCTTTGAGAAGTCAAGGATGTTGTTGAGAATTTCGCTAAGCGTTCCCAGCGCTGATTGTATGCGCTCCATATATCCTTTTTGATCGAAACTCAGATGAGTTTTCGCAAGCAAGAAAACAACGCCCGACATACCTTGAAGGGGATTGCGTATCTCATGGCTTACAGCTGAAAGGAACGCGCTCTTGGCTTTGTTTGCCGATTCCGCCTGATCAAGGGCATCCACCAACTTTTTTTGGGCGATTTTTTTATCGGTAACATCCCGGAAGGTAACGATCTTCCCCATTTTTTTCCCGCGGTGATCGCGAAACGGAATCAATCGAACCTCCATAATACGATCCGTTTCACCATGGGGAATCAATTCGATTTCCTTGCTCTCATTTTCGGTCCGCTCGATAATGCGAATCAACTGCGGCCATTCAGAAAGCGCTTTATCGAAGGCCATCCCCGTATGATCCGGCTGAAACCCGAACCATTTTTCAAGAAGCGGATTCCATCCGACTATCCGCTGTTGAGGATCGATCGCCAATATGCCATCGTCGAGGGTATTAATCACATTTTCCCAGGCAACGGGGACGAGATCCAGGAAACGAAGTCGGAAGCTGGATAAAACAAGAAAAGCGTTCATCAGCGTGAAAGAGAGAGGGGTCGGATCGTATCCCCCAATGAAATCCGGTACGAACGCATAGAGAATGCTTGCGCTTAACGGGCAGAGCGCTGCGAAAAAAAACACTTTGCTTTGCTTGGTTATTTCTGAATTTCTCGAAAAAAAGAAATGTGCGGAAAGGATCATGATAGACCAACCGGCGATGACATAGTTATAGGCTATCGAGAACCAAAAAAATAACCCATGTTCGAACACGCCGACGATACCCCCCGGTACTTCCTTGAGGTAAATATTCGGCCATATGAGCCGATGCCAGGGGTTTGTCATCGCAAGGATGATGAAGAGGGCCGGAAACGCAAAAAGGGCTCCTATCTTGTTCCGAGTGAGCGTTTTATCTCGGCCGGTATAGCGCAAAGCAAACAGAAACACAGCGCCGGTAAACGGCTGGCTGCCGAAGTAAGTGAAGATCGTCCATATATATTTAGTTTCGAGGGTTTGAGAAACGGTTTCAAAAATAGAAGCGGAACACCAGATCATGACCAAAAGCATCAAAATCGCCATTTGGACGCTGCCCGCCGCCGGCCTCTTGGATAGGCTGTATAAGGCGAAAAACCCTGCGACGAGGGTTGAGGCGAACAACAAGAAAACATATAAAAAGAAGTTCATAACAGACTCATATCCTTCCGAGCCGAACAGCGGATTCTATCATAAGCGATTATACCAAAGACGGCAAAACGACGCAAAAAAAACCGGATTTTTACCGATACGTCCATAATAGCCGCGATTCGCGCATGGCTCCATGAGACGGTGTATGTGGTGCGCTCATTGGCTTACGTGGCTCATCACTCGGTGCGGTCGGTTTTGAGAAAGCTGCTTTCGGGGCCTTTTGGCGCGTATTGAGTAGAAAGAAAGGCTAATGAAGGGAAAAGTCAAGAGTGTGATATAATTCATATTGGCGTAATAAAATTAAAAACGGGAGACGCGATTCCAATGTCATCGGTCGGAATGAGAGATTTCAGAAAACCGATCGGAGGAAAAGCGTATGTGATGACTCGCCCGCTTTCGCTGTTTTTCTTTATTTGCGTGAAACCCGAATCCGATTGGGATAGTTCGTTGGGTGCGCCCTGTCTTGTTATAAGACCGGCTTTCATCAATACGTCGATCGAAATCGAAGGATTTCCAAAAGCTTTGTAAGGGGGTTTTATGTTGTCGACAATAAAGAAGAAGCTTCGCGCGTGGATTTTCTTTTATTTCCTCTTGTTCTGCATTTTACCCGTCTTCGCATTTTTGGTCGCTCAATTCTTAATGACTCGGCAAGCTTTTACCCAAATCCATCAAGAAGATATCGAACATTCTATCCAGACGATTAAGTATTACTTAGAACAAAGGTCTTTGGAAGCTTTGAACCTCTATAAGGAAACATCAGCTTGCTCGAGGGTGTAAAATAATCCGTGTAGAATACAAAAACGGGAGAGAATGATAAACGGGGAAACACATCCATAAGCTGAAGCCAAAGCTTGAAACTGACGAAGTGCAAAAGACGTTTCTAAAAAGCGATGAAAGACACCATGGATGCGTATTCTATAGCCGGGGCGACAGGGGCGGAAGCGGCGATGGATTGACGGGCGCCCGGATTAGGTCTGCCGGACTTTTTATCAGTCGGGACCAAGATGGGGGAGGGAAGGAAAGTGGCTGATCAGGAGATGAGGAGCGAGAAGAAGCGCTCGATTCTGGTGGTTGAAGATGACCCGGGGCTTAGCGAACTGATCATCAGGAAGCTGAAAAGGCACGGGTGTGATGCGATCGGTATTTCAAAAGGGATCGAGGCGCTGGAATGGGTTGCCCAAAACCCGCCGGCGGTGATGCTGATCGATCAGCGGCTTCCGGATATGACCGGACGCGATGTCGTGGCCACCCTTGTCGAGCGGGGGGGCTGTCCGCCTTTTATCATGATGACCGGCCAGGGCGACGAGCGGTTGGCCGTGGAAATCATGAAGCTGGGCGCTTTCGACTACTTGATCAAAGACCCGGACTTGATGGATCGCCTTCCCCACGTGATGGAGAGAGTATTCCATGCGATTGAGATCGAACGGAATTTGAAAGAGGCTCAGCAATACCTTCGAAAGTTCTCGCTGGTGGTGGAGCAAAGCCCGGTCAGTGTGGTCATCACCGATCTGGACGCGGTGATCGAGTATGTCAATCGCAAATGCGCGCAAATTACGGGATACGCGCCCGAAGAGCTTATTGGCAAAAACCCGCGGATTCTCCAATCTGGAGAACACCCTCCAAGCTTTTATCAGGAGCTTTGGAAAACATTGGACACGCAACAAGAATGGAGAGGGCAGTTCCATAATAGAAAGAAGAATGGGGAAAGCTATTGGGAATCCGCGTTGATATCGTCCATTGTCGACGAACAGGGAAAGAAGATCGGGTATCTCGGTATCAAAGAAGACATCACCGACAGAAAAAAAGCCCAGGAGGAACTGGTTGCCGCCAAAGAGAAGGCGGAGGAGAGTGTGCTGTTAAAGTCCGCCTTCCTGCGAAACTTCTCACATGAAATCCGTACGCCGCTCAACGCGATCGTGGGTTTTTCCGAATTGCTATCCGATCCCACTCTCCCCCCTGAAAGCCGGAAGGAGTTTTCGGAGATCGTTATAGAAAAGAGCTTTCACCTTACCTCCGTCATCGATGATGTGCTCACCCTGTCATCCTTGGAGACAAGACAAGAAGGACTGGAAAATGTCACCTTCGATGTGCGCGCGATGATCGGCGAAAGGCTTTGCGTCGCAAGGGAAAAGGCCGAAAAGAAAGGGCTCCGTGTGGTTGAGAAAGGTATCCGGGAAGGCGACGGGGTGGAAATGCCGGAAGACCGCATCGTGTATGGCGATATGAGAAAAGTGGCCCGCGTCGTCTCCCTCTTGTTAGACAACGCGATCAAGTATACGGACGTAGGAGAGATCGAACTGACTTGCGATATAAAAAAGGATATGATCTGGGTTTCTGTGAAAGACACCGGCATCGGAATCGAAAAAAGCAAACA
The DNA here is from genome assembly GCA_964566085.1 of uncultured Thermotogaceae bacterium. Taxonomy (GTDB): domain Bacteria; phylum Thermotogota; class Thermotogae; order MWEM01; family MWEM01; genus MWEM01. The sequence continues at coordinate 281 of CAZMHO010000194.1, read as the reverse complement.
CGCCGCCATCTTCGAGAGTTTCGTCCAAGTCGACCTCTCCGAACGCCGAACCTATGGAGGCGCAGGCCTGGGCCTGTCGATATGCAAAAGCCTTGTAGAACTGATGGGTGGAACAATTGGACTGGTGTCGCAACCGGGTATCGGCTCCACTTTTTTCTTTTCGATTCCAAAACAGTCGCCCTAAGTGGCTGTTTTGATCTCAGCGGGGTGGAAATGCCGACAAAAGCGTTACAGAACTCACTGGTCAAAGACCCGCCTTTTCTTAAAAACTGTTAAACACC
>CAZMHO010000193.1:0-3957 GCA_964566085.1 uncultured Thermotogaceae bacterium | reverse complement strand
CGGTCGATAAACTGGTGCTCCTTCCAATCTTCGAGCCAGAGTTGATCGAATGTGCCGTTTTTTTGGGCCGCGGCATAGACTTCCAACACCTGGTCGATAAACAGGCTTCTGTTTTTCAGCAGATTCTCATAGGCGGACAAAAACCCTCGGATCCGATTTTTATTCTCTTCGGTCAGATACGCGTTGCTCTCCAGGTCCTCTTTATTCCATTGGTATGCTTTTGTCAAAGTATTCAATCCCTCATCGATGACATATAAGGTTTCCTGATACATCTTGGAGTCCAAGAACGCTTGCGTCAATTGGGCGTAAAACACGGCGATATCATCGGGGATACCGATGCGCTGGACCCGGTGCATCCACTCGCAGGCTTGCGCCCGAAGATTCGCGATATCCCGGATCTGGGGATACACGCTTTGGACCGGTTGCGCTTTTAAAAGCAAGCTGATGTACTCCGAATAGATTGATTCCCACTCCGGGAACATTTGCCAGTTTCCGGGCAATAGATAGATCGCGCGATCATAAGCGCGCTTGAACGCTTCGAAAGCTAGAAGGGCTTCTTCCTGATGGCTCACCATCAGCGCTTTCAAGTCTTTTTCCCACTCCGGATGTTCGCGCGCCAGTTGCGCGTAGGCAACAACCTGGTTTCGAAGCATGGCGTAGAGCGTGTAGTAAGATTTCCCCATCTGCCGGTAAGTGTTCTTTTCATCGAAGCCGATGAAAGAGGTATGAAAGAAGGAAAGTGCATCTCTGTAACTTTGGATATCATACCAGTTGTTGATGCCGACCAGCGCTTCCATTGTTTCGAGCGGGACGCCTTCCTTCACCTTCGTTTGCAACCACAGGAAGTCTTTTTCGAGAGGAAAAAGGCGGTATTCGGGGGCGATGTGTTTCCGCACTTCCGTCAATTCGGTAAAATACGCCCGCCATACGTCAACGGGATCCTTTGCATTCGCTTTCTGTTGGAGCAGGATACTCTTTCGCTCCGGCCGAATCATCAGCGCGGCCAGGTAATAGTGGTTTCTTCCGTAAAATGGGGCGAGATCCAAACTTTGCGAGAGTCGATCGCGAGAGCTGACGTATAGCTCCGCCGCGCGCTGGTTTAATTTCGATTGATTGTCTTCGTAACGAATGTAGAAATCATTCAATCGCGCCTTTTCTTTCGCGAATTCTTTCGAGAGCTCTTCAAGCGCTCGGAGCTGAATTTCTTCCTCCGAAGCGTTACCACCGGCGGCGGAGCGGATCAGGGGAGTCACTTGCGCCAGGTAGGTTTCCGTTGCAAGCCTTTCGTAAGCGCCCGTTCGTTCTTCCAACGCTCTGCTGGCGTCTTTAGCCTTCTGAAGTTCGGTCGCATGTTGGTTTCGGTAGCCGTCGATCTGGGAAAGGGACGAATAGAGGCCGTTGCCTTCCTTGAAATAGGCGTCCGCCATCATACTGCGGTATTTGAACGTCCCGGCAAGGACCCCGACGACCGCGACAGCAAGGATACCAACGAGGATCCACCGTTTCGAAAACGGCCGCCGCCACGCGAGCACGGTCTCGCGATTGAGGTAGCTTCCGAAGCCGATCCCTCCGATAGCCAACGCCCAGAGCTGATTCGGGAGAAGATGCAAAGGAAACTCCGTGAAACTATGGCCGAGGATCTCGACGAAAGAAACGGCCAACAAAATCAGGAGCAACGCGTCATCCCGATCTTTCATCCTCACGAGCATCCGGAAGAACAGCCAAATCATCGCCAACAGCGTGAAAGCGACGGCGAGAATACCGAAAAGACCCATCTCGCCCAAAACTTGGAAATAGTCGTTATGCGTGCGTTTGAAGTTGGACCATGAGTCGACGTATTCCGGGTTTTGCTGGATCGCTTCCCCCATATATTGAATGGAATCGCGCATATAGGTTCCGATCCCGGCACCGATAATGGGGTTGTCTTCCCATTGCAGGACCGAAGCCTTCCAAGCCAACACGCGCGCTTTTCCCCCCGTGGTTTGGAATCCTCGGGGATCGAAGATCGAAGCGGTTCGTTCACCGACATCCACCGTCGTTCTGAGAATATTGTTTTCCGATTCGAGGATGAATGGGACCGCGATCAGGATCAGTATTGCCAAAGCGGCCAAAAGGGCATTCACCATTCGCGGCGCTTTCGGCCCCTTTTCCGTCTCTTTTCGGCGCGTCCAGACATACCAGCCGTAGGTGAGAACAAAAACTGCCGCTCCGATGATTAAAGAAAGGATGACGGCTCGGGTGCCCGACAGTAGGACGACCAAATAGGAGAGGAAGAAGGTGACACCCCCAAAGGCTTTCACCATCGCCATCCAGAGGGTCTGCGCGATCGAAGGCTTCCCCGTGAGATTCCAGGATCCCCGCGTCGATAATAGAAAGTAGAACGAGAGCGGCAGCAGTGAGCCCAAAAAATCCGAAACGAAGTTGACGTTTCCGATGGTCGCCTTCATCCCCATCTTTCCGGAGCCGTAGAAACCGAGAAAAAACGAGTATCCGGTGTAGTAGTTGTACAGCGCTTCAATACTGACGATGAATCCAGTAATCAGAGCAAAAAAAAGGAAGAAAGAGACTTGCCGCTTGGTTTCAAGAAGGTTGGAAAAATATAAAACGATGAAAACGGTTAAGAAGGCATAGATCCCGATTTCAAAAGAAAACTGGAAATACACGGGATTATTGAACAGTACGGTCAACGTTGAAAGCAGCGCGGTGATTCCGAAACAAAACCACCCAACCTGAGGTAGGCCGATATAGAGGGCAGGCTCTTTTCGGCGCCATTGGCGCAACAGATAAAAGACCATCCCGATGGAAATAAAAACGATCAGGAAGAAGTATTTCGGCGTGCTGAACTCGTAAGTTAAAAACGGATGCGCAAACAGCGCGACGAAAAGAAAGGTAAAACACAGAAACGCGATTTCCAAATATTTCACTGGACGTCCCCCCCAATAAGTCACAACAGACGACAGTATTCTATCATAAATGAACCGTGACCGCGCGATGAAGACCGGGTACAATAATGGGGTGGAATCGTATAAAAGAAGAAAACAATACAAAAGACAAGTAATGCCGTGACCACCCCGGCCTTCGGCCACCCCTCCGGGGGAGGGGAATTACCCCCCATAACTTGACACACGAGCAGCGCCTCTTTGGAGCGCAGCTCGTGTTATACTATTCGAAAGCTGCCTTTTCGGCCGCTCGAAGCTTCAAAACACCGAGAAAGGCGCTGTTTTATTCCGATCGAAAGGAATTGAGCGTAACTGAAGATACAACCCGTGACAACAGCGAAAGGATTGCAGCAGTTTATTCGCTTTCCTTATATCCACTATCGGCAGGATCCTAACTGGGTCCCGTGGCTAAAAACCGAGCAGAAAGCCTTGTTCGACCCAAAAAAGAACGCAATGCTCGGCCATTGCGTTTATTCGCTATTCCTTCTGTATGAGGGGAAGCAGGTAGTCGGGAGAATTGCCGCGTTCTTTGACCGCCAAGCGCTATCATTCTGGAACGAGCCGATCGGATTATTCGGATCTTACGAGTGCATCGACGATCCTCTCGCTTCTCGAATGCTTCTTCAGACAGCTTGCGACTGGTTGCGCGAAAAAGGGATGCGAACGATGCGCGGCCCTTGGAGTTTTTCTTCCCAAGAATGGGGGATCGTTGTGGAAGGGTTTTCTCCGCCGCCGGTGATCCTTGCGCCGCACAACCCACCCGGGTATGCCCGGCAGTTCGAAAACTTCGGATTTGCCAAAGCCAAAGACCTGTTGGTGTTCTATGGCGATCCGAGAGAGGGCTATACGATTCCGGAACGCTTTTCTACCTTTTCGGAGAGGATTCGGCAGAAACACGGGGTATCCCTCCGAACCTTAGATCGCCGGTTTCTTTCCCGAGATGTTCAAACGCTTGTCCGCTTGACCAATCAAGCGATTGCGGATAATTGGGGATACTATCCGGTGGGGGATGAAGAGG
>CAZMHO010000192.1:918-3997 GCA_964566085.1 uncultured Thermotogaceae bacterium | reverse complement strand
AGACAGAGTCTACGACGCGACTTTGTTGGACCGCGCTTTTTCCGTTTCATGTGGATCTTCGATACCGGTCATCCATCAGGCCCCCGGGTATTCGATACGCCCCAGTTGTTCGGGTGTGATATCGGTCGGGCAATCAGACGGCGCTTTAAAAAACTCGTTGATAGATGAGGAATGATTCTTTAGCCATCGGTTGAAGGGGATCGAGAGCACGTTCACTTGCCGTATAGGGCGGGGTAGGCAATCGGGAAGGGGTGTATCGAAGTTCGGGTTTCGTGTTTGGAGCGCCCAACTTTAGTTGAGCTTCCTTTTCTTATCGTAAAGATAACCGTCATCTTTGCGACTTTATCATAGCGGGTAAGACCGCTAAGGGGCTTTCGCATTTCGAAACCGAAGCCATAAACCTTACCGAAAAGCCGTAGAGATGCCGGACTGAAGTCGGGAGTCCCAAGAAGTACGCTTCAACTCCGGCCGGATTATGCAATATATAGAAAAAAGAACCCGCTTCTCGGTTGGTCATCGGATCGTTTTTCGTTAGGCGTAAAGTAGGCCGGAGTCTACGTTACCGCGCATTTCCTTGTTTCGGGACGCGTTTATAAGGAGTGTAGCGCTGGCAATCATACCGTATTTGCGGTTCGAGGATGCGATATTGGTAGGGAGCCAAAGTCACGACGAACCGTTCCATCGAGCTACGGTAGGCTTCTCCAGTGTCCAGATCGATAATTTGCGTTCCGCCCATGACCCATCCGTCTTTAAGGTAAACCCGCGTTTCAACGAGATCCGGCGTTGCGTTAATCAGAACGATAAGCTGCTCAGAAACATCTTCCGTACGCCGTTTGAAACCGAGAATCCGTTCGTCGGAGACGGTCACTAACTCAAATCGGCCAGCCGTCAGCGCTCGTTTTTCTTTCCTCAACCCGTTGAGACGCACGATCAACGCGCGACGCTCCGGAAACCGGTCGGGTTCTTCCCAGTTTACGGCGCCTCGGTTTTCAGGGTCCCGACCACCCGTCATGCCCCGTTCTTCTCCATAATAGAGGAAAGGCGCGCCGGGATAGGCGTATTGGAGCAAAATTGCGAGTCGAACGAGCTCTTCTTTCGGAAGGATCGTACCGAGCCTTTCCACATCATGGGAAGAACACATATTCCAACAGCGGGACAGAAACGCCAAACCCGTTTCCTTCGCCATTTCTTCCAGAAACACGCCAGTTTGAGAAGCCCGCAGATATCCCTGCAAAAAATCGTAAACAACGCTTTGGAAAGTGTAGTTCATAATCCCGTCCATTCCCGTGTTCTTCCAACCCGCCGGATAGTTCCATACTTCTCCGATGAGCAAAGATTCCGGAAAGGCTTCTTTCATCTCCCGGCTGATCCTCTGCAAAAGTTCCGGGCCTAAATCGTGCGCGCAGTCGAGTCGCCACCCGTCCGCCCCTTCCCGCAACCAGTATTTCAAAACGCTGTTTTCTCCGAAGAACAATTGGTCTTGCGCTTCGGGGTTTTCGAGGTTGATTTCCACCAAGTGCGGAATATTCTCCCAACACCGATATTCCCCGTTTCCAAGCGGCACGAAAAACGCTTCTCGCCCTTCAAGAAGCCATTTACACTGACGACTCGCGTGATTGAACACCCCGTCCAAGAGAACCTTCATCCCTCTAAGGTGGGCTTCTTCGCATAAACGCCGAAAATCCTCAAGCGTCCCGAAGGCCGGATCGATCCGATAGTAGTCGACGGTGTCGTATTTGTGGTTGGTGACCGCTTGGAAGATGGGGGTTAAGTAGAGGACATCGCACCCTAGTCCGCGAATCTCGTTCAATTTTTCTGTGATTCCCGATAAATCGCCGCCCCAAAAGAGGTGTTGATGGTTCCCTTTCGGGTTTCTGACCGGGATGTCCATCCATTGCGCGAGACGCTGTTCGGGATAAGGGTATCGGTTTTCCCGACGTTTATCTTCTGCCGACAACCCCTTCCCGATCGCGAACCGGTCCGGAAAGATCTGATAAATTGAGGCCTGGTCCCAAAAAGATTCCGTTGGCTTTCGATCCGGTTTTTCCATCAGCGGTTACTTCCGGATGTAGTGAGGCAGTTCGAACGGAATCGGTATTGAGAGTTCGATGATCCCCGCATACTCCCCACCTTCATACCAGGGCGTCTGATAGATGATTTTTTTAGTGCCCTTTTTTTCGATCGTGTAGACGTTGGTCGATCGTTTTTCATAGAGTTCCATGACCTTGTCCAAGATCCTCGCCGGGTGACAATCGAACAGGTTTTTTCCGATCAATAGGCTGCCGCCTTCCGCTTCGTTGTTGGCAATCGCCATCCGATTCATATAGAGGATGGTCCCGTCTTTGTCGCTGACTGTAATCGCGAAACCCAGTTCTTCATACCAGTTCAACGCTTCCATATGCGATTAGATCACTCCTTTTTCCTTCATCTCCAGATACTCTTGGCAAGAGAGTCCAAGCAAGCCAAGGTAGATTTCCTGATTATGTTCTCCAAGCGTCGGAGCAGTACATGGATCATCCGGAACCGTATCGGAAAACTTCATCGGGATTCCCGGAACCTTGAACTCCCCGCCTTGCGTGTGATAGATATTGAGGATCATCTGTCTCGCGGCGATTTGAGCGTCATCGACGACCTCCGCCATGGTATAGATCGGCCCACTCGGGATGCTTTCCTTCTCAAATAGCGCGAGCCACTCGTCGCGCCTTCGTTCGAGTAAAGCCGTTTCAAGAATCGGTTTGAGGATCTGAAAATGCTCAACGCGCAGTTCATTGGTTCGAAAGCGTTCGTCATCGGCCAGAAAGCCTAATTCGGTCAAGTTGCAGAATCTCCGCCACAGATCTTGATTCCCGACAGCGATATTGATCCAATGATCTTTTGTTTTTGCCGTGAAGAACGGTGCGATCGATGGATGAACGTTTCCTACGGGGACCGGAACCTTCCCGGTGCAGGTATATCTTGCCAGGGCGTTTTCGAGAATCGAAACCATACAGTCTAACATCGCGACGTCTATTCTTTGCCCCTTCCCCGTTTTTTCGCGGGCAGTTAATGCGGCCAATACGCTGACGCACAAATATAGCCC
>CAZMHO010000192.1:295-908 GCA_964566085.1 uncultured Thermotogaceae bacterium | reverse complement strand
ACGATATCCGCTATGGAACTCCCGACTTTCGTCGGATGGTCCGCATCTGGACCCGTGATGCTCATCATGCCGCTCATCCCCTGGATGATGATATCGTAGGAGGCTTTATTTCGATAAGGGCCGGTCTGCCCGAACCCGCAACTGCTGCCGTAGATGATCCGGGGATTCGCTCTCTCCAGCTCTTCGTAAGACAGCCCCAAACGGTCGGCTACGTCGGGTTTGAAGTTTTCGATAAAGATATCCGACTTCTCCACTAATCGCAGCAATATGTCTCGCGCCCTGGGGTCTTTCAGGTTCATCGTGATGCTCTTTTTCCCCCGGTTGACGCTGACGAAATACGCGCTCGTCTCATTTTGAAACGGCGGGTAAGCCCGTGAGTCATCCCCCGTTATTGGCCTCTCGATCTTGATCACTTCCGCGCCCAAATCGGCCAACACCATCGCGCAAAAAGGTCCCGCCAATACTCTGGTCAAGTCGACGACTCGTATACCTGTTAAAGGGCCGCTCATACCTGTTCCCCCTTTATGGTGCCTCGATTTTCATTCATTCGGAATCCGTCTGGCGGGTTCAAAGGCTGATCGCCCGTTTTCCAGAATCCCGTCGTATGACCGAA
>CAZMHO010000192.1:0-274 GCA_964566085.1 uncultured Thermotogaceae bacterium | reverse complement strand
GGGCGAGGGTTGCCCAGATATACTCGTTTCCGTTCCTCGCTTGAGCCAGCTTTTGGCCGCTTGGATGGACGATCATCGAGCTACCGAAGAAATGGGAGCCGCTCGCGTCTTTTCCTACGGTATTCGTCGCAATCCAATAGACATGATTGTCGTACGCGCGGGCGCGATTGGTGAGCTCCCATTGGTCAAAGGTTCTGAGAAAAGCCGACGGCCTGCAGATGACCTCCGCCCCTTTCATCGCCGTCACGCGCGCCAATTCGGGAAAGTCCCCGTC
>CAZMHO010000191.1:3488-4088 GCA_964566085.1 uncultured Thermotogaceae bacterium | reverse complement strand
AAAAGGCCTTCCTAGCGAAGGCGTTTTCATTCCTTCAAGGTAGGCTTCGGGCAAACTCCTCATGAGTTTGAACTACGAGGAGTCGTTGTTTTCATTCCTTCAAGGTAGGCTTCGGGCCGACTCCACAACCGCGTTACAGCTCACAAAAGCAAAGTTTTCATTCCTTCAAGGTAGGCTTCGGGCTCTCCTCCGATTATCTTCTCGGGCTCACGGATAACCCGTTTTCATTCCTTCAAGGTAGGCTTCGGGCACCGTCGAGACTGAATTTGCAGAGCGGGGAAGTATCGTTTTCATTCCTTCAAGGTAGGCTTCGGGCCGGAGGTCAATATGTTCAGAACGAAAAGAATCGTGGTTTTCATTCCTTCAAGGTAGGCTTCGGGCGTATGGTATATTTAGCAAACGCGTTCTCTCTGCAAAGTTTTCATTCCTTCAAGGTAGGCTTCGGGCTATAATCGACTATAATCAGGTATACAGCCTGTTTTTGTTTTCATTCCTTCAAGGTAGGCTTCGGGCTATGGATCAATAACAAAAATAGACGGTATAGAAGTAGTTTTCATTCCTTCAAGGTAGGCTTCGGGCAGAAAGATTCTCTGTGTACAA
>CAZMHO010000191.1:0-3259 GCA_964566085.1 uncultured Thermotogaceae bacterium | reverse complement strand
AGTAGAAAAATGTTTTCATTCCTTCAAGGTAGGCTTCGGGCTAAACAACCTCGAGTGTGCCACCAGCTACCGCCACCGTTTTCATTCCTTCAAGGTAGGCTTCGGGCCGCTTTCCTCGAAGTAAGCGAAAAAACCCCGTTCAGGTTTTCATTCCTTCAAGGTAGGCTTCGGGCCTATTTTATACAGACGGCCGAACCACTCCCACCCGAGTTTTCATTCCTTCAAGGTAGGCTTCGGGCCTAATACGCTTTTCTTGATCAGATATATTGTATATCCGTTTTCATTCCTTCAAGGTAGGCTTCGGGCCCGTCAAATCCGCTTTTATTGTACCATATACTTTTTCCGGTGTCAAGGCTCATTTTTACGCCAATTTAACACTTCTTCGGTAATCATCTTCGAGAAAGGTTTACAGTTAATTCGCAAAGCGAAAGACCGTCCGTCGACCCCCCGGGGTTTTCCGGTTATCGGGGGTCGACGGAGAACGAGATTCGCAGTTATCTTAGCGTTGTTACTAAATAATTACTTCAAAAAATCCGAGAAGTAAAATCGTAAGCCAACATCTGTTGTGTGTTTCCATAAGAGATTATTATATGAGAAGGGATCGCTCCACTCCACTGTGCGCCGTTTGGCAATACGATTTCGGAGATATACTCGACTGGGATGCTTCCTTCGATGAGTATTTCCGCCTGTTTATACCGCTTATAGTAATTGAATGAATCGATAGAGGTAATCCCGCCTTTTGGCCAGTATATTTTCTCGAGGTCCAACTTCGGCATAACGGCTTCTGCATTTCCGATCTTCGCGTCGAAAGCGGCTGCGTTTTTATCCGAAAACCGGCAGGATTTCTCTTTTATGATTCGAGGGTCTATCTTAATCAGGACAGGGTTTCGGATTTCCGAGCGGAAGATTTTTGCGCCAAACATACTGTAGCTTTCGTCAAAGGCTAAGTGAACGTAGTTAGTCGTGCCTTTTCTGTCGTCCAGAGCATTCGAAAGGTCTCCGGTTATCCTTTTTGGGAATACTCCGATATTTTTGAGCTGCTTCATCGAGAGGATTCCCTTTTGAAGTATCGATGGGAGGTTTTCGTATTCCGTCACGTGTAACACATACCCCTTTCTATGGCGGATGGTTCCGAGTAATTCTTCCGTAGTCTGAGGACAGGCATTTTTGTCTATCGCAACTGTTTGCCCCTCTTGATACACTCGGTTTTTTTCTGAATCGGTATCTTTCCCCTCCGGACTGACTCCACCCGACGAAGGGGGTTGAGTCCCCCGATCTTCTTTTTTGTCGTTATTGTTGGCTTCTTGAGCGTTTTGGAAAACAGCGCCGATAAAAAATGCCAATCCAAGGCCGATTGCCCATCCGAGAAATTCTCCCAAGCTCATTCCCCCTTTTTGTATGTTCGAAGCGAGCGTTTCGTTTTTATGAAGCGACATTGCGCGGTTAATCGTAGATGGCGGACCGTCCATGCGTTCGAGGACCGGTGACAGAAGCGTATCGAGAAGTTTTTCCCGTTTTTCGAGTCAGAGACCCGCTGGCGTCGGCTCGAATTTTTTTGTTGTTTTCGTCAAGTGTATGCTTTGCCCTATGTCAAATCGAGCATAAACGACCAGCGTGTTCTGAGAAATCGTTTTTCCGGTGACGATCCCGTGGCCGAAGGGAAAAGCCGTCAGGTTTTGCCCTACTCGCAGCTCTTCCAAATTTGTTTTATGTCTCTTTAAAATACCCGCTTTATCGTTCATGCTCGACAGGCTGAACGAAGAGGCTAAAAGACGGTCAGCGGTTTCCATCAAGTAACCCGAGTCCTGGACGGTTGAAATGAGAGTTTTATCGACCGCTTCTATTCCATATGCCGCGCCGAAAAGCGTCCCGATCAAACTTGCCACGGTGTCGGTATCGCATTCTTTCATTCTGGAAACGGGGTAAACGCATCGCAGAAAGCCTTCCTCGCCATACCGCGCCACCGTGTATACAGCGGCCATAAGGGAGTTAACCGCGGAGCCTTTTTCTCTACCTAAAGCGTTAAAGCATTTGAAGGCTTCGTTCAGACTCACGGGCGCTTGTATCAGATAGCTCAAGGCATCGCAAAGGGAAAGCAGATAGTCTTTGACTGCGTTTTCGACAGAATCGTAGTTTAGCGCCGTTTGCTCTTCCCACTTTTCGCGCCACTCTCGGGGCGCATTTATCTCGCTGAGTGTGAAACGGTCGAGGCGGTCTCTCGCGATATTCGCCGAATCCAATAACCGGGTTCCGTTAAGCAGCTCAAAGAGCAGCGAGAGGCAGTAGACCTGCGCGAAAATTGCGTGTGGGTGTCCGTGCGTCATCAGGCAATCGGTTATCCCGCTCTTGATGCAGGTTTCCCGATCCAAGTGGTTGGCAGCGGCATGGGGAAAGGCTCTCATAACCGCGCCGTTCCCGCCTGCATAGGCATATCCTTCATAAAACGGGTATATTCGTTTTCCAGTTCGGTCAGCAGACTTCGCTGCCTGCTTCGAGGCCTTCCCGGCGCCGATTGAATAGTATAGCCATTCCCGGAGCTCAGCGGAAAAGTGCTTCGTGTCAAATGTACCGGTCGAGCAATAGCTTCTGGCGACCATGAGGGTCATCTGCGTGTCGTCGGAGTAGCTTCCGGCTTCCAAAGGTACCGATAGGGAATGGAATCGACTCCGAAAACGATAAGTCCAAGGGAAAAAGATGCCGTTGTCCGTGTACACATTTTCCTCGCGTTCGAACGGAAATCCCATCGCATCCCCGATGGCTCCCCCCAACAAGGCGCCTTTTATCCTGCTGGCCAGCTCCATACCTACCTCCTCAATACCGGTTTGAACACATCGCGACCATTACGATCAGGGAACCGATTAGGCCGATGGTTCCACACACGATGCCAAATGTCGAGCTTTCTCCGTTTTCTCGGGCTTTATTTCCAACGTAGATAGCTAAAGGCCCGAAAATGATACCGAAGAGGAAAAAACTGAGGATGCCGAATACCGTAGAAAGGGCCGCGTAGTTCGTCGGCTTCGGGATATTGCGATACTGATGCACCGGTTGGTCAAAATTTTGAGTCCCGTAAAACGGGAACTCGTCTTGGATAACGTAATTGATCAGGGTTTCGTTTTCTTTTCCAAACTTCGATACGCAGGCGTCGTAGATATCTGCGCGACCGAGGCCGACGCTTTTTAACGCTCGTGTATGCTGCCGGATTTCGTTAGCCAACAACGCTTGTTCCCCCCTCTTTTTCGTAATCACTGCTCTTTCGAGT
>CAZMHO010000190.1:0-4105 GCA_964566085.1 uncultured Thermotogaceae bacterium | reverse complement strand
AAGACGAACTACGAAAAGGGGAAGTTCCGGGAATACCTGGTGAAGGAACGGCTGAAGAAACCCTTCAACCTGAAAGAGATCGCGGAGAACGGGATCGACCTGATGATTAAGCCGAAAGCGATCCTGGAACGGGAAAAGAAGAAGATCGGGGTACAGGAGAGAGAGATCGACCTGATCGTAGAAGGCAACGTGGAGATGTGGATCGACGTGAAAGACACGAAAGGCAAGTACGGGAAACGGGAAGCGGAACGATGGGTGGCGATCAAGCAAATGGTCGGGGAAGGAAAACCGAAGACCTTGTTTGCGATCTACTCGCAAAACGGGTACACCGCCTCAGCGAAAGCGCTTCTCGAACTGAATGGGATTTACGTGTTCAAGACGGAATAAAACGAAAAGCGGGCGTATCATCATACGCCCCTACGAAAGAACGGTAATGTTTACGGTCATGATTTTGTAGGGGACTTAGTGGTTCACTGTTACGAAAAGACGTGGAGCCAACTTCAAAGGCTGGCGCTCCATAATTCTTGCGAGAATCTTTTATTTTTCGGTATCATAGAAATATAGTGGCGAATAAATAGTCGCCCGGCTCTTTGCGAGATCAACGATAATCGGGTATCGCGCCGCCACGAAAATAAGAAGCGCGCGTTCGGCGCTTTAGGTGGAATTCAAGTCATTTTTCCGTCGCGTCATTTGACCCGGACATATTCTTTAGCTTCCACCGGCTCGAAGTATCCCGTTTATTGTCTCATAATAGGGAAGTAGGTCCGTATTCTTTCCGAGCTTTATGAGGAATCTTGGAGGTTATGGATGAATAAGACACGAAAGCGTCAATTAGCTGCGTTGTTCGATTCTATGGAAACCCGTAAGAAAGATGAAGCGTTTGCCGCGGAAGCCGAAATGGCGATCGTCGAGGTTTTTGAAGAAGAGGATGAGTGGTTTTTTGAGCTGCTCCCGAAACTTGTCAAGCTCTTCCGAAAATGGTCTCTTCATCGACGGATCGCTTCGATTTGCGAAAAGGCGTTGGTTGCTCTTTCCAAAAAAGGTCGAGAAGGAAGTCCGGATTTTCTTCTTCTGCTGAACGATAGGGGAGAAGCGGAGTTTTTAGACGGGGATTTTAAGAAAGCCGAGAAGACATTTCGAGTGGTCTTGAAACGGCGGCAATCCCTTCCGGATTGTTCCCCCGAAGATTTGTCAGAAGGTTTGAACAATCTCGCTTTGGTTTTTAAGACAAGCGGACAATATTCGCTCGCTGAGAAGTATTATCTTAAGGCTCTCAAGATTCGAGAAGGTATCCGGGAAACACACCCTTTGCTGTATGCTCAGGCGATTTCGAACCTGGCTTTGCTATATCGGGTACTCGGTGACTATGAAAAAGCGGAACCGTTTTATGTGTCTGCTTTGGAGATACGAGAACAACATTTGAGTCCTGATGATCCGGAGATAACGAAACTAATCAATAGCCTTGGCGTGTTATATCTTTACCTGGGCCAATACCAAAAAGCGGAAACCCTTTTCCAAAGAATTACGGACCAGTATGAGTCCTGCGGCGATTCTTCGACTCCCGAATACGCTCAGTTACTGAATAACCGAGCGGGGTTGCATTACCAGCTTGGGCAATATGAGATAGCAACCGACTACTATGACGAGGCAAGTGTCATCTGTCAAAAAGCTCTCGGTCCAAAACACCTGTTTTCGATTCATACCGCAGTAAACCGTGCGAAGGCGGATCTTAAACAAATGCGTTCAAAAGCAGCGCTCGAACAGCTTGAGAGCCTTTTACCGATGTGTCGGGAGTTGCTCCCTACCGGGCACGCGGTGCGCGTTACCGCCGAGCTCAATTACGGGATCGCGTTATATCAGACGGGGAGTTATGAAGAATCGGAAAAGCGACTGAAGGAAACTCGGGAACATACAGAAGCGTCTTTCGGAGCGCATCATCCCATCACTTGCGAAATCCTTTTGCATTTAGGAATTCTGCAAACGGTAAGGCAAAGATTGCCGGAAGCCCTGTCTTTCCTTTACGAAAGCTGCAGGCGGCAAACGGAAACGGTGATCCGCGTCGCCCGGGCTTTTCCGGAACCGTACGTGGTGCAGTATATGAAAACGTTGCAAGGGTCGAATGCGATTCTCTTGTCATTTCTGCTTGAGTATTATGCTACTGATGAGGCTGTGATTGAGAAGGTTTTCGATGTGATGGTGCAGAGAAAAGCGGTCAGCTACGAATCCGCGCTCACACAGCAACAAGCGATTTATGACCGGCAAGAACTCACAATAAAGTATGTTTTAAGAAAATTGAAGAAGGTGCGAGCGGAACTTGCGCGCAGGGTCATCGGGGAGTGGGAACAAAAAGAATCTCGCGAGGTCTTCTTTTCTCGGCTCCGAGAGTTGGAAAAGGAAAGCGAGAATTTGGAGTCCCAAATCACCCGGCTTCTTCCTCACTCAGAACGGTATTTGACTCTGCAAAAGGCTTCTCGTTACTCAATCGAGGCGAAATTGCCTGAAGGTGGCGCTTTAGCAGACTTTTATCGGTTTACCCGCTTTAGATGGGTAGAATCTGGCGCGGTTTCAGGGGAAGACCAATACATGGCTTTCGTTCTGCAAAAAGAAGGTACGCTCGCGCTCGTATCGCTGGGAAATGCGAAAGCGATCGATGAAGAAATCGAGGAGTTTAGAGAACAGATACATCCGGATAAAGGTCGAAGAGGTCTGCTTGATGATGATATAGACGAGGAGGAGTTCGAAGGAACCGTCTGCGAACCGAAAGACATTGCCACTCGAAGGGTTCTGAAAAAGGGGTATTCGCTGCTGTTCGATCCCTTGATAAAAACAGTCAATCGTGATAAAAACGCGAAGGATGTGTCGGTTTGGATACTTTGTTCTGAAAGTCAGTTGAACCTCGTGAGTTTCGAAGCGTTGCTGACACCGAATGGGCATTTTGTTGTAGAAGACTACTCCGTAAGATACGTCACAACGCCTCGAGAACTGTTATGGCAACAAGGGGAAGCCGATCGGACAGAACGAACGGCCGTACTGTTTGCCAATCCTTCGTTCTCTGTTATGGAAGAATCGGTTAAAAATGAGGGGCTTAAGGAAGAGAACCCGTTTTTCCGTTCTCTTCGCGACTCGTTAAGCGCCTTCGAACCTTTGCCGGGTACGGAAAAAGAAGCAGAAGAAATATCGGCATTATTGCTCCACCACAAACTCCCCGTCGATACTTTCACCAAAGAGAATGCGTCGAAAAAGAATTTTTTCCGGCTTCGGCGGCCATACTTGCTGCATATCGCGACTCACGGGTTTTTTATGAGCGACCGTCGGTCCGAAGAGCTGCCAAACAACATTCTGCCCTCTTTCCGTTCCGGTATCGTCTTGAGCGGGGTCAACAACTATCTTCAGGGAAGAACGCTGTCGAAAGCGATGCAAACCCCGATTTTGACTTCCTTTGATATCTTCGGGATGAACCTTGGCGGGACGGAGTTGGTTACGCTTTCTGCTTGCGAAACAGGGTTAGGTCTGATAGAAAACGGAGAAGGGGTCATGGGGTTAAGAAGGGCATTCTTAACAGCGGGCGCAAAAACCGTTATCGCGAGCTTGTGGAAGGTCCCCGACGAAGCAACAAAAACGCTAATGGCCTTGTTCTACAAAAAATTGTTGGGCGGTTGTGAAAAAAGCAAAGCGCTTCGAGAAGCGCAGCTGATAATGATCGACCAATACAAAAGAAGAGACGGATTCGCTTATCCATGGCTTTGGGCGGGGTTTATTTGCGTCGGAGAAGATAATCGTCTGTTTGATTCGGAGTCGCGGAAAGAAGGCGATGCGGCCCCAAAATTGAGGTAGCGTATCGAAGCAAGTATTCGATATCGAGTGTCTCAAGACGGAGAGGGCAAAAAGAGGGTTAAAAGTTAATTCTTCGATGCCCCCTTTTCGCTCAAGGATGACCTTTGATTCCCGTATTCCCGCGAATACCTAACGAGGAGGGAGAGAGAATGGCTGCGATGGTCTCCCAAAAAGACAAGCGATCCGGTCTCACCTATGCCTATGAATCGGTATCTTATTGGGATAAGGAGAAGAAACAATCCAGGGCGAAAAGAACCCTCATCGGACGCGT
>CAZMHO010000189.1:0-4114 GCA_964566085.1 uncultured Thermotogaceae bacterium | reverse complement strand
CGAAGGAGGAGGTGATCTCTTCGAGTTCGAAAATTTCATGCGAGGAGATGATGATTGTCTTGCCATCTCGCTCGACAAAGGTGTGCAGGATGTTCAGAACCTCTTGGCGAACCAACGGGTCAAGGTTTTGCGTCGGTTCATCCAGGATGAGGAGATCCGCGCCGCTTGATAATGCCAAAGCAAGATTTAACAAGGTCTTCCAACCCATGGAATATGTGTCGGCCCGCGCGGTGAGTTCGAAGTTATAGTGGGTGAAAAAGCTTCCGAAGACCTTCTCATCCCAAGAAGGATACAATGCTTTCCACAGCTTAACGTAATCTTCTCCGGTGAATCGACTGAAGGCGAAACGGTTCTCCGTCACGACAGCGATCTTTTCCTTTAGTTTGCCGGACACCCTTTGCCCATTTAGCAGAATCGTTCCGCCCTCCCAGACGATATCGCCGTAGAGACATCGGAGTGTGGTCGTTTTACCCGCCCCGTTCGGGCCGATGAGGGAAAAAATCTCCCCTTCTTTGATATCGAAGGAGATGCCGTTCAGGACGGTTTTTGTGCCAAAGGCATGACGTAACTCCTTTATTTGGACGTTCATTTATAAGCCCCCTTTTTTTCGAATGCGAAGGCGGATCCGAAAAGCAAGACTGCCGCGGGAATGATCGCGAGAAGGAACGATTTTTGGTGAACTGGGCTGATCAAGGAATAGGGATTGCCCGAAGAAAGTCCGATTCCCCCCAGAACCAAGTCGAGGATGAAAACTAATAGAGGGATCGCAAAATGGTCAAGACCGAAGGTGACCGCCAGAATCGAGACGCCATAATAGGCGGTGACGAAGAGGAGAGAACCGATCGCGTGTACTCCGAAAGTAGCCCAACCGACGTCGAAAATGCCTGCTCCCAGAGCCGTACCGATCAACTGCGTCACGATGGCGATGGCGACGAGGAAGAGGTACGAAAACCAGAACAGATGTCTCGGCATGTACGGCAACGCCGTCAAGGACGAAAACCGTTTATGTTGAACGTCCCACCCGAGCATATGGGTGCAGAGAAAGAACAGGAAGAACATGCGGAACGGGTAAAACGGTACCAGCAGGAACAGCGACAAAATCGCCAATCTCCCCGCCTTTTCTTTCATTTCTTTCATAAAGAACGCTTCTATTTTCGATAACATCTTCCATGCCTCCTATCAATAATCTCTCACTTGCAGATTGACCATCTGCGAAGCGTTGTTCACTACTAATTTTCCCGGACTATCCTTGGGTTTCATAAACGTGACGGATCCGAAGGTGCCGATTATCCGGGCTTTGCGCAAGCCTTCCCAGCGGTCCAAATGCTTGATCTCGCCGTACAGGAGCTGCCCCGTGAGTTCAAAGTCCTCCAAACCTCGAACCGTAACGAAAATCGAAGCCGCGTTTGATTGCATTTTCACTTTCTTCGCTTCTAAAAGTCCGTTCCAATTCAGCGCATTTGTGGTCACATCGACCGTATCGCATACCAGCGAACCGTTTAAAGACAGGAAATTTGTTCTGATTTCCAGTGTTTCTACGGAAAAGACGGTGTTTCGAGTGGAGATTTCGCTGTAGTTGACGTCCAAGGAGAGACGGCTCAAAGGCGTCTTTCCGCCGATAATGATCTCCGCGACCGAGTCCTTAGGAAAAGAACCGGCTTCCAGGACTAAAGAAGACCCTGAGTATTTGGCCCTCAAAACGCCGGGATACGCTACCGTTTCCGAATCCCCGTCGAAAGAGAGTTTAACCCCCGGAACCCTTATGACGATCACAGGGGCGCTTTCTATCAGCGCGTCCGCTTTGATCAGTTTGGAGTAGTTCGAGGATTCGACGTCCGGATCGTCTGGATAGACTCCGTCGAAAGAAAAGTGCCGGAAGAGGTCGAAACCCGTTCCCCAGCGCGGAAGATGGGCGAGATTGATTGCGAAATTCCCGACGCCGATGGCTAACGCCGCGATGACTAAGAAAACGATAAGCAGCGCTGAAAGTTTTTTGAAGTTGAGCGCGAAGAGTACTCCCGCGACTAACGCCAGAACGATACGTATCGGGACGACGGGAATAAAGATCGCTGCGATCGAAAGGGCGCATACCCAAACGAAACGCATTAAAATCGGTTGGTTCTTCATGGTATCCCTCCATCAGAAGCATAGTGTACTATATAAGTATAACACTAATAGAACGATTTGTCAAGAGGGCTAAGATTCGATCCGGGGTAAACAAAAACACCCTCTCTATCGGGGATTGCGGTATAAACGCAGGGCGGGAGAGGCAAAAAACGTTCGAAAACTGGGCCGAAAGGGCTCGTTGCCGGAGGGAAGGAACTTCTGGGACTCCATTATGAATTAAAACAAAAACGTGTTAAGATAGACAGTCAGTCGGAGAGTATCGCATAACCTCCGTTATCTCCGTTCCGATAACGGGCGTGTTTATGTATCGGTCAGGAGAGACGCGCTTAGGGGGTAGGGTATGAACGAATGGGTTCACTTAACGCATCGTGTTGCGTTGTTAACGCCTTCATCAGAGACAGATCGACCCGGTCTGGGGTATATTCGCGGATCCAAAGCTTCGGCTGCCATAGACGGTGGTAACTCCTTGAAACATACCCGGTTATTCTTGGAATGTATACGAGAAGAAAGGCAATCCGCGCCGGCTTTCACCTTTCTTACCCATTGGCATTGGGACCACGTCTTCGGCCTCGGCGCTTCGGATAACTGGATCGTGGCCTCAGAAGAGACCAAACGGTATTTGTTGCCCCTACGGGATCAAGATTTGGAAAAAGAAATCAAGGAAAGCGACTACCAGATCAAAAACGAATTCGCCGACGGATTTGACGTTGCCTTGCGGATGCCTTCAATTACCTACAAAGAGCGGTGTGTGATAGATCTCGGCGAAGTCACCTTACTCGCGCAACTTGTGGATTCAGATCATACCCCCGATTGTTCCGTGATCTTTATTCCGGAAGAGAAGGTCCTCTTTATTGGAGATTGCCTTTACTGCGGTTCGGAAGGCGGGCAGTTTTACCTCGATCGGTTACGTTACCTGACGTTGATAAAGACTCTTCTAAGGTTTCCTGCGGAAATCTTTCTCGACTCACACCGAAAACCAATCACGCGGGAACAACTGACGGCCGATCTCGAAAAGGTCACGCGTATCGCGGAAGCCTCCATCGATTATCCCGACACCGAGGAGGCGCGCCGTTTCTTACAGACACAATGCGGGTTTCAAACCGACGAAGAGGTTTCCTATTTTCTCAAGGCTTTCGAGAACGGCGAAAAGCGGAAACCGCGGTTTTAGCTATAGCGCGGGAGAAAGAAGCTAATGAGAGGAACAGGGAGGAAAAGATGCCGAAAAACGATATGGCCTTTTGGACGGTTTTTTGCGCGGCCTTCGCGTTCATTGGTCTGGTGTTGCTGATCACGGGGATAACCCTAAACGACATGGATACGATGTGGATGGTGTTGGTCGGCTTTTTCCTGATGGTGACCTTTGTGATCTGTACCCTTCTCTTCTGGAAACAAGCGCGATTGCTCCACCAGATGTTCGCGGGAAAACACCTGTTGGCGCATTGGGTCTATTCGACAGATAAAGCGGTTCTTCACGCGAAAGCTGAAAAAGCGCGGCGTGGCAGGATGAATCTCGTTTTGTGGCTCATCATCGCGGGTTTTGTGGTCTTTTTCAGCTTGCTGTTCGTTCTTTTCGGAAACATGGACGAAGAAGAGACGCTCCTGTTTCTGTCGATTATGGGAGGGGTACTCCTGATTTGCGGAATCGCGGCCTGGTTAGCTCCGATTATGGCTGAACGCAAGATAAAACGCTCCGTTCCGGAGGTTTTCATCGGTGAAACTGCCGCGTGGGTGATCGGAGAGTTTGATATGTGGAAATCAGCGATGACCCGATTCAAAAGCGCATCGTTCAATCAGATCACAAGCGCCGAAGAGAGTCCGCTCGGCGCTGGAGCCACCCGAAAAATAGAAATCGTTTATGAACAGAGGCAGCGGTACGGCTATCAGGAGCGAACGGTGCGTATTCCCGTGCCTTCTGGAAAAGAGAAAGAAGCCGAAGAGGTCGTTCGTCGCATTTCGGAGGCGAATCAGAACGCCGGTTGAACGGATT
>CAZMHO010000188.1:0-4179 GCA_964566085.1 uncultured Thermotogaceae bacterium | reverse complement strand
TGAGGGATCATTCGATGAGAAAACCGATGTTGCGCAAACCTTCGTAAAAGTTTCCCTTCTCAGCGGTAAAGCGCAACACGCAATAATCGGGATCGTTGACGCCTTGGGAGTAGTAGCGTTCACTTCCATCGAACCAAAGCGCTTTTCTTGATTCTTCATCGATGCAAACTTCCATTCTCCCGATCAATAACAGCCCCTCGAAGTTATCCTGATCGACATAGTATACACTTGCCCGAGGATCCTTTCGGATTTGTTGAACCCGTTTGGAGGAAGTGTTGGTACTGAACCAAATCGTCTTCAATCCTTGGGATCGCAAGTTCAACATCGCCTTGATATTGGGGTAACCGTCTTCGTCAAGAGACCCGATCATGGCGATTTTCGATCGTTGAATCAGTTCCAATCCTTTTTTCTTAGCAAGTTCGTGATTCATCTCAGCGCTCCTTTCCCTAATTTTATGTATAATTCAAGACAGTGAGAAATCGACTTTTCCTCAATGCGTAATCGATCTATATTTCCCTTCGGATACAAAGATCGGGATAGACCGATACTGGTTGCAAAAACGGCACTGGCGGTCGAAAAAGGAAACCTGACCACTCAAGACCTAACTGATCATAACATATATCAGCCCAACGTGCGTCACGATAATCGAATATACCAAGGTACGCTTCTTACTGTTTATATGATAAGATGGTCTTTAGGAGGAAGGGAGGATGGCGGAGAGGCTCTCCAGAAATAACAAACCATCCGAACCCGCCGATGCCTATAAGAGGAAGTATCAATAAGCCAGAGCAGTAACAAAGTTTTTTTTCATCGAGGACGGTTACGCGAATACAATAACCTGAATAAGGAGGGTGAGTGAAATGAAGAAACGGTTGATGGTGATTTTGCTGATGGCTTTTGTTTTGGTATCCTTTTCTTTCGCGTCGTTTGAACGGTTTCGGGTTGATTTTCCTCAATGTACGCTGGTGTATGCGCCTTCCAGTCAAACTCTACAGATCAGCGCAAGCGGGAGGGTGCTGTCTTATGGGCAGAACTGGACGGTGCAGCAAGTCTACCCCTACTTGTATCATCTCAAGCTGAACACATGGTCCGGTTTTTATTGGATGGTCAATACCTCACGGAAAGAGACCTATCGGGTGACAGGCGGAACATTTGGCTCTATCGGCGGATCGCAAACGCAGCTCAGTGTGGTTGTGGATACGGTGGGCGGCTCGGGCGGCGGTGTTCCGGATCGATTTTCGCTTCAGTTTTCCGATGCTTACCTGACCTATGTCCGTGCTACCCAGGAGATTCAGATCGTCGCTTCCGGGAGCGTTCTGTCGTACGGGCAGGATTGGCAGAAAACGGAGGTTTACCCCTACCTGATCCATATCAGGCAAAACAACTGGTCCGGCTTCTTTTGGTGGGTCAATACTTCCCGAAAAGAGATTCACCTGCAGCAGGGGGGAACCTTTGGGAGCGTGGTGGGGGGAACCTACACCCTCCTGAACTATCCGGTGACGGTTTTTGGCGAGCAACAGCAACCGGCGCAGACATACACGCTCAACCTTTCGGCGATGGCGGGAGGTTCCGCGACCGGCGGCGGTCAATACCCGGCCGGGACGGTGGTCAATCTCCAAGCCACACCAAACTTCGGATACCAGTTTGCTAACTGGAGGCGAGGAAGCATCATTTTGAGCAATCAGGTCAACTACGCCTATACCATGCCGGCAGAAAACGTTACCTTGAGCGCCCATTTTACACAATCCATTCAGCCTCTCGCCTACACACTCGATCTACAGATGAACCCCCCCATGGGAGGGACGGTTTTCGGTGGCGGTTCTTATGCTCCCGGCGCGTGGGTGACCATTCAAGCCTCCACGAACCCGGGCTATCAGTTTACCGGTTGGACCCGAAGCGATGCCTCCACCGGATGGCCCGGCGTCCCCTATTCCGGTCAAGCCAGTTTTGGTTTTTCTATGCCGGCCCAGAACCTGACGCTCGTCGCTAACTTTAATCAACAAGCAGTTCCCGGTCAGCCGACGTTGGGCATCCACATCGAAGACCACCCCTTCGGTGTCATCGTCACCGACGTGTTAAGCGGGTACCCGGCATCTGGAAGAATACAAATTGGCGACATTCTCACTCATATTCAGTTTTTGCCTCACGGACCCGTTTCTTCGTTTGGAGGCGGGATGGTCAACATTGGTATGAACACCGTTTCTGTCAATGCTCCGAGCGGCATCCCGATCCAGAATACCATGCAACTTCAATCCCTTCTCGCAAGTATGCCTCCCGGTCAGGCGGTTGCCCTATGGATCAGAAGAGGCGGCGTTTATCGTCTGTTTGTTGCGCTCAACCTTGGAACGGTTTTTCCGGCAGCTTATCTATTTTAGAAAGCCACGGGACTTTCCGGAGTAGGTTGATCGAAGGAGCCGTCGGTTTCTATAACCCTTTAAAGCCGGTGTGTTACCCATCAAGCTGCTTTCGAGGTTATTCTTAACCGTATCGTTAAATTGAGAACGGATCGTTATCGTAACAAAAAGAGGGTATCCGTAGGATGCCCTCTTTTTGTTACGACATTAGCGAAATGCTTCGGCGTTTTCGAAACCGGGCCTCTTCAAACCATGTAGGCGGCCACGGAGGTAAGTAATCGTTTTTTTCGCGAGGTCTATTTTCTCACCACGGTTTTGTGTCTTGGGAAGGATCGGCCGACCCATCTCGATACGAAACTCGCGGTTTTCAACATCGTTATTGGAGTAGTCATACAGATCGAAATTGATCCAAACCGACTCGTATTTTCAGCTCTCATCATAAACCCAGGAAAATCGTATACGAGAGCGCTTTTCTAAATGAACGCGATGGGCTAAAAAACTCTTATCCGGGACACCGTTTGATTGATCGCTTGGCTCCGTTGCGCTATCAGCCTTTACGGTATCTTTCGATCATATGAATCGTTCGATTAATTGCCTCTACAGCACTGGGATATTCTTGAGAAAAATTGATTCGAAAACTCTTTGTGAATCGGGGCCCAAATTCTGTTCCCGGCGTCACGATAACACCAGCTTGAAGTCTTAGTATTTTCACGAATTCCCTCATCGTAACCGTTAACTCGGGAATCTCTATGAAAAGATAACTGCCCGCCTCTGTTTTCCTGACTTTTATCCCTTCTACTTTTCGCAGTAATGCCAACAAATCGTCCCGAATCCTTTGGTGCGCGCCAATTCTGTCTTCCAACCACCCTTGCGGTTCGTTAAACCATGATGTAAGAACTGCCTGAGAATAGCCGCCGGCACGCAAAGAAACGATGGCTTGCAATTTTTCCATTCTCGAGATAATATTCTGAGAACCAAATGCAACGCCCAATCGATACCCGCTTAAGGATTCTGTCTTGGATGGCCCAATAATCGTGATTAAGTTTTCCGGACGAATAAATTCGGCGCACAGATGTGTATACCTTCTGCCATCGAATATTTGTCTTGAATACAGTTGATCGACGATAACCGCAACACCGTACTCCCGAGCAAGTTGAGCGATAGAACGGATTTCTTCGGGCCGATAAATGACACCTGTCGGGTTGTTTGGATTAGAAAAAATAAATACCTTAACACCGTTTTTGAAAGCGTTTTCGAGTTGAGCGAGATCTAAACCGGCCTTATCGTCTGACTTCAAGTAGTCTAAGGTGATCGAAATCATCGCGCCTTCTAAGAATTGAACGATTTTTCTGTTTGCGAAATAGTCCGGTTCCACGATGGCCACTTTATCTCCGCGTTCAATCAACGATCCCATTGCCAGAAACAGCGCCCCCTGAGTACCCGGTGTAATGATAAGCTGCGTATCGGCAGAAATTGCGGCGCCTGTAAACAAAGAAAGCTTTTCACTCACGTTTTTCAGTATGGGAATTCTCCCTTTATACTCCGTATACGCTTGCTCACCACCGACGTTAACCCCCTTTATGAATTCGCTCAATGTCCCGGGTATTGGTTCAAAGGCATTGACATCCCCATGAGAGAAATCGACAGTTTTTCCAGTATATTTTTCTCCGGTATGATCGAGTTCATCCGTAATCTGCTTGGTTTCCTGTCCGGGAGCGGTATCAACACCCAGTTTTGAAAACTTTTCGTTTAGCGAATCCATGGACGCATCCTCCTGTCAACCACTATGATCTTGCGCTTTAATCCAAAAATTCCATTCCTTCAC
>CAZMHO010000187.1:0-4287 GCA_964566085.1 uncultured Thermotogaceae bacterium | reverse complement strand
ATCAAGAGGGGATAGTTTTCCCCTTGCGGGTTCCGGATGAGCGCCGACTAAACGCCAGGAATAGGAAGTTGCGAGGTGTCGGAATGAAGAGAACGAATGCCTACGTGATTACCGAACCCTATCGGGGAGATATACAAGGCTTTGATGTTTTGGACCCTTCATCGGAAGACGTGCTGGTAAAAGTGCGCGCCTGCGGGGTATGCACGACGGATCGCAGGTTATTCGCCGGGAAGATTAAAGCCGCCTACCCTGTCATCGGGGGCCACGAAGTTTCAGGTGAGGTGATTCAGGCAGGCAAAGAAGCGAAAGGGATCGAACCGGGAATGCGTGTCGCCTTAGACACGATCTATCGCTGCGGTTCCTGCTATTACTGCCGCAAAGGGTTAGACCACCTATGTCTCTACTCCCGAAAAGGAGCGAAGATCGGAAATGCTTCGCTGATCGCCGGCGGGTTTTCAGAGTATATCACCGTCAAGCAATCGCAGGTCTTTGCGATGGCGGATACGGTGGATTTCTCCGAAGCGGCGATGTCCGAACCTTTCGCCTGCTGTTTGCATAGCTTCCAAAAAGCGCGGCTTGGCGTCGGCGATTCGGTATTGATCATCGGAGCCGGAACGATGGGGATATTACATGCGACCGCCGCGCAACTCAACGGAGTAACTCCCTATATCAGTGATTCCGACGCAGAGCGCAGGGTTTTCGCAACCCATTTGGGGTTTCGCGCGGTTGAACCGCCTAAGGTCCTCGAAATGAAGCAAACGATCAACGAGGGACTGGGATTAGACGCGGTTTTTATCACGGCGCCCGTTCTTTCTTTGATCAACGACTCGTTGTCGTTGATCCGCAAAGGCGGTACGATTGT
This sequence comes from uncultured Thermotogaceae bacterium, assembly GCA_964566085.1. Lineage (GTDB taxonomy): Bacteria > Thermotogota > Thermotogae > MWEM01 > MWEM01 > MWEM01. The sequence goes on along the minus strand of CAZMHO010000187.1, from coordinate 3,425 downwards.
CATCTATACGTCTCTCCATCCCGGGGGTAACGTCGCCTTCGATGCCAATCAGATGCACTACTCCGAAGCCGTTATTACTGGAACGGAAGGCAGAACCAAGGAGGATTTCCGAAAAGCGACCGCGTTGATCTCCAACGCTTCGGTGGATCTCTTGCCTTTGATCACCAAAAGCATCCGGTTGACGGAGTTGTCGGAAGAACTGTCGCACATGCCATCCGGGAATAGTCAACGAACAATCCTCACATTTTAATTCGGAGGTTAACCGATGGAATTATTCACAATGAAACGGATGCGGCGGCTTTTCCGAAACGACGGTCGCAGCCTAATTGTGGCGATAGATCACGGTAGCACCATGAGCGTATTTCCCGATCTCGCGGATACCGGCTCCGTCCTGCGCGCTATGGTTCAAAACGGAGCGGATGCTGTTTTGACTTCCTTCGGAATCGTCAAAAACTACTGGAGAATCCTTGAGGATACCGGGGTCATTCTTAGATTGGATGGGGGCATCACCGCTTTCAAAGAAGGCGAAAAACGGTATAGCCAGCTCTTCACGGTAGAGGACGCGCTACGGTTGGGGGCGGACGCCGTGGGATGTATGGGATTGCCTGGAAGCGATTTCGAAAACGGTACGCTGACTTACCTTGCCGAAATCTGCTCGCAAGCGCATCGATGGAATGTCCCGGTATTGGCGGAGATGCTGCCGGGAGGGTTCGATCGCTCCGCGCATACGCCGGAAAATCTTGCCGTTGCCGCCAGGATCGGGGTCGAATTAGGCGCGGACATCATCAAAACCGAATATTCTGAGAGCCCCGACGGGTTCAAAGCGATGGCCGAGGCTGTCAACAAGCCGATCGTCGTCCTGGGGGGGGTCAAATCAGATCGCTACGCGGAGTTGTTCCGAATGGTCCGATCCGCCCTGGATGCGGGCGCGTCCGGCATTGCGGTCGGCCGAAACATATGGGGCTATCGGGAACCGGGAAAGATGACGGCGGCATTGAAAGCGATCATTCACGATAACGCGTCGGTAGAGAATGCTTTGGGTATTCTGAAATAGCAGAACTATCCGATTGTCACAACGGAGGTGTTAGGATGGCTAAGCAAAGAATCGTGCTCGTAATTTTGTTTTTTATGATCGTTTCCGGTTTTTCTTTTTCGGTAGCCTTGATGATTACCGGCGAAATCGGTGGCAACCCTATCTATGAGATGATGGCAAGCGGAGCAGAATCTGCAAGGGCAGTATTTGGACTCGATCTGAAGATCGTCGAGGGAGGATATAATTCCGCAAAATGGGAACCGAATCTCGTCGCGTTGGCGGCAACAGGGAGATATGATCTCATCGTAACCTTTACGGAAGGCATGCCGAAAAGCGTCGAGAAAGTCGCCGATATGTTCCCGGGGCAAAAACTCGCCTTAATCGATGGGATCGCGCCGATCAAGCCCAATGTCTATTCTTTGGGATTCAAAGACGAGGAAATGTGTTATCTCGCCGGCTATTTTGCCGGTATGATCACACTCTCGAAACTGCCCGGCACTAACCCAAACCTTACCGTCGGGCTCATTGGCGGAGAAATCTACCCGGCGATGACAGACCGAATGAAACCCGCCTTCACAAACGGCGCGAGAGCGGTTCATCCCGATATCGACGTTCTCTTTTCTGTGGTGGGGAGCTGGTCGGACCCGAATAAAGGAAAGGATCTGGCTCAGGCGCAGTTCGCGCAGGGCGCCGATATTATCCTGACGATCGCGGGAGGGTCCGGCGTCGGGGCGATGCAGGAAGCCAAGCGTTTGCAAAAGTACATCATCGGCGTCGATTCGAACACCATCCCGTTAGCCCCCGGGACCATTCTCGCGTGCGCGTTGAAACATGCGGACATCGCGTTGAAAAACGTGATCGGCAGAGCCGTCTCGGGTTCCCTACCCTATGGCGCTTCAGAACGTCAAGGTATCTCGGACGGGGTGATCGGCTTTACGTTCGATGATCCGACCTATCTCGAAATGATACCCGAAGAGATACGAACGCGTATGGGGGAAGTCTTCGAGTCCTTGAAAAGCGGAACGATTAATCCTCTCTTCTAAGGCGATTCGCCGGGTATCGGCCCCGTCTCTCAAACCCCGAGCCCTTTGAGAGAAAATGAGGAAGCGGGCTTCTTCGAAGGAAGTGGGTTTTTCCGACAGCGCATACATGCGCGTTTTTATGTTTCATACTGAAAATCGGTGTCTGACATACGCTTCGTGATGACGTTGAGGGGATTGCATGGACAGGTATCTGATAGAAATGAAAAACATATTCAAAGTATACGAATCCAATCGGGCCGTCGCTTTGGATCATGCCTGCTTCCGGATCGCCAAGGGTTCGATTCATGCCCTCGTCGGAGAAAACGGAGCCGGGAAGTCTACGTTGATGAAAATCCTCTGTGGATCAGAGCGAAAGAACGACGGAGAGATCTTGATCAACGGAATTCATAAAGAAATAAGAAGCGCCCAAGAGAGTTATTTAAACGGTATCGGTATGGTTAATCAGCGTTTCCGGCTCGTCGACAACTTCACGGTCGCCGAAAACGTGCTTCTCGGAGTAGAAAAAACGGGTCGATGGGGATTCATCGATAAGCGCGAAAACCAGAAAACAGTAGAGGAACTGATGAAGGCGAGCTGTCTCCTCTTGCCTCCAAAGGCGAAAGTGTCCGGGTTGACGATGGGACAGCGGCAATTGGTTGAGATTTTGCGGATTCTAAACCGTTCAGTGGATATCCTCGTTCTGGACGAGCCAACCTCCGCCTTAACCCCACAAGAAATCCAAAGATTGTTTCGTTTCATCCAAGAGTTGAGAGCGCAAGGGAAAACGATCGTCTTTATCAGCCATCGTTTGGAGGAAGTCTTCGAGCTTTGCGACAGCCTGACGGTCTTAAGGAGCGGGCGGAATATCGCAGAAGGCCCGCTCTCTGATTTTGATAAAAAGCAGGTTTCTTTCTTAATGGTCGGAGAAAATCCCGGGTTACCCAATAGCGCGAGGACCGCGAAAGGTCATCCGGTTTTGATGAGGGTTGAGAACGTGTCGATTAAAGACGATCAAGACAAAGTGGAGGTCGTCCGTTCCGTCACGATGGAGGTATGCCAATACCAGATCACCGCTATCGTCGGCGTATCCAACAATGGAAAACGAGAGTTGGTGGAAGCGCTGGCAGGACTCAAACCGATCGCATCCGGGGAGATTTTCATGAGGGATCAAAAGCTTTCCGGACAGGATGCGCGCGGTTTCCGAAAAGCCGGAATCGCCTACGTACCGGAAGATCGTGCCGGTGAAGGCGCCTCTCTCTCTTCAAGCGTCTTAGACAACATCCTCGCCACCAAATACCGCGAACCGCCCTATTCGAAAAGGGTAGCGGGGTGGAAATGCCGATGGATTAACCGAAAGTTCGCGCGAAAGA
>CAZMHO010000186.1:0-4297 GCA_964566085.1 uncultured Thermotogaceae bacterium | reverse complement strand
CCGTCGGCGAGAGAATTCCATCCCTTCAACCGGTCGACGCGATCTTTTCTTCTCCTTACACCCGTAGCCGCGAGACGGCAGCGATTATGGCCGAAACCTTGACCGAGTCGGTCGTATTCGTCTGGGAGGAACTGGTCCCGGAGGCTCCGGCTTCGCGGGTTTTCGATCGGATACGCGCGCTTAAGAAAGAATGGGACACGATCTTGATCGTCGGACACAATCCGTTGCTCGAAGACCTGGCAGCGGCGTTGCTCGGTCAAACGGAAAAACGGTTTCATATTTCGAAGTGCAGTGTGCTGGCACTCGCCTCTTCGGCCGAGGAATGGGATGCCTGGAAAGCGGGCCAACCGTCGCTATCATGGTCTCTATCACCTGATGACAAGGTCTTGAGAGTGGCGAGACCCTTCAGTGTCGCATCGGTTCGTTACGGGATCATCCTGACGGACCAGTTTCAAAAGCTCTTGGAACAAGCCGCGACGGGCGAGCGGGAAACGCTTCGCGAACTACGAGCCACCACCCGACGGCTCAAATCCTTCTGCCGTTTCTTCCCGATCGAAGCGGCGAAGGCGGCGAAACTGAGGAAGCCATTAAATCGGCTCCTTCGGGCGACTCGCGCGTTGCGGGATGTTCAGATACAGCGGCAGTTATTATCCGAGTTATGCGAGGATCCAAGCCTTCTTGAAGCGTTAGAGAAAGAAGAGATCCGTCTCCTTGCCGAATGGTCCGAATCCTGCGCCACCTTGAAGAGACTCCCATGGCTGGACGGCTTCAGCGCGCTGTTATCCGCTCTCGATCAACAGCTACTGCAACCCCGGGCTGGAGAGCTTTCGGATTCGTGCCGCAGCCGACTCGATGAAAAAATCCGCTCGCGCGTGCGAAAAGCCTATCGGGAGTTGAAGACGGAACCGACCCCAAAACTCGGCGCCTGGCATACTCTGCGAATTCGATTGAGGAAGGTTCGGTACGGACTCGAATGGTCTCTTTTCGCGCAAGACCGGCCTGAAACAAAAATTGCGGCCGAAGAACTGATAACCGCTTTGGGGCATCTTGGCGCGCTACACGATTGGAGCGACCTGGCAAGACGTTTGCGCGTCTTAAAAAAACAAGGCGCCATCGCAGACCTCGCGTGCGTTTCGCTGATACAACGGCGGATAAAGGAGGAGCGTCTCTGGTGCGAGACGATGGTGCTTCCCCTCTTGAAGCGTTTGAAGAAACGCGATCTGTTCGGTTAAGCCATCCGGACGGGCCTTTCCTACCCAATTAAGCCCGCGCGGCCACGGGTCATCGATCCGAATGGAGAAATCGCTTCAGCGGTGTTTCACTCGCCCTCTGTCAGCCCACGCCGGAGAGAAGAGGATTGGCCAGTTCCGGTTCTCTTATCTTGGGTTAAAAAACGAAGGACCGTCTCTTGGAAAGCTTTTCCGCTCGCGGGGTGACCCATCCGTTCATAGAGAACTAACTCCGCGTCGGGGATTCCTGCAGCCGTTTCGCGAAACAGGGTCGGGGTGTAAAACGGGTCCGCCAGTCCCGCTATGACAAGCGTCGGAGCGGCGATCTCCGGCAATCTTTCTTTGAAGGCGTGTTGGTCTTCGGCTTTAACCGTCACGACCAAATCGTTCGCGTCGGAAGGTTTGCCCAACGCCATCAAGGAGGTCGCCAGCCAGACGATCGGACGCGAAAGGGTTTTTTTAATCCCATTATCCGGAAAGACCGTCTCCACCAATGCGCGATAAGCTTGCCACCATCTTCCCTCTTCTCCTAATCGAGCGATCTCGAGTTGGAGTTTCTTTGCCTTATCGCTGAGCGTGTAGGCGCTTGAGTGGATGACCAACCGTTTAACAAGGTTCGGATGGTCGGCGGCTAAATACTGTATGATGGAACCTCCTGTTGAGATGCCGATCACGTCCACCGGACAGTGGAACTGCCTTTCGATGAAATGCGCGTAATCATCGGCCATATCCCTCAACGTACAATCGAGTCGCAAGTTTGGTCGACGCATGACGTTATAAACTGTATACCTTTCGTACAAGAACCGATAGATCGAAGTCATCATGCCGGATGGGGGGGTGTTCTCAAAGGTCAATCCCGGAACGACGAGGAGGGGCTGAGCCCCTTTCCCTTTTCGAATATAGGGAAGTTCATGCAAGTAGCCTTTTCCATGACGCTCAGTTGGTGACACCGATCACACCTCCAAAAAGCGCTTGATACCCATGACGGATAACCCGCCTAATTCGTTGATCCCTCTTGTGCCCTTTTTTCCCCTTTGAGCGCTTCTGCTAAAACCATCAGAATCATCGGTTCCCATTCGGTACCGAAGGACAACAAAGCTAACCGATAGAGATCGTCTCTGTTCAGCCCCGACGCCCGTTCGGAGGCAGTGAACTCTTTCATGGGCTTGTTATCCGTAGTAGAAGCCTCGTTTCTTTCGAACCTTTTCATTGCCCGCTTTTCCGGTAAGGATTCGAGCGGCTGTATCGAGTCGACCAAGCTCTCCTGAGGCAATCATACCACACGAGAGCTCAAAGAGGTTCAGTTAAAAATTCCCTGTTTCATCGAATCAAACCCGTTTTGATTCTTGGAAGCCCTTCAGATGACCGGATCGTTAAAAAATGCGATTATGTTATATGATTATTGTATTCTTAATAATTTGTTGCTCACTATAATTTAGTTTTGCATCTATAATCAATTGTTACATTCGACAAACCATCGATTCTATGATACAATCGAACATATTTCTAATTCTATTTTCTTAACGATCATTCAGCATCCTGTAAAGATACCCGATCGGATTTCGTTCCTTATAGTCGATCCGGATACCGGCCGATCGGTAAGAGAAACGGAAGGAGTTTTCGTGCGGTCGCTTATCGACGGAAACGCAGCGCGCCGAAGATCGCCCAAGAGAGGACAGAATGCTTAGAAATCCGGTTATAGAAACCTTGATGAAGCGAAAATCCGTACGTAAGTTTAAAATAGAAATCCCGGACGATGAGATCATCGAAACGCTCGTTCGTGCCGGGCAACGGGCTCCGTTTGCCTCTCAATTATACAGCGTCATCTACAGCGCGGAAGGCAACTACGCCTTTGGCGCGCCGCTCTGGTTTGTCATCTGCATCGACGTCTACAAATTAGAGAGATACATGCATTTGCGCGATATGAAGATTAAGGCAGACGACCTAACCCTTCTCTTCTTAGGTATCCAGGATGCGTCCTATATGGCGGAGAATATGGTCATCGCGGCGGAAAGCCTGGGTTTAGGATCTTGTTTTCTAGGGGAGGGCAGCATTAACCCCTCTCGAGTCCGGCAATTGACCCGTTTGCTAAGACTCCCTCCCCGCGTCCTCCCGGCCGTCGAATTGGTAATGGGTTTTCCTGATGAGGACCAACCGATCCGTCCCCGATACCCTTTGGAGTTTACGCTCTTCGAAAACGGGTATCCAGACTTGACGGATGCGGATATTATCGAAGCGATGAGCGCGATGGACGAAGCCTTTTATAATCGGGAGCCGGTCCTGAATCCATCGCAGGAAACGGATAGGGTCTCGGAAACACAAAAATCGTTCGCGATGCAAAAGAATCGTTGGACAGAGCATGTCACGCGTAAATGGTGTCAATGGGCTCAATCGCATGAAGACCTTCTGGAAGCCTTAACCGAACGCGGCTTCCACGTTGTCTACCCGGGGGAAGAGCGTGCGTTCGACTAATCGGCCCGGAAGGAGCGCGTCTCGGATTTTTTTCCCCTTTCTGATGCCTGTTTAAAGCGAGTTTGGATTATTCCAGTTCCTCCTTCAGGGAAGCGGATACAGCTTTCATTTCTTCGCTGGTACCGCAAACGTTTTGTGCGCTCTGACTTTGCCGTCCGATCGCTTCAACGATCTTCTTCACGCGAGTTGACATTTCTATTTACCCTTCGCCGCCGCTGCGACGGACCCGCCTATCTCTTCGGAAGCGCGCTCTGTTCCTCTGAACTGGCGGCGACCAACTCGATCCTCTTATCCCTCTTCCCTATTCTTTCATGGATAGAAAGGAACTGTCCGGCGGTTCGATCGGCCCTTTGAACCACGCCTTCGGCTTCAGCATATCCGCCATTTGATTGAGTTTGATACCCATTTGGGTAAACTCGTTTCTGCCTTTGATGTTGAAGGTTTAGGTCGGATCTCCGGCCCCATTCTTTTCGATCCCCACGGATACGGCCTTGTAGTCGCTTGCGGAACCGGTTTCTTGTCGTATCCTCTTTTGGAGCAGTTCGGATAGGAAATCGGCGAAGTCTTTCTTAATGCGAATGCGGACCCGTTTTTCG
>CAZMHO010000185.1:979-4301 GCA_964566085.1 uncultured Thermotogaceae bacterium | reverse complement strand
TTTTTGGGATTTTCAGCGGACTCGCCGGGAAACCAAGGGCGCAAAACGGAACGATTCGGGACTTTCAGAAAGGACAGACCATGGCGCGTAAAAGTGAAGAATCGAATATGGAACGCCTCGCTATCGTGTCTTCTTCGAAAGAAGCCAAGCCTTTCGCCGGTTGGCGCGCGGGGCTCTTCCCAGTTTTGTTCGGGTTAATTTTTTTATGCGCGGCCTGCCTCGGTTTATGGACTTTTTTTGGCATTCAACGGATGCAGCAGGCGGAGTTTTCTGAGACTGTCGCGACAACCTGTACTGGGTATGCCCGGGATTTCGATGTGTTCATCCGTCATCAAGAAGGCAGGATCGGTTTTTTGAAAAGCGCGATCGCAGGCCTCTTGATCGTGGCTGAAAAAGAGAACCCGTCCTTTTCTCTTGTTGATGTTTTGGAAACGCAAATCACGCCGCTTCTAAACTCGGCCATCGCGAACTGCAACGAAGCAGACGCCGTATACTTGCACCTCAATCCGGAGGCCAATACCGCTCAATACGACATCACTTTCGTAAAAAGTACAGATCTTTCGGTTAAGCGATTGGGGTTGTTAGCGAAAGAGGAATATGACCCAAGCAATCCGGGGATGACGTGGTTCTATGCGTCCTTGATCGGAGAAGCGCCGTTCTGGTCTGAAGTTTTTTATCTCGATGCGCTCAGGGACCACTATATCAGCGTTTCCGCCCCGATCAAGATAAACGGTCGATCCGTCGCTGTCATCGGCCTGTTCATCAGTTTACCTCGCCTAATCGGAAAAGTCGGACGCTTAACGGATTTCGATAACTCGTTCGGGTTCTTACTCAATAAGGATAAGCAGGTTTTATACCACCCTGATTACGGAAAGGGCATTCTGTTTGAGCAACTGGAGCCTATCTCTCTTCCGGTTTTTGACGAAAACCTTTCGGCGAGGGCAACCCTTTCAAAGATCGATTCGCCGGAAGGCAGGAAGTTTCTCGCTTTTTCGCAATTGGCGAACGGTTGGATCCTGGGATTGGATGTTTCCCTCAAGGACATGCGTTTGCCGATGCAAGCATTGACCGTTTATACGATCGGGATAACCCTCATTCTCTCGTTTTTCACCTTTCTTTTCGCTTTTCTGTCCGTTCGTCTGTTCTCGAGACCGATTGCTTCGTTGACCGAGGCTGTTAACCGTTTTCGTCAAGGGGATCGCGGCGTTCGCTTTTCCGGAAATCTCAAAGGCACGCTCGGCCTTCTCGGCGGGACGTTCAACGCGCTTGCCGATGAGCTGGAGAAACGTGTCGATACAATCCGTCGGCAAAACGATGACATCTCCGCCGTCAATGATGAGCTGGAAGCAACGAATCAGCAGCTGCAGGAAAGTTATAATGTCACGGAGGAATTATCCGCTTGCTTGCGCAAGACCATCGCGCTCACTTCCAAGTCCTCGCTGAAAACCTTCGAAAACCAGCATAGCTTCTTAAAAGAATCGCTCGACACGGTCTTAACCCTGATTCCGGACGCCGAATATGGGACGATCTACAGCGCAACTCCAGAAGCCTTTTCCATTGTCAGCTTCGTAGGCCATCGCTTTTCCAGATACTATCAGATTCCAAAAGAGCTTTTGTGCATCACGGAATCCCCGTTTCTGACTAACAATGCTTATGGATTACCGGAGAATAAGCAAGAGTTGAAAGGGTTTCTTCCCGAACTTTATCTGCAGGAACGAAGACCTGTTGAACAAACGTTAGGAGTCTGTCTTCAGATTGCTGGCGAAGTATACGGTCTGATCACGCTGGACATCGCCGAAGGCCGCCACTCGACGTTTTCCGAGCAACATATAGAAATACTCAGCTCTTTCGCCAACATTGCTTCTTCTTTTCTCGCAATCCGTTCCTTTGTCCAACAGTCGGAAGGATTTCAAAAAGAGATCGTCCTTTCTTTCATCAAGATACTCGAACTATACGATCCCTACACGCAAGGGCATTCCGAAAATGTCGCGCTGCTTTCATCCGTGATTGCGGAAGAACTGCGCGCCGGCGATGACCTCGCCCGGCTCGATTCCCGGGACGTTAAAGATATTTATTGGGCGGGATTAGTTCACGATATCGGCAAAATTCTGGTTCCTTCGGATATTTTGAAGAAGAAAGGATGCCTCACGTCGGAAGAGTATGCGATTATTCAGAAACATCCGCAATGGGGGGCGGAAGTACTCCATTCATCAGAAAAGTTAAGAGATATTGCGGATTTCGTTCTTTTCCATCATGAACGCTGGGATGGACAGGGGTATCCGGTCGGCTTAAAAGGGGAGGAAATCCCCTATATATCGAGAATTATCTCCGTCGCAGACGCGCTTGAAGCCATGACCTCTGATCGCCCTTATCGAAAGGGAATAAGCGCGGATATCGCCTTCGAAGAACTGAAAAAAGGCGCCGGATCGCAGTTCGATCCCGGATTAGCGAATCAGATTCTGAGTCTTTCCGCGTGCAGGGAAAAGATCTCAGGGATCATACAGAACAAGATGCATGAAGGAGAAGAAGCATGAAGGAAGGAAAGGTGTCGATCGATGCATATTGCCATAATCGGTTATTCCGGAAAGGTTGACCAGTCTCCCGTTCGGGAGTTACGCGAACTCTGCCTAACACTTGGGAAGCAAATCGCCCTGCTGGGGCACTCTCTTTGGAGCGGAGGGCGAGACGGGGTTATGGCGTTAGCCTCTATGGGAGCCTCCTCGGAAAACGGAGAGGTGTTCGGAGTCCTTCCCTACGACGCGGACGAAGAGATCGTGCAGCCTTGCCCTTATGTGAAATACCCGATCTATACGGGTTTAGATTTCCAGATGCGCAGTTTCGTTCTTCTGAAGAATGCCGATCTTGTCATCTCAATCGGAGGCGCTTCGGGGACAGCGATAGAGATATTCGCTGCTTACAGTTACGGGAAACCGTTGGTTCTTATGAAGAACACCGGTGGCGTGACCCAAAAAATCGCCACTTGGTTCGATCAGAGCGCACCGCCGTTTTTCCTGGATTACCGGAAGTCGGCGCCAATCTATATCGAAACCCGTGTTGAAAATCTCACACAATACTACGTGTAGGTGACCCCATTGTCCTTATTGGCTATTTCGATTTCATTACTGACGTTGATCTATTTGCAGAGAAAAACGAAACGTTTACTTCTGGCGATCCTGGCTTCCATCATCGTCTTGATCTGCTTCAGGTTTGACCTGCTCTCTTTAGGTTTGAGCATCATAGAGCCGTATACGGATCCGGCCTTCTATAAGCTCATCAGCACCCTATTCCTGATATACTTTTTCAGCCACGTTTTGACCTTTTC
>CAZMHO010000185.1:0-969 GCA_964566085.1 uncultured Thermotogaceae bacterium | reverse complement strand
ACCTTTTCGGGAGACGCCAGAACCTTTACCCATTCTTCGCAAGCTCTGTTCGACAACCCGACGGCGATCGCGTTTATGCCGACATTGATCGGGTTTCTTCCGATGCCGGGCGGGGCGATGTTCACCGCGCCTATGACCAGGAATTTGGGTGAAGCCGAGTCCAAGAGTCCGGACTATCTCCTGGCCGCAAACTACTGGTTCCGGCATACGGTGGAATTCTTCTGGCCGGTTTATTCAGCGATGTACCTGATCGTCTCGCTTACCGGTCAAAATTTGGCTTCTTTCTCGCTGAGGCTGTTCCCTGTCTTTTTAGCGGGGTTCGTCAGCGGATGGCTCTTTCTTAATGGTTTCCGATTGCCCCGCATCAAGAAAGCGCCGCTCAGAGAGCTAAAGGGGTTATGGTTGGTCGGGTTCATCGTACTGATCGGGGTTCTTATTCTCGGTCTCAATATTGAAGGATACTTGGCCTTGCTGATCTGCATCGGCGCCTACTCTTTACTTCGCCGAAAACACGTGTTCCCGGCGCTTATCGGGGCCCTACAGAAATGGGACGTATATCTCTTGTTGTATCTGTTCTTTGTCTACAAAAGCTACTTAATCCGCGTGGGATTCCCCGCATCTTTAGCCGCGGATTTTCAAGCGATGAACCTTGGTGTGGGGTGGATGACCGCCCTGTTGCCTCTCTTTCTTGGAATCGCGACGGGCATCAGCCAGAGCACAGTCGGTATCACCACGCCGTTGCTGATGACGATGGGGGCGGATGCCACATGGCTATACTTTTGGTCGGTTGTCGGGGTTCTCGTCTCCCCAGTTCATCTTTGCGCCGTATTGACGGCGGACTATTTCAAAGCGGATATGACGAAGCTATTCCTTCGCATCCTCCCGATGATTGCGATATCGGGCGTGATACTATGGATCCTTTAAACCAAGACGACAGAAGTCGTTTTTATACCCGTGAGCGCGTTTCCG
>CAZMHO010000184.1:0-4309 GCA_964566085.1 uncultured Thermotogaceae bacterium | reverse complement strand
GCCTTCATACACCCATGTCGCGATTATCTCGCCTGATCCGGGCGATTGGCCCTGTCGGCTGGAAAAGGTTACGGTATCCGTGGCCCAGACAAATTCGTGGATGGAATGGACCCCTTGCAGTAGCGTGTCAAACCGATGCAGGTTTTCGGGAGTCTCCCAGGGCTGAACGACGTATTGTGTGTTTTCATTCAACACCTCTCCCCATCGTGAAAACTCAATATCGATCTCCCGATAATGGTGCTCTGGCGCGTCCGGATCCCATGTAAAGAGGCCCAAGACTGCGTATCGGTCGATTTGATCGATTGGGCTCTCCAATACGAAACGAAAGGTCCCGTATCCTAAAGGCTCTGCGGTGTAGACCTCCGTGCAATACCAGTCGTTTCCTTTTTTGACGATTTTCAGGTGTAGCCGTCCCTGCGCATCTACCCAGACGTCCTCCGGTTCGCCGGAGAAACGGTTCGGGCCGGGTCCAACGGGCGTGTCCGAACGTTTAATGATCCAATCATATCCGGAAAAGGTCAGGTCGGCAGGGGGTTGCCTTTCCGTCTCGACGCGCGCGACGGCATGGTCATACAACGACTGCGGTAAATTGGCTTCCCCATTCGTTAAGGGAGGGTCATAGGTATTGGGAATCAAGAACGCAGCGATCCTGGTCGCCCGCTCGTCGTTTCCGCCTGTTGTGATATCGGTCACCCACGTTCGGTTCGCCTGTATCGCGGTCGCGGGATTTCCCCAGCTCGGTTTGTTGTACCATCCGCAGACGAAGATATACACCGCTACTTTATACTGAACGGGGACGACACCGGCCACCCTCCCCACGAGGTCTTCGAAGCTGCCGTAAGCGGGGACGTACGTAAAGGCGATGAACGGGGTGATACCGTTCCCTTGCCCCGGCCCGCACGACGCCAAAAACAAAATACCGATTAAAAGGCCGCACATCCACGATCGTCCGCTCTTCATCCTCTGACCTCCTTCTTTTTCGTCGATACCCGGAATGTCCGAACAGCGATTCCCTTTATTTCCTTTCACCGACGCTTTCGATCGGCAGAACCCTCTCTTAAATGCCTCCCCATCCTTCCAATCTCGCCGTCAACCACCACAACGCTTTTCCCTTACCCGAACAGCTTAACTGATTCACATGGGTGCCATTGTATTCGGGGCCGTTATAAGAGGCGTGCTGGATCGGATAGGTGTTCGCCCCGTAAGTAGTCGTCGCCTGTATGCCATTATACCAGCAATCGAGGTCTCCGAAATCGTATAGGATTTTTTTATTCGTCCGGCAATAGGCGCGAATCTGCTCGTTTCGCAGGTGACGGTTCCAACCCTCGGCGCCTCCCGCCTGCGCGTTTCCCGTCATATAAACGAACTTTACCTGCGGAAATTCGGCTTCAAGAGCGGAAATCGCCGCGAGATACCCGTTTACCTCTTCCGCTGACCAGTAGTCCAGCTCCGAACACCACGACCACATCGTGTACTTGATCGAAGGATTGGCGGTGAGGATGCTCCGCGTCGTAGCGAGACCTTCCGGGCTTGCCCAGTAGGCTTCCGGGTCAACGTAATCGCCTACCGCGGGAGTCTGACCGTTCCATACGCGTAACGCGCTCGACGGCGCAGGTAACGCGCACCAAGACTCGGAATACGCGTACGTGGAATTCTGGTTTTCCAGCAGCTGCGCGCCTTCGTTGAGTTGTGACCCGTGTGACCTTCTGGCATAATGAAGCACGGAATTGTTTTTTACCGCGTTGATCCAGTTTTGCGGGATCAACGCGATATTCGCGGTCAGGTGGTCGATGATGAGGGCTTCCCCAACGGGAGTGGTGCTGGCGCGTTCGTAGCAGCCTTTGTCGACTCCTGCGCCCGCCGGACGGACAACCCCGTCGAGATCGTCAGAAGGCGCTCCTAATGAAGTCCCTGTATCCACGGCAGGGCTCGTCCCCTGGAGATGATAATCAAAAGCATCCGATCCCCAGGCGGGATTCACGAATAAGGGGTCGCCTACAGTGTTTCCTGAGCCTGCCTGCCCGGAAGCGATCTGAGCGGAAGTGTAGGTCCTCCCATTCGCCTCGAGCTGTACCTCATTATTGGGTCGGTAAAAATGGTTGTGATCGACGGTAAGGTTCACGCCGTCACGCACGTAAACCGCTCCGTAAGCATTTGCAAAGAGGCAGTTTTTAAAAACCACTTGGATGGCGACAGCCGAATCGTATTGAATGTGTGCGGAATAGCTTTGTCTGTCGGGTGTATCGGCAATCGTGACGTTCTTCAGCTCAAAAAGCGCGTTCGGCGCCCCCCAATAGCTGATCACTAACGGGCACCATCCCGATCCGACGTTTCCGTCACCGGTTCCGCAGATGAGGGTATTTTCAACCTTCGAACCGCCACCCCAAAGTTTCACACCATCGCCGTAATTGTTGGACACTACACAATGATGGATGTAAGTATTCTCTGATTTCGAATCCAGGCCATCTCCACGATTATGCCGCGCGGTCGTGTCAGCGATCTCTATCGGTCCGTTTGAAGGTTCGATTCCGAACCCGTCCGGACGATCGTAGGGATTAGCGGGATTGTCTTCGACTCCTTGGTAATAGTGTCCGCTGTAAGAAAGCTCACACGCGTCGATCAAGATATTCTGCCAGCCACCGTTTTCGGCTTCCGGGCCGCCGATGGCTCCGAAACCGCAGTATTCGATCACGCAGCCGAGTACTTGTAGATGATTGGCATCTCGGAAATTGAGCCCAAACTCATCGATATGGTGGATATGGAGGTCTTCTAAGAGGATATGGTGAATCGGGCCGTCGACCCCGTTAATGGCGTCTCGGAAAAATCCGCCGTTATGCGCGGTGAATTCGAGATTCTCTATTTTGATATACGATACGTTCGAAAGGATGATCGCGGAATACAGGTTATTCGTCCCCATAATCGCCGGCTTGTGGCCGGGTTCGCCTTTCAGCGTGATCCAGGCGCCTTCCGCCCCCGTCGGCGGAATCATGATCTTGTCGAAGTCGGAGATCACATACTCCCCATCCAGAAAGATCAACGTATCTCCGGGAGTAAGCTTCGAAACGGACAAATACGGCGTTCGCCAGGGCGATTGCAAGCTGCCGGAGGCGTTATCGTCGCCGGTGGGAGAAATGTAGAAAACCGTTTCCGGATCCGTTTCGGCGATCGCAATCCAGAAAAAAACCGTCGAATCCCTGCCGGAAACGAGGGGATTCGATTCCGCTCCCGCTCTCAAATGGGCAAGCGCGCTTGAGGCTGTAATTTCGATCGGGTAATTTCCTTCTTCTAACCCGCATAAATCCAGGGTGTACTTTCCCGCTATAGGTCCGATTACGGAGTCCAGAAACCGAACGGTGTAAAGAACGTTTTGACGCGCTACAAGCGCAAACTCCCATTCCTGCGTATCCGGAAGAATCGGAAACGAATGGCCTTCTTGAGTATATTGAAAGGGATCGGCAACCCCCGCAATGGTCATAATCGCGTTGAACAAACCCGGATCATTCAAGCCCGGAATAACGGGAGGCTCCGGTAGAATCGAGGCGCCACAAGAAAGCAGAAACAGACTCACCAAAAGCAAATATAACGAGAACGCTACTTTATTCGGGATTCCCATACCAGTCCCCTCCTTTAGCTTACCGTTCGTTGTACCGGGAATGCATTCACCGCTTTAAGTGCTTCCGTCGTTTTATCGTAGTTACCTTTGCGCTGAGTATATTCGATTATACCTCATCTGTTTCCGGCAATGAAGTTCACAGTTTCGTACGAGAAATTTGCCGCAAGATTTCGGGGCAGCGTGCCTTACTTCTGGGATTCTAAAAGGAAGCGCGTTATCGCGCGGTAACAGCAGGGACCGCGAGATACCCTTCGGAAAAGAGGAGTTGTACGAAGAGCGCCGAACTTTTGTTCGGCGCCAGACAAATACGTGGGGTTACTTCGTCCCCTCTTCGTAAACGCTTGCCGGAATAACATGCTCCAATAGTGCATGGTTGAGCTGGGCGAGCGGTGAGGGATACTTCGGTGACGCCAGTTGGTCCGGGGGATACAGTTTCGGCGCCGGGTACCAACTAAAATCGGAAACATGCGCATAACGCTGTCGGATGTTGTCTTTGGAAACGTTAATCACCAGCAGGTCCACGGCCAGGGTGACCGGTCCCTGGTACCAGACACGGATATCCTTCATCGCATCCTCGGCGGTGTCCTCGTTCACTTGAAAATGCGTCGCCACACCCAGCCGGGGATTTGTTTGACTCATGATATATCCGAAGGCTTTTTGGGTCGTATGAGAGGAATCCTCCACGGCGGTGGTATA
>CAZMHO010000183.1:0-4311 GCA_964566085.1 uncultured Thermotogaceae bacterium | reverse complement strand
TTGACGGCTACTTCTGTTTATTCATCGGATCCGCGGCTTTCGCCCGCAATTTGAAGCTGCTGGAAGTGTACGTGAGATTAGTCGAGCAGCTCTTGTCCCGTCGCTCGGTAGAAGAGGCCCTTTCCGAAAGCGAAAGCAAAAACCGGGCGATCATTTCGGCGATACCGGATCTTCTTTTTCGCATGGATAGAGAAGGCCACTTTATTGATTGTGTCGGGGATTCCGGACTTTTGTTCTATCCGAAAGAGTCTTTTTTAGGCAAGACCTTGGCGCAAGTCATGTCTCCCGAGGTCGCGAAGATCGGAAGCAAAGTCATTGCCGAAGCGCTTGCCACCGGAAAACTCGCGGTGTCCGAGTACGCTATCGATGCGCCCGCCGGGCGCGAATACTTCGAACTGCGAGCGGTCAAGCTAAACGAACACGAAGTTCTCTCCATGGTTAGGGACATAACCCAAAGAAAAAATGCCGAAGAGCATTTGAGAAAGAACATAGAAACCCGACAGACCCTCATCGAGAACGTCGGGGCAGGCATCGTCATTATCGATCCGATAACCTTCGAAATAGAGCAAGTGAATTCGACGGCGTTGAATCTCTTGGAAAATTCCAAACAGAACGTCCTCGGCAAAGATTGTCGACAGTTCCTTTGCGGAACGCCTGAAGACGGATGCCGTTTAAAAACTGACGGTAAAGAAATCGACTCCGAGGAATCCGTTTTACGAGTAAGCGAAAACAAAAAGGTACCAGTGATTAAATCAATCAAGAAAATCGTAGTTCTTGGGGAAGAGAAGATCCTGGAAACCTTCATCGACATTTCGAAGTGGAAACTGATAGAGCTTCAAGTGATTCATCAGGCGAAGTTCAGCGAGATGTTGGGAAGGGTTTCTTCCAGCTTCATCAGCGCCAATATTGACAACGCCGATGAAATCGTGGGCCGGATGTTAGAAGACGCCTGCAAATTCTTCGGTATCGATCGCGGGTGCTTGTTTTTGACTCAGGACGAGGGAGCTTTCATACTCTTGTCGAACGAATGGAATGCGCTCGGAAAACCGATCAGAAAAGGGAAAAAGTTTTCTTTTGCATCCCATGAAGTGCCTTGGTTTTCGAATGCGATCACGAAGAACGACTATTTATTGATCGAAAACGTCGAGGCAATGCCGGAAGAAGCCGCCAACGAGAAAAAAGCATTCAAGAATAAAGGGATCATTACGCTTCTGGACGTTCCGATCCGTGACCGGCAAAACCGTTTCATCGGGTATCTCGGATTGGATTCGTTCCATCGGAGGAAAGAATGGGACGAAGAAGATATCGCGCTCGTAAAACTCTTGGCCAATACGGTTTCGGAACTCATGCAAAAAATACAGATGGAAAAAGACCTCCTCCGAGCGAAAGAGCAAGCGGAAGAAGCGAATAAAGCCAAGTCGGATTTTTTATCCAATATGAGCCACGAGATACGTACCCCCCTGAACGGAGTCATCGGCTTCACTAATCTCCTAACGGGAACCAAATTAGATGATGCGCAGCGCGAATACGTCACCAATGCCAACATATCGGCAGTATCGCTGCTCGGTGTCATCAACGATATTCTTGACTTTTCCAAGATCGAAGCCAACAAACTGGAGCTTGAGGTCATGCGTATCGATCTCTTTAATATGCTTGAACAAGCGATTGACATCCTCGCCTTCACCGCCGAGCAAAAAGGGATTGAATTGCTCTTGAGCATCGATCACGGAACCCCTCGCTTTGTGGTTGCGGATCCTATTCGGCTCAAGCAAGTCCTCATCAATCTCGTCGGCAATGCCGTAAAATTCACCGAAAAAGGCGAAGTGGAATTGAGGATTTCTTTCCTTGAGAAAGATTCGGCGTCAAATACCGGGATTTTTGGTTTCTCGGTGAGAGATACCGGTATCGGGATCTCTCAGGAGAACCGAAAGAAACTCTTTAAGGCTTTTTCTCAAACGGATGTGTCTATGACACGCAAGTACGGGGGTTCCGGTTTAGGTCTCGTCATCTCAAATCGGATTGTCGAAAAAATGGGCGGGCAAATAGGCTTTGAAAGTCAGGCGAATCATGGCAGCCGCTTCTTCTTTACGCTCGAGCTCCCCTATGAACCAATAC
This sequence comes from uncultured Thermotogaceae bacterium, assembly GCA_964566085.1. GTDB lineage: Bacteria > Thermotogota > Thermotogae > MWEM01 > MWEM01 > MWEM01. The sequence continues at coordinate 2,196 of CAZMHO010000183.1, read as the reverse complement.
CTCAGAGCGTCATAAAAAAACAGTTACCGCGCCGTTATGCTTATATCATTGATGACAATGAGAGCAGCAGTCTACTCCTAAAAACCTATCTCGAGCCGTTCAATTACGAGGTAAAGACGGTTGAAAGCGGTTTTGAAGCCTTAAAAGAAGACGGGTTGATCTCCTCTTTCGACGCCGTCTTTATCGATTACCAGATGCCTTACCTGAACGGGTTGGAAACGATCAGGGTCATCAAAGATAAACTGAACTTGAATCTGCGCACTCCCCCCGTAATCCTGATGCACGGAGTCGGTGCAAAATCCGAAATACAGCAGGAGAGCCAGCAGTTAGGAATCTCCTATCTCTTAACGAAACCGTTGAAACGCTTTCATGTATACGGTCTGTTAGAATCCATACATGACCTAAAGCAGTTGGAAAGGAGTGGGAATATGCTCCCAGACGATGGGGAAAAGAATGCGGCAGTCTTCAGAGGGTCGCCCACGATTTTAATCGCCGAGGATGCACGAACGAATATGCTTCTGATTAAAGCGCTCATCAATAGGCTCATTCCGAAGGCCACGATCGTTGAGGCAAGTAACGGTGTGGAAGCGGTCACGGCTTATCGATCGGAACCGCCGGATATTGTCTTCTTGGATATTCAGATGCCAGAGATGGATGGGTATACCGCAGCGAAAGAGATCCGAAAAGCAGAAGGAGAAAGGAGAACGCCGATGATTGCTGTAACCGCAAGAGTTGTCAAAGGCGAACGGGAGCGGTGCTTGGAAGCCGGTATGGATGATTATCTGAGTAAACCGATCGACCAAACGCTACTGGAAAAGACCCTTCAAAAATACTTGTCGGTAGAGGAAGCTGAAAAGGGGCCGAAAGCGACTCATCCCGTAGCAGATACCAACCATTTTCAAAGAGCACGATTCGCGGAGTTGATCGAAGGAAATGAAGAAATCTATGAAGAGCTCAAAACAACGATGATCTCTCAGTTCATCGGCGATTTGGAGATGTTGGAGAACGCGATCGCGAAAGAAAACGTTTCGCAGATAACCTTAGTCGCGCACAAAATCAAAGGCGCCGCGATGAATTTGTTTATGAATCCCCTCGCGCAGTTGGCGAATCGAGTCGAAGAAAACGCGGGAGGCGACATGATATGGTTGAAAGAGATGCTAAGCCTGATGCAAGAAGAATGGGAGATCGTCCGAAAAGAAATCGATACCGACCCGATCTCTGAGTAAAGTTTACGGTTGGTTCCGCTTTTACGCGTTTTCGAAAAGGGGTGCTCAAATGATTCGGAATGAAAGCGCATTACACTTCTTAGAAGTTACAGATTCAAACTTTCGGGACGTCTGCGTATTGAGTCGGACATTAACGCCCGGCCAATCCAAATGTGTGGCTCAGAACGCGTATTCGATAGCGGAAGCTCATTTTCATCCGGAAGCCTGGCATCGCGCGATCGCGTTGGGAGACACGTTGATTGGTTTCATGATGGTCGATATCGCCCCGGAGGAGAAGATAGGGACTTTGATACCGGCCGAAGATAAACCCTTCGCTTTTCTTTGGCGATTTATGATCGCGAGGGACTATCAAAGGAAAGGATATGGTAGAAAAGCGTTGGATCTACTGTCCGAAAAACTCAAGAAAGAAGGATATCAAACGCTCTACTCTTCTTGCCATCTAGGAAGAGTAAGCCCGTACCGCTTTTACCTTTCCTACGGTTTTACGGATACCGGGGTAATCGAGGAAGGGGAAGAAGTGATCCGGTTGGATTTGAAGAATACGCCGAGACGGTCCTGTACAAGCCCTCACAATGGCGCTTTTGTCGATTTGCATACCGCAAACGCAGATCTTTTGGAACAAGCAGCTTCCGTGCTTTATCACGCCAGCAAAGACATTACGGAGACTTCTTGGAAAACGTTAGAAGAGGCGAGAGAAGAGGTTGCGGAATGTCTGAAAGAGCGGTACTTGGCGATCGGGTACATGCAGGGCAGCCAGTTGATGGGATGGTGCGGTCTTCGCCCCGCTTACGGAGTTACCGCGTGGGAGATGCACCCCGTCGTCGTGCTTCCGGAGTATCAAAAACAGGGGATCGGAAGGAAGTTGGTGACGGAGATCGAAAGCTACGCCCAAAAGGCGGGCGCTGTGACGATCTTTCTCGGAACGGATGTCGAGTTGGGGCTTACGAGCCTTTCCGGTAAAGAGCTCTTT
>CAZMHO010000182.1:0-4324 GCA_964566085.1 uncultured Thermotogaceae bacterium | reverse complement strand
AAGACCCGAAGGAGTTGGATCGGTTTCTGTAAGTGTTCGCGGAAGGGGCTCGTACGTAAAAGAGGGAACGGCGGAGAGAATAAGCATTCGCGCGGGTATTTGGAAATGGCCGATGAACGGGTTATCGGAATCCAAACCGCGGGCGTATATTTATACGCCCCTACGAAAGAACTGCAACGTTTTCGGTCATGCCTTTGTAGGGGCGAATAAACATTCGCCCACAAATAGAAAACGAAAAGCCCACGAGTACACGTTTTTTTACTTTTATGGAAATCCCGCCTTAGGGTATAATACCGATGAGACATTTTTCCGGAGGGATACCCGGTGGAAAAGATCAACAAACCACACGATAAGTTCTTCAAAGAAGTCATGGGGGATATCGAAACCACGAAGTCCTTTCTCCAACACTATCTGCCTCCGAAGATCGTCCGGTTAATCGATCCCGAATCGATAACGATAGAAAAGGACGGCTATATCGAGAAAGACCTCTCGGAGTACTTTTTCGATCTGCTCTTTCGGGTGAAGATGCAAAAGGAAGAGGGTGATCCTTCCCGTGGTCTTTTACCAGGGAAGCGAGAAATGGGAAGCGTCACAATGGTTTTTAAACCGCTTTGCAGACTTCGAACGGATGGATGCGGACTTGAAAGAATACATCCCGAATTTCAAATATAATGTGTTTGAAATTGCGTCATTAAGTGAGGAAGATGTCAGAGGGGCGATACGACTTCGTATCTATTTGGACGCGATAAGAATGAAAGCGCTCAGGGGTGAAGAAGCCATCCGGGAGGCGATGGTCAGAGTTACTGTCACAATTGCAGAATTGCCGTGGACAGAAGCGAATGAACGGTTTTTCCAGGTCTGCATGATCTACCTGTTCGATACAATGGGAAGGGAGTATTTCCACCAATTGGCAGAACTGATGAAAACGGTATCGGAAGAAAGGAGCGAAAAGATGCAAACGATAGCGGATATGCTCAGACAGGAAGGAATGGAGAAAGGAAAGGAAGAACTTCTCTGGAAACAAATCACGAAAAAGTTCCCGAAGATTCCCTATACATATTATGAAAAGGTGAAAACGTTAAGGGTTGACCAATTGGATATTCTCGGACTCGAATTGATGGACATGAAAGACCCGAAGGAGTTGGATCGGTTTCTGTAAGCCGCAGGATTTTTCTGCTATTGAGGAACTGATTCGTTTATCCAGAAAAACGGGCGACTATTGATACGCCCCTACGAAAGAACTATAATGTCTTCGGTATGTATAAAGGCGAATGAGTATTCGCCCGCCTGGTCGGACATCTTCGTAAAATCTTACTGAATCGATATGTTATAATCCTGTAAACACAATCAAAGCGGGTGAAAGCGATGTTCACGATGCCGGAAACGATTACGTATGCCTTGCCAGAGCAAATCGGCGATACCACCCTCTTCGTCGGACGAAAGAAGGAGTTCGACTACTTTTTCGGCGATTGGTATTATTATCTGCAAAATAACCTCGCGAAGAGTCAGGCGATCGTCGCGCGAAGGAAGAAGGGGAAAACGGCGTTTCTACAGCGGCTTTTCAATATTCTTTGGAGTAGTCCGGTGAGTAACGTGATTCCGTTCTATTATTCAATTCAGGATAAGCCAATTACACTGTCCGGTTTTGCGGAAGATTTTTTTACTATCTTTATGGGGCAATTCCTTTCTTTCCGCGATCGAATAGACAAGTACCTGTCTTATCCGGTTAGTTTTGAGAAGTTGGGTCCGTTCTTGAAAGACGACTCGTATTTGATGGATGCTTACGAAACAATGAAAGAAAAAAAGAAAGCCGGAGACGGCGATGGAATGTGGAACACGGCCAGCAGACTTCCTGCTGCGCTTGCGGCCGTTAAGAAAATCAAAATCGTACAGATACTGGATGAGTTTCAAAACATCAACGGATACATCTATGATGAGCAAAGGAATACACTCCTTCCGTTAAGCGGAACCTACCTCGATTTGGCAGAAAAGAAAGAAGCGCCGTTGATCATCTCCGGAAGCGAAGTACATGGATTGATCAATATCATTCGGCACTTGACCGGACGATTCGCGGAATATCCCTTGGGCAACCTGCTGGAAGACGAAGCGAAAGAAGCGATCCGACGCTACGCGCAAGCTTCGCGAACGGCGGTGAACGAACCATCGGTAGAAAAGATATGGAATCTGACACAAGGGGACCCGCTGTATATCAAAGCGCTGTTTACCACCCGATACAACGAAACAAAGGACTACACGAACGAAGACAACATCATCACGACGTATACGGAAGAAATCACACGCGGAGAGATATTCAAAACCTGGATCGAATACATCGCGAAGGTGTTCTACGAAGTGAACGAAAAGAACGCGAAACGGTTGATGCTGTATTTGTTCCGTGCGGGAGAAGAACGGACACGGGCGCAGATGATCAAAGACCTGAAATTGGACATGACGGACTTTGAACTGGAGAAGAAGCTGTATCAGCTGATCAAAGCGGATTTGATCTCTCAGGGAGAAACGAACTTCGACTATAAAATATCCAAAGATATCACGTATGAACTGGTCTTTCGCAGAATCTACCAAAAAGAAATCGACAATTTCGTACCGGATATCCGGGATGAGATTCGGAAAGAGATGGGGAAGACGAACTATGAAAAGGGAAAGTTCCGCGAGTACCTGGTGAGAGAACGGCTCAAGAAACCGTTCAACCTGAAAGAGATCGCGGAAAACGGGATTGACCTGATCATCAAACCGAAAAGTATTTTGGAGCGCAAAAAAGTAAAAGTTGGACTGCAAGACCGAGAGATCGATTTGATCGTGAAAGGAAACGTCGAGCTGTGGATCGACGTGAAAGACACGAAAGGCAAGTATGGGAAACGGGAAGCGGAACGATGGATTGAGATCAGGCAAACGATCGGGGAAGAAACATCAAAAAGCCTGTTCGCGGTCTACTCGCAAAACGGATACACCGCTTCTGCTTTGGAGCAGCTTAAAGCAAACGGGATTTACGTGATAGAACCAAAGGAGAACGGTTAAAACATCGAGAAGTCACTGGGGAGAAGGTATCGCGCCGTCGCGAAGGTAAAGAACGCTAACGCCGCGATTACCACGTGGATTATCGCGGGGTAACCAACGGGGGTACTTCGGAAGCTCACGAAGTCTCGCGATTCGCGCTTGATGATCCCGCTCGCATGCAGAAATAAACGGGCGTATATTGATACGCCCCTACGAAAGAAATGGTAATCCTTTCGGTAATATCCTCACGGGCGCGAACCGATAATGGCTCATTTCGGAAAGAAATGACCGGTTAACGGGCTTATATTCATACGCCTGTAAATTTATACGGAAAAAAGAGACCGACATGAGGAAGGAATATCACCGAAAAAGTTTGACTTAAGTTATAATAACAACGATGACGTGTTTTCGGAGGGATTAATCGTGGATACTTTTAACAACCCGCACGACCGTTTTTTCAAAGAAGTTATGAGCGAACGGGAGATCATCCGCGATTTCCTGCAAAATTACCTTCCCGCAGAGATGGTACGACTCATAGACCTCGAATCGATCACGGCGGAAAAGGATAGTTTTGTAGAAAAAGAGCTGCAGGAATACTTTTCCGATCTGCTGTTTCGAGCGCGATTGGAAAACGAAGAAGCGTACGTGTACCTCCTGTTTGAGCATAAGAGCTATCTTGACAGACCGGTCAGTTTACAATTATTGAAGTATATGACCGGGATATGGGAAAAGGACGAATCGTTTAAACATACAAAAACGCTTACGATGATCGTACCGATCGTTTTTTATCACGGGAACAAAAAATGGACGATATCGCGAAGTTTTTCGGGATTGTTTGGAAAGGAAAAAGAAATCAATGCAAATTTCAAAAAGCATATACCGGATTATGAATACCTGGTGTATGATTTTTCGCCGATAAATCAGGAGCAGATACGGGGAACGATCAAGTTGCGAATCTTCCTTGAGATTGTCCGGGCGATATTTGACAAAGACGCGAAAAACGTTATGGAAACGGTGATCAAAGGAGTGAAGGCTTTCGACGAATTGAGGAAGACGGAAGAGGTGGAAAAGTATTTTGAAGCGTATATTCGCTATCTGTTTTACAGCCGGACGGACGTGGATAAAGAAGAACTCAAAGAACAGATAAAAGCGGTATCGATAGAAAGGAGTGGAAAGATGCAAACCATTGCGGAAAAGCTTCTTCAGGAAGGAATGGAGAAAGGAATAGAGAAAGGAATAGAAAAAGGAATGGAAAAAGGAAAGGAAGAACTTCTCTGGAAACTAATCACGAAAAAGTTCCCGAAGATTC
>CAZMHO010000181.1:0-4352 GCA_964566085.1 uncultured Thermotogaceae bacterium | reverse complement strand
CCGTCACAGGATTAGCGACGTCCGCATGGAGCGCGTTTTCCGGAGATATCATCGGTATCCTCGCCGGAGGCGCCATCTTTACCCTAAGCTTTCTGACGAGTGTAATCGTCATTATCCTCCAAACCGTAGTCATTTTTCAGTGGTCTCATGCGCTCAATACCAACATCGATAACTCCCGGCTCGTCTTGCGGCACTTAACGGCGGTCTATCCACAGAACAGCGATTATCGTGAACTCGAATATAAGTTGCAGAGCTTGCGATTTGAGCCGTGGGCATTTTGGGTTTATTTAGCCTTCTATTTTTTAGGGGTTGTGTTTGCCGGCTATAGCTGGCTTTTCAATCTCGTCGGGTTCGTTTTCTTGGGTGTTTACCTGCAAAAAACCTTTACTACCGCCCATCTGCTGCAGGAGTACAAAGAACGGTTTTATTCCGGATATCAAAGTTCGATGATGTCTTCAGTCCGTAGGATGAAGAATCGGAATATCTTCCTCACCGTTCTCTTCATCATCATCACGTTCGGCATTTACTGGTGGTATTTGCTGATCGCCTTTTCTAAAGAGATCAACGATTTTCTTGACTTGGATTTGAGGTTGAGAAGCTCGTTAGGTTAATCGAGGGACCAGTTTTCACGTAAGGTATCGCTATTCTATAGCTGGAAGCCATTCGCCCTCTTTTTGATGATAGCGCCGTCGAGCGCTTAGCGATGACGCGCGTTTCGTTTCTCCTTCGATGTGTATTTTCGTTGAGTGATTAGCGTTTCGAATACTGACGACGTCTTTTATTTGATTGTCGCAATCAATAGAAATGGAGGAAAAAAATGAAAAGCTACTTTCCGCATGTAGAGAGAATCCGTTTTGAAGGTCCCGCTTCCGACAATCCGCTCTCTTTTCGATACTATAACCCGGAAGAATTGGTAGACGGGAAGAGAGCGGGAGAGATCCTTCGGTTCGCAGTCGCTAACTGGCATGCGTTCTGTGCGGAAGGCCGGGATATGTTTGGAGAACCGTTTTTCGATCGTTCCTGGAATCGCTATGCCGATCCTTATGACCGCGCGATCTCGAAGGCGGACGCCGCGTTCGAGTTCATGTCCAAACTCGGGGTGTCCTACTTCTGCGCTCACGATCGAGACTTTGCTCCCGAACTGGATACCCTTCGTCAGTCAAACACGTTGCTGGATCGTGTATTACCTCATATTCAGACATTAATGAAAGAAACAGGCATTCGGTATTTATGGGGAACCGCAAACTTGTTCGGGAGCGCGAAGTACGTTCACGGCGCGGCGACGTCCCCGGACGCAAAGGTCTTCGCTTATGCGGCCGGTCAAGTGAAGAAAGCGTTGGAAATCACGTTGGCGTTGGGAGGAGAAGGCTACGTATTTTGGGGTGGGCGAGAAGGGTACGATACCCTCTTAAACACAGATATGAAGAAAGAACTAGAACACCAAGCCGCCTTCTATCGAATCGTTTTGGACTACGCCGAAGAGATCGGTTTCAAAGGGCAATTTATGATCGAACCGAAACCGAAAGAACCCACGAAACACCAGTACGATTTCGACGCCGCCCATTGTCTGGCGTTTCTACAGCGGTACGGGTTGGACGCGTCATTTAAATTCAACATCGAAGCAAACCATGCGACCCTGGCCGGTCATTCTTTTCAGCATGAACTGCGGTATTCGAGGATTCACGGAAAACTGGGGAGCGTCGATGCGAATATGGGAGACCTGCTACTCGGATGGGATACCGACCACTTTCCTACCAATATCTACGATACGGCATTCGCTATGTACGAGATATTGCTCAACGGAGGCTTAACCCCAGGTGGATTGAACTTTGACGCGCACGTCAGACGCGGCTCTTATGAAAAGAAAGACTTGTTTTACGCGCATATAGCGGCGATGGATGCCTTCGCCGTCGGCTTGAAAATGGCCCGGAAAATGGTAGAGGATGGGTATATAGAAGGGTTCATACGGGACCGTTACGCTTCTTTCGAGACCGGCATCGGCGCTCGGATCGAGAGCGGGACCGCAAGTATCCGGCACTTGGAAAGCGAAATTATCGATACGGCCGTTGCTTTGCCTTCTTCCGGAAGACAAGAACTTCTGGAAAACTATCTAAATCATACATTTTTAACGACGATCCGCAGCGGTTTGTAACATACCGACGCCGCTTTCGCACGAAGCGGAAAGAAGGCGCTGTTTGAAATCGAGAAAAATATGGTAGAATATCCTTTGCGTATCGCGCAGGTGGGAGAGTAGTGGTCTCCTGAACCCGAATTCCACTATAGCGGGGCTGATGCTTAACCGAGGTCGAATTGGGTCTAAGGATACTGGGCAAGCGGTGTTGAGAGCTGGGCCCGATGCGACGGAACACTGTGAACCTGGTCAGGTCCGGAAGGAAGCAGCCATAAGCAGTCCGTTTCGTGCGCCATCGGAAATCCTGGTTTGAGCTGGCTACTCAGAGAATTACATCCAACGAGAACGAAGAAAAGCGCGCGATACGCTTTTCTTTTTTTTATTTGCTGAAGGTTGGCAACATCATCGGATCGAATTGTTCGATACCTAATCGAAGTCTTAAAACCTGGTTATAGCGTTCTGCCGCATAGTAGGAGTCGACGAATTCGAGGAGCGTGAAAAGCGCGAATCCTCCTGCTCCGATAGCCCCGAGAAAGGTGCTGGTGGAAGCCATAATCGGGTCTCCGTCATCGTCCGTATCACCCGTATCCATGGGTAAGAATCCGAATATTGCGACACCTAAGAAAGCGGCTTTTGCGCCCAAGAAGAGGAAACCTCTTTCCCACTCGCCCGTATACAAATGTCCTGCGCTCGGGATAAGCAAAGAAAGTTCTGCGGCGACCCAGGGTTCTTTTTTCATCTCGCTGTACATCAATAGCCTCTTCCGCATCTCGGTTTCCGGGTCTCCAAACATGACGGGGATTTCTGTCGCCGGAAGGTATCCGGTTGCTTCGGGCACACCGGTTACGGAGTATCCTTGCGACCATTGACCGGGTACCGATGCGATCTGCGCGGAAGCCCCTCCTATCGCAGCGTTCGATGTTCCCATCACAGAAGTATCAAGAGGTTCGATGCGGATGATTTGGCTTGTTTTCAATCTCATAGAGCGGCCGGTTTCCAGCAAGACTTCCACTTCGTCGCCTAGAAAACTCAGAATCTTCCCGGATAGTTTTGATCCGTCGGCTAAGTAGATAATATCTCCAAAGGCCATTAAGGAAAGAAGTAAAAAAAGGATTATCCCAAGCGTTTTTCTCATCGTATGCCTCCCGTAGGTGTCGTTTCGTAAATACAATTCTACGGAATCCCTCTTATTTCCTTAATCCCTTAGTAGCTCAGATCCCAGATGAATATCTCCCGCTTTTTCAAGTTAAAAGAGCCATATGTTTCGGCGTAACCCATCGCGCCGTGGGAGAGGACGATACCCAGATCGATAAAATTGAGGGGCTTTTTGTCCGTCAACTCGATACGAAGAGTATGGTCGGAGAGAACCGTAAAGGTCCATGGCTGCTTGTTTAAAGCCGAAGGCGATAGGATCATGGCTTCGATAATCCGCCTTTGCCGTTCGTCGATCAATCCTTGGTCCCCTTTGATAAAGGTTTGAAAAGGTCTTCTTACCCCACCTCTGACGAGTGTCTTGAAAAACTTCGCCTTCAAGTTTTCTTCTTTCGGTTTCCCGAAACGGAGGTAAGCAGGTACCTCTTCATCCGTTCCGATCGCTTGCCACATCGTTCCATAACCCTGTGACACGAGATGTAGGATTAGCTGTTCTCCTTCGAAGCCGTACTCAATACCGGAAGAGACGTTGTCTTCGTGGACATAGGCAAAAAAGCGGCCTAAGGCTTTCGAGTCTTCTTCCAGTTTCCAGCTTATCGCGCGCGCGTTGGGCAGAAAAAACAATTTCTCGCTCAGCGCGAGCAGGGTCGTTTTCAGCTCTTCAGACAAGATTTGCGGGGTGTAGCTTCTTATCGTCGATCGTTCTCCTGCTAAACGTAAAAATTCCATCCTTACCCCCTTTCTGACGAAACGCAATGCTTACTCGTCAGTATACGGTTTTGCTTGAAGACTGCCCGATCGCGTATAACTCTGAGGCATTCCGATTAAATATACCGATATAGGCATCGATAGCGAATCGTTCTGAAATCTCCCCTTCGGAGCGCATCTTTTGAAGAGCGTTCTGAACCGTAATTTTCGCCCATTTTTCGCTTAGATAAAACCATTCTGGTATAAAATGGGCATCCGAGGAATAGAGGCATTTTCTCATCGGTCCCAACTCCAAGAGTTGTTCGAATACACTTCGCATACCGGCTCGGCTGAGGTAGGGGATCGACAATCCCACGTCGGT
>CAZMHO010000180.1:0-4356 GCA_964566085.1 uncultured Thermotogaceae bacterium | reverse complement strand
GGGCCAAAATACGAAGAATGCGAAAGTTTGACAACCGTTCGGATTTCTGGTACAATAGGGCAAATTTTACTCGGAGGAAAATCATGAACGTGATGCCCGAAAGCGCGACCGTATCTTGTAAGAATATTTGGTGGTGGAGACTCCCCGTTTCAGACGGGAGCTCTTTGGTCGCCTAAAAGGGTTCAAATAAGTCTGAAGCGGGGAACGATAAGTTCCCCGCTTTTTTTGCTAAAAATCAATCTTCAAACAATCGAAGGGGGTAATTGCGTATGAAGAAAAGAGAGCAGATCATCTTGTCACCGGAGGAGATCCCTTACTACTGGTATAACGTGAAAGCCGATCTTCCCTTTCAACTGGATCCGATTTTGCATCCCGGCACTAATCAACCGGCTCGCCCGGAAGAACTAAAGCCGATTTTCCCGGATGGGTTGATCGAGCAGGAGTTTACTCTCCAAAGAGAGATACCGATACCGGAGGAGATACGGAACGAATACGCGATCTATCGGCCAACCCCGCTTGTTCATGCGACAGGGATGGAAGAGTATCTGGAAACGCCTGCGAAGATCTATTTCAAAAACGAAAGCCTGAATCCTTCCGGTAGCCACAAAGTAAATACCGCGCTTGCGCAAGCTTACTTCAATAGGAAGGAAGGAATCGAGAAACTCGTCACAGAAACTGGGGCTGGGCAGTGGGGAAGCGCCTTATCTTATGCGGGGAAGAAATTCGGTTTAGCAGTCGAGGTCTATATGGTAAGGGTGAGCTATCTGGCAAAACCCGCCCGACAACAAATGATGCATCTCTTCGGAGCCGAAGTCTATCCGAGTCCCAGTGAGAGAACCGAACACGGGCGCGCGATTTTGGAAAAAGACCCCAACTGCAACGGCTCCTTAGGCATGGCGATCACCGATGCCGTGGAAGTCGCTGTAAAAAGCCCAAACGCAAAGTATGCCCTCGGAAGCGTTTTGGACCATGTGTTGCTTCATCAAACGATTATCGGTCAAGAAGCGAAGAAACAACTCAAGATGATGAATATCAAACCCGATATTCTGATCGCTTGCGTAGGAGGGGGATCGAATTTCGGGGGTTTTGTCCTTCCCTTCATCCCCGATCGGTTAAAAGACCCCAACTTGGAGATCGTCGCTTCGGAGCCGGAAGCATGTCCATCGCTCATGAAAGGAGAATTTCGGTATGATTTCGGCGATACCGGCCACCTGACACCGCTTTTGAAGATGTGCACGCTCGGCTCCGACTTTCTGCCGCCCCCGATCCATGCGGGAGGGCTTCGATACCACGGCGCCAGTCCGATCGTCAGCCGATTGGTCACGGAAAAGCTGGTTAGGCCGGACGATTTGACTCAAGAGGAAATCCTCCAAGCCGCCCGTATCTTCTCTCTTACGGAAGGGATCATTCCCGCCCCAGAATCCGCCCACGCCATCGCCTCCGCTATCAAAGAAGCGAAAAAATGCAAAGCGAACAACCAATCGAAGACCATCGTGTTCAATCTCTCCGGACACGGGCTTTTGGACTTAGCCTCCTACGATCATATTTCGAAGATCAATGGCAAAGGGTTGTAACCTTTGATACCCCCTCGGGCCGCGATACGTTCTACCTTAGTACGCGCCAAGAGAAATCACGTCAGAGACGCGCGGTATTCGCCATTCAGGCGAATACCGCGCGATTTTTGCCCCAGAGTGCAGGGGAAATTGGGATAGAAAGTCGCCCGTCCTCCCAAAAAGGTACATTTCACCGTTAAGAGTGTTATAATTTATGGTTCAGCGAAATATCTCCGAAGAAACGAAACGGACGCTCCTTCCGTTTCTTTGAAGATAAGGAGGACGGCATGAAGAAAAGATTGCTCTTTATCCTATGGTTCTTCGTTATCTCGTACGCGCTTGGATTTTGTCAAGTCTTCTATCTCGCAGTCGTGCAAGCGCAAGAGGCTTTTCCTGACCAAGCCTTCCAGTTGCGGCACTTTTTGAAAAACCAGTATACCGGCGCCGAAAAGATCGTTGTCTGCAGCGGGAATACCCAAGTGACAACCCTTTTCAGCCTCTATTCTCAGATCTTCTCGCCGACAATGGATCAAACCCCTTGGAACGCGCTTTTCGAGATGCTCGAAATAGAAGTCGTATTGCCGACGCGTAAGGATTTGGCCGGAGGCGTCGCACCGATGGCTCAGTCGCTCCCCCCTTCCGTCAAGATCGTGGCCACCGACAGGGATGAAACCTCCGGGCTGCCGATCTATCACGCCCGGAATGTCGGTAAGAAAAACGTCCTATTTGCCAACGTCACCGAAGTACCTTCCAGTTGGTATGAACGGTTGCGTAAAGAGGTAAACTTCCTTTCCTACGACGCCATCGTCCTCGTCGCCGATAATCCTGATTTCCGAATCGTTCCGGAAAGTTTGCGATCCAAAACGATGGTGATTCCCAGAAAAACCGCGATTTATCGTGTCGACTTGGAGTACGGTCTTCTGATCACTGAGATGAAGATTCCCGTCGAGAAAGAAGTTCCGGATTATCTGAAAACGCTTCAGGCAGACTTTTCTCGCTGGATGGAACGCTCTTTTCCGATTGACCCCGAAGGGAAAAGCTTTCTTTTCGAAATACCATTCTACAGTATGATGGGAATCATGATGAAGAGCCTGTTCCCCATGGACTTGGCGATCTTCTTCCAAAGAAGCCTTCCGCTCCAGGCAACCCCGCAGGAAACAATCGCCTTCTTCGAAAAGGATGTATTCGGCACCTTGTATCTGGACGACGTCAGCATCCGAAAGTTGCTGGAACGTTCCGCTTCGGCCTTGGATATCGTCAACGGAGAAATCCTCTTCCGTTCACCCGCCGATTTCTTCTCCTTATGGGGAGAACCCTACTTTCTCGATTTGACGAAACCGAAGGGCGAACGGTTGATTCTGAGAACCTTTGATAAGCCTCAAAGAATCGGTTTTTTTGGTTCGAGAGAAGCGTTGGAAAAAACTGTTCCGGGGATCAAAATCTTGGACATATCCCCGCTGCCATACCTTTTTTGGGCCATGAAATACGGGAACGTCCATTTGGATCCAGCCTGGCAGACACTCGCTCAACCTTATTTTTTCGACTATGTGATCCAAAAAGGCGATACGCTCATCGACATCGCGCAGGCCTACGGCATTACGGTAGAGGAAATCAAGCGGTATAACCCCGGGCTGATCGATATGTACCTCTTGCCGGGGGCCGCGTTGAAAATACACCTCCCGATCCGACAGCAATAATCGGCCCCAATCACGGTTTTTTGATCACTTTTTTCGTCTTCATATTCATTACCCGATTTTAAACAGATTTTCGGAATTGGTTTTGAACTAAGAAATCATCGATAAAGGAGCAAGCATTTGGAGATCATCTTATTTATTGTGATTCTTACGATTGTTGTGTTAGTCCACGAACTCGGGCATTTTCTTTTCGCTAAACTGTTCAAAGTGCGGGTTCTTCAGTTTGGAATCGGGTTTGGATCGAAGATCTTCTCGAAAACGGGCAAAGACGGTGTCGAGTACCGCATCAATATCTTTCCGTTGGGAGGATACGTGCGTATGGCGGGAGAAGACCCGACGGATACCAGCCATACGGAGGAGGAAATAAAGGGCGTTTTCTACGCGAAACCCGCCTGGCAGCGTTTTCTGATCGCGTTTTCCGGTCCTCTTTTTTCCATCCTCTTCGGTTATCTCTTCATGACGATGACCTGCGCGATCTGGGGGATTCCGACGATTGCGATCGAGAGAGTGGGGGGCGATACGCCGGCAGAGCGCGCCGGGTTGCTGCCGGGAGATATCTTGCACAGCGTCAACGGGCGCAGGATATTCGGCCTCGACGATTTTTCGAACGCGGTCAAGAAGGAGGAACGTTTTTCGGCTACGATTATCCGGGAAGGCGATGTTCGCACCTTGGAGATCGTTCCCGAGGTCTTTCCACAGCAAACCAACTACGTGCTCGAAACAGAAAACTCCCTTCCGGATTGGAAAGGGAAGATGCTTCTATCGCTGAATGGAATCCCCCTATCGATCGCGGACTTGAAAAGTATCGCCGATCAGCGTGTCGATCTGATGATTGAGGGGGGCGAGTCGATCCCGGTCACGCTTCGGGCCTTTACGACGCTCAATCCGCAGAAGATGATCGGAATCGTGTACTCGACCCTCTCAACGACGATAAAAGATACCGTCTATCCTTTCGCGAAAGAGGATCGCATCCTTTCTATCAACGGTGTGAAGGTGGAACAGAGCGGCGATTTCTATCCGATCCTCACCCTTTTTGCGTTTACCCAAACCGAAAACCGCCATTTCACCTATCTGGAGACACGCGGGGATGTCGTTACGAATCAATTCGC
>CAZMHO010000179.1:0-4408 GCA_964566085.1 uncultured Thermotogaceae bacterium | reverse complement strand
GGGTGGCAGCCGCAGGCTGACGGGGTGGTGGTTTGACGAAGGCGCAAAACGATAACTCCCTAAACCCACGAAGTCGCGCGATCCGAACGAAGTCAGCCGACTGCGATGGAGCGCTCCCCTTTCGTGCGTACGTAAAAATCGGAGTCAGCCCCTTGACAACTATATCGGAAGCTGATATAATATATCGCAAGCCGTTATAACGATATGCGTAATAATGTCGAAGGAGGAAGAGTATGCCGGAAAGTACAGAGCGGGGGGCGTTGACGGAAGCGGTGTTTTATATTTTACTGTCACTGTTCGCGCCGATGCACGGTTACGGAATTATGCAAAATGTGAGCAAACTCAGCGATGGGCGTGTGATCTTGGGCGCAGGCACTTTATACGGGGCGATCAATACCCTCCTCGAAAAAGGGTGGATTCGCTCAGTCATTAATGACGCGGATTCTCGAAAGAAGGAGTACATCGTTTCGGAAGTCGGAAAGGCAGCGGTAGAGAATGAACTATCCCGATTACAGGAGCTATTGCGAAACGGAAACGCGATTTTGGGAGGGCGGGTTATATGAGAAGAGTTATCTGGAGGCCTTTCTGGAACTACGAAAAAGAGGAAAAATGGCTGAATGAAATGGCCGCGAAAGGATGGCTTTTTACAGACTATTCGTGGTGCCGGTATGTGTTTCAGGAAGGGCCGGAAGGAGAATACCGGTACCGAATCGAGCTGCTCGAAAATCTGCCGACCCATCCGGAAAGCCAAAAGTATATCCTTTTCCTGGAAGAAACCGGTATCGACTGTGTCGCCACTTATATGAGGTGGGTGTATCTCAGGAAAAAAGCTGCTGACGGTCCTTTCGACATCTATACCGATTTAGAGTCCAGAATCGCGCATCATCGGCGCATCCTAAAGTACTGGAGATTCTTTACCTGGCTTGAATTGACGGTCGGTTTTTTCAATCTGGCGCTTGTGGCGATTGTTTGGTTTGACGAAGGCGTGCTGTCGAACAACCTCTGGACCGGTATTCCTCTGATCATTCTTGGGTTCGTGTTCGCGGCGATCGGGGCGCCGGTAAAAAAGCAGTTGAAACGGTGGAAAAAAGAGAAGCAGATCAGCGAATCATAAGGAATTGTCGGCCATGCGATAATCGTACGAAACAATAAATCAGATAAGCGGGCGAACTGCGCGCACCCTCTCTATCCCTCGCGCGAGAGCCCCGACGAAAAGATTCGGTATTGCGAAACCCTCTTTCAAAAAAAAATCGCCTGAGCCGAAAAAGCCCCCCGCGGGTAAAAACGCGGGGTGTCCCTTCTACGGCGGGCGATTTCCGAAGGAGCACAAAACAGCTTTCCCCAAGCGTATTTGCAGGTCTACGAAACAAACGAACGCTTGATCCGAATCTATCGGGACATGGGGACCCAAGTGGCGTATCGGCATGGGTATTCGTTGAAAGGATTACAAAACGAAATGGCGGTTGTTATCTCGCTCTCAAGTTTAGTATTAAGCAAAAATCGCGAATGTCGCGATAACGCTATTCCGGCTTTACCTCACCATAAAGCGTCAAAATCGCTTCGTTGATTTGACTCATCACGCTGGGATTTTTATCCAAGTAAGCTTTTGCAATGTAAATCCCGAACGGGGTCGCGATTTGCACAGTGCTTTTGTAGGCATTGCGAGGTTCGCCGGCAAGATCGACCGCTTCGTAAAAAACTGCTTCGGACAAGAAAATGGAATTGATGCGGTTCGCCTTCAGCATCCGGATCAACGTATTCGCGTCCGTCGGGGTTCCCGATACCTGGTAGCCATTGTCCGTCAACCACGTATGCGTATTGGTGTTAATCATCGATCCTGTTCGCGCTTCTTTGATAAAATCGGGGCTTTTCGGATTCAAATCGCTATCCGCAAGGACAAACCAACTCCAATTGTTCAGCGTTACCGCTCTCGAAAAGACCGCAACCTTATCGCGGGCTGCATTTTGCGAGGCAAGAAAGAATCCGTCGGAAGCGCTTTGGATCAAATCCTCGAGAGCCCTTCCGAAATTCGGCACCAGGACGAGATTATAGGAGATTCCCACTTTTTCTAACACTGCGCTGACCATTTCGATGGCGATTCCTTTCAATACACCGCTCTCCAAGTAGGTATAGGGCGGAAAGTCCGGTATGTGAAAAGTCATTTGATATTGACCCAGTCCCATGGCCGTACCGAGCAACAATAAGACCAGACCCATAACCACGATCTTTTTGTTCATCTTGAATCCCTCCTGTATAATTAAGTACTGGAACCGTATGCGAACTATCTTCGTTTCCCCAAAGAATGGACCGGCAGATCAGGTCTTGAAACGATGGATTTGGTCGTCTAACCTGCCAAACGCCTCGTTGAGCATCGAAGAAGAGGATTGAATCCTTTGAATCTCGTTAAGAAGCGTCTTCATGGCGCTCAGCGCGCCTTCTATCTCTTCGCCCATCGCCAGTGTGTTTTGAGTAGCGTCGATTATCGCTTTAGAAATCCCGTCCGTGCTTTCGCTTTGGGTTGCGGTCAGTTCGGATGCCTCCGTTACCATATCCCGGATATTATGAACGGATCGGAGGATTTTGCCGAGATCCATGCGTATTTTTTCTGAATAGCTGGATGCCTCCGACACGATCGAAGTGGTTCCGGTTGTCTTCTCGAGCGCTTGCTTGGATTGATCGGAAATCTGTCGGAGAATTTGCGCAATTTTGTTTGCCGATGTTTTGCTTTCCTCCGCAAGCTTGCGTATCTCATCTGCAACAACGGCAAACCCCCTTCCCGCCTCACCCGCGCGGGCGGCTTCGATTGCGGCGTTCAAAGCCAGAAGATTGGTTTGCTCAGCGATGGAAGAGATTGTATCAAGGATCGTTTCAATATTTTGAGCGTTTTCGGTGAGCGTCTGAACGCTCTCTATCGTGAGTTTCATCTCACGGTTCGCGCGGTTCATGACCTCGACGATCTGTTGAGAAGAAGTATTGATGCCTTCAATCTCTTTCTCAGTGGTAACAGTGTTTTCCGAAATCGCTCGCGTGTGTTTGTTGACCACTATCGACTGAGAAGCAATTTGTTCGAGCTCAGCGGTAATCTCTTCCAAAGTGTTTGAGATGCTTTGGCTATTTCTCTCTATCTTTTCCATCCTATCGAATGTGATTTGAGAGCTGTCAGTTTGGTTTATGACGATATTCTCAAACGAGTCGGAGGTTTCTTTGATTCCATTCGACGATTGAGCGATTTCCGCAATCAAACCTCGAACGGTGCCCAAAAAACCATTAAAAGCCTTTGCGAGAACCCCCACCTCATCTCGAGACTGGATATCCATCTCGACAGTCAAATCGCCTGTACCGGTACTGAGTTGCTTAACGATCTTATTCATCTTTCTGATCGGAGAAGCGATCTTGTAGATCATAAAAATGGAAATCGCCAGAATTCCTGCGCATACTCCCAGGAGAATCAGTCCCAGCTGCCGTACCTGTTGCCTTTGGATTTGCGAAGAGTTAAGCTCAAACGAAGACAGTAGTTTTTCCATGACTTGTAGGTTTTCTTCTTGTAAAACGCTGACTTGGTTGAGGCTAAGCGCCAATTCCACCTCTCCGATCACGCGATTCCCGTTCAAGACCGGTTCACGAAACACCTGAATCTGTCTTGATTCCTTTTTTTCTCCGGAAATAATAGATCGGCCTTCGTCGTAGATCACCACGTAATATATGTCGGGTAATGCGAGAAGGTTTTGCGTATAATCATCCAAAAGAGCGTTCTGGAATTCCCAGAGCGGACTGGCTGAGATATCCGAGAGGTATTTGGCAAGGGCTGCTCCGTAGTTGAGAAGGGATTGAGTGTCGCGCTGAGATTTGGATTGCAGATCTCCTTCCAACAGCTTTTCAGTGATTTCTGTAAGCGATCGATCGAGAATTTGCAGCGATTGAATCGATAACTGCATCACGACGAAGGATAATGCCACAATACTGGCAAAAACAAGGATACCTATCTTGAACACGATACTCCTGAACACGACATAACACCTCTCAATATTTTGTTCCGAAAATCTCTCCCTCGTAATCCGGCTCGTACGGTTTCGGCCTTTCTTCCGCGGGAGCGCCCTTGTGCGCCCGTCATGCACACCCACGCTCTTTCTATAGCCGCGCGCCATCTTTACGGGTGTTCTATCTCTTTTTTTCGATTTTTCTCTGTTTCTGAAAGTACGCGTGTCTTCGCTTCATTCACCGGGGCGTTTACCTCCACGCTTAATGACGCAATATGGAGACTTTCACAATAGGAGGCTTCTTGGGGCGTAAACCCCGGGTGAGGAGAATACCCTTTTTATTATACCATGAAAGTTACAACTCTAAAAAAACCACGCGGCCTCTATCATACTTGTTATCGCTTAACCCGCTGGTTTTAACGCCTATACGA
>CAZMHO010000178.1:0-4445 GCA_964566085.1 uncultured Thermotogaceae bacterium | reverse complement strand
GGAGCGGTGATGGTCGCCATGATTACGTAGTTAGCCGTGGTCGGAACGCCCATCCCCAACACAATACATGCGATCATCGTGAAGAACAGCGCCAAGATCGGTATTCCTCCGGAAAGCGTTAGCAAGCCGGTCGCGAGCTCAAGACCCACTCCGGTCAAGGTCACGACGCCAATGATGATTCCTGCTGCGGAACAGGCGATCGCCACGCCGAGCGTATTGCGCGCCCCATTCTCTAAGGCATCGGTTGCCTTCGTAAAGGTGAGCCGCGTGTCTTTCCGGACCATACTGACGGCGATCGCGGAGATAATCGACCAGAAGGCGGCCATCGTCGGGGTGGAACCGCTCATCATCAGATAGATGATGACGACCAGCGGAATGAGCAGATAGCCTTTTGTGAAGAAGAGTTTCCAAAAATTGGGGAGTTCTTCTTTGCTTAACCCCTTCAACCCAAGTTTTTTGGCTTCGAAGTGGATCATCAGAAAGATCCCGGTGAAGTAGAGGGCGGCAGGTAAAAACGCCGCGATCACGATATTGGAATAAGGAATTCCCGTGATCTCCGCCATCAGGAAGGCTGCCGCGCCCATAATCGGGGGCATAATCTGGCCGCCGGTGGAGGCCGCCGCTTCGACGGCTGCAGCGAATTCCGGTTTGTAGCCGATTTTTTTCATCATCGGGATGGTAAAACTTCCGGAACCGACGGTATTGGAAACCGAACTACCCGAAACCATCCCTTCCATCGCGCTGGCGATGACCGCCACTTTCGCAGGTCCCCCGCTCGCAAATCCCGCAATTGAATTGGAAATATCGATGAAAAACTGCCCAACTCCCGTTTTTTCAAGGAAGGCGCCGAACAGAATGAACATCACGATAAAGGTGGTACAAACCCCCAAAGGGATTCCGATAACCCCTTCTAAGGTATAGGATAGATGGGTGACGATACGTTTGAAAGAAAACCCCGAATAGAAGGCGAAGGCGACGAAACAGGATACGACGACCACGATCGGCAAACCGACGGCCCGCCGACAGATCTCGAGAACGATCAGGATACCGATGACACCCCATACGAGGTCTGTTTGTGTGAACAACCCGGCTCGGTCGGCTATCGTGCGGAAGTTGACGACCAGATAGAAAAAGGCGCAGAACCCCACAATGCCGAGCGCCAGGTCATACCAGGGCACATGGTTGACGCGCTTTTTGATTTTCTTCGATGCCGGGAACAGAAGAAAGGCGATGAAGATGACGATCCCAAGGAAACTCGCCCGTTTGATTTGTTCCGGGAGGGTGAAAACGATATTGGCTAAAACGGCGAAGACCGAGAATGCCACGAGCATCCCACGAATAATAAACTTCGGAATGCCGGTAAACTCCCTTGTGTTCGATTCGCGATCGAATTGGGCAAGAACCGCTTTCACCTGTTCTTCGCTTACTTCTTCAAATTCCGTGCTCCCATTTCCGCTACTCGCAATTACCTTTTGATTTTCGACGCCTTTCATTTCCTGGGCGGTTTTTCGCGCCTTTTTTTTATCTTCCGCCACGGGTAACACCTCCGGTTATGCCGCTTGATTTAACCGTAGAATTCCATTTGAACTCCGACGATCAGAACCCCAAGCGAGATAGTTTTTGTAGAACTGAGGACATACCAGTTATTGCCGATACCGTACAAGGATTTTTCGATTTTTGCCGCATAACGCTCTCAGACTGACTGATTCTCCATTTATCTTCAAAACGTGGTCGCTCACCGTACCGACGATGTACAGCAATTCGCCGATCTCCTGAAAGATATTGCGGATCAGCATCCCGCCATCCGGCTGCACCACGATTTCCTGTCCCGGCAAAACCTCTGTCTGGACTCCTGCCCCGAAGTGGTAGTATAAGCACGAAGTGAGCCGAATTTTGCCTTTGAGAATCTGATAGGTCTCTTCAACGGGGCTTTGGTTCACGGAATGGACGAAGCCGATTGAAAAACCCTCCCCTTCGAACAAATCAAACCGGGCGATCACTTCTGAAGTAACCGTATCTTCGATGATCAACGCTTGCGCGAAGCCGAAAGAGAAACACATACCGATTAAGATCAGGAAAAGCGCACCACGCAGGCAAACAAAGAAAGAATCAGGCGCACAAAACGGTGCGCCTGACCGAAAACAAAAAAAATGACTATTGGATCGCTCCAACCTCACGGAAGTACTTTTCGGCTCCGGGATGGAACGGAACAGAAACTCCTTTGACGGCTTCTTGCAAACTGAACTCTTTACCTTTGGCGTGCGCTTCCGCGATCTCTGCTTGTCCTTCGAAAATGGCTTTGGTGATGTTATAGACTGTGTCGAGCGGAAGATCGGCGCGCACAATGAAGGTCGCTTTCACAGCAACTGTATTTACTGCTTCTGACTGGTTTTTGTACGTGTTTGCGGGGATGATGAAGTTGACGTAGAACGGGAAGGCATTAATCAACGAGGCGGCTTTTTCCACTTCTACCGGCAGAACTTTAACCGAGTTGGTGCTGGCAAGTTCTACGATAGCGGTCGTTGGAATACCCGCTGTGACAAAGAAAGCGTCGATCTTCCGGTCTTTAAGCGCCGAAGCGGATTCGGCAAAGGACAAGTTCTGAACGTTGATGTCTTTGAAGGTCATTCCGTAGGCTTCCAGGATTTGGATCGTATTCGCTTCGACTCCGCTTCCGGCGTCACCGACGGATACTCTCCTTCCTTTCAGGTCACCGATCGTGTTGATTCCGGAATCGGCTCTCGTGATTATCTGACACACTTCGGTGTATACGGTCGCCAATGTAAAAAAGTTGGTGATCTTGCCGGCTTTGAAAAGGACGGTGCCGGTATAGGCATAGTGCATTACGTCATTCTGGACGAGCGCGATATCTACTTCTTTTTCGGCGATCAGACGAATGTTCGCGGCTGAGGCGCCTGTTGATTGCACGCGGATGCGGACTTCAGGGTAACGCTGGCCAATAACTTGAGCGACGGCTCCCCCAAACGGATAGTAAGTTCCGGAAGTACCACCCGTGGCCATATACAGGTTCATAACGCCAAAACTCAGGGTTAACGAGAACAAAAGCGCCAAAGTGATTAGGAAAGTGATTTTTTTCACGTACATCTCCTCCTTCTTATGTATGTTGCCAATAAAGCGAGTAAATTGCCGAAAATTTGGTAAAGACAAAAAGCGTGCAATACGGAATGGGATGAATGATAAACATAGTGTAACACATATTCGAAGGGATTGCAAGCAGAAATCAAGGCGAAAACCAAAGGCCTATCCCTCTAAACGCAAAGGATTCGAGACGCGTTTCACGATCTGCAGCCGGGCGATGGAGAGGGCATCGATGGAACGAATGACTTTCTCGACCTTTCCATCCGGTACGCGCGGGACAATCCTTTGGGCGAGGTATCGCGCATAGGTATCGCGCATAGGTATCGCGCATAGGTATCGCGCATAGGTATCGGCGTGATCCCCAAGAAGCATTTCCGCCCCTACGCAATAACCTCCACACCCATCTTAGCGCCTCCTAATTGTTCAAGTCTCAGGACTATCGCACGGGCGCCATGGTATAATCCCCGCATCCGTAAGAAATTAAGGAGTAACATGGGAGAGATTCGTCAGAGCGTTTTTCGGGATCGACGCGACCGAGAGATCCTTTTCAGAACTGCAAGGTCAGAAGACTCAAAAGGCGTTATCCGATATATTCGCGAAAATCAGGATCGGTTCGAATACATGATTTCCAATTCATGGGAAGTGAATCAGGATGCGAAGTATGAAAAAGAGTACATCGAAGCGCACGTTCTGAGAAAGAATGCGGTGATGATCGTGGCCCTTCACGCCCAGCAGATCGTAGGACTTCTTAACTTCGTTGGCGGATTGAAACAGCGTGTCAGCCACGACGGGGAAGTCGGCATTTCGATCGCCTTAGACTTTCAGGGGGCGGGCGTCGGGCGGCGAATGATGGAAATATTCCTGGAGTGGGCTGCCGAGAACCTATTGTTGAATAGAGTGACCTTGCACGTCATGGGTAACAATCACCGGGCATTAACCCTCTATCGATCTTTGGGTTTTGAAGTCGAGGGGCGACGCAGGGGAGCTGTGGTCTTCGACACCGGCAAGGTGGAAGACCTCGTTATGATGGGGTTGATCTTCCAGAAATCAAAGGATCTCACCGCCCGAAGCGAGACGACATGGACAGACGCCAGGGAATCGTAGTCCGTTTTCATTCGAACGTCGTCGCCGTCGAAGACGCGCTCACTCAGAAGCGCTTTTTATGCAGTTTGCGCGGGCGGTTCAAAGCTCAAAACATACGTCCGATCATCGGCGATGTCGTGGAGTATATCCGCTTTCAGGATACGAGCGCGGTGAACATAGCGGGCGCGGTGAACATAGCGAGCGCGGAGAACATAGCGAGCGCGGAGAACATAGCGAGCGCGGAGAACATAGCGAGCGCGGAG
>CAZMHO010000177.1:0-4565 GCA_964566085.1 uncultured Thermotogaceae bacterium | reverse complement strand
CCATAGGCTGTTCAGAAAGGCGGTATAGTTTCTTTTCGCCTGGAAAACGGTCAGGTAATTATTGAGCGAAAATCCGCCGTCGACCTTGAAGCTATTGAAGAACAGCACGCTTAAGGGAAAGACGATAACGATCCCGACGATCACAAAAACACTGCCGAGTATCCACGGAGCTGCATTCCAGCGTTTCGAAAACACCTAGATCCCTCCTATCGGAGTATCTCAACACCCTTTGACCATGTTACCGGTTAAGCGATGCCCGACCATCGCTTAGAGATATGCCTCTTTTCGTGTTTTATCGCTAATGTTTGAGCGCTCTGTATGCCTTCGCTAGAACAGCATGATATCCGAAAAGTTCGTATTGATCTCCTGTAAACCCTCTTCGATATACTTCCAATCGACTTCCATCGCTTTTTCGATGATAATTGACGCGGGCGGTGTATTCGCGGGAGGGTTAACGTCGCTTCTTACCGGCACCAGCGAACCCAATTCCACGCATGCGATCTGTCCTTCTTTAGATAAGATATAGTTAACAAACCGCAAAGCCGCTTCTTTGTTTTTACTGGCTTCCATAATGGCGACCGGGCTTGGGATGGCGATCGTTCCGTCGGACGGATAGATTATGGCGATCGGGCTACCTTTAACATTCAGGTCGCGCGCGATATAGTCCAGTGTCATACCGATGGGAAATTCGCCGGAAGCAACTTTTTGCGCCACATCGCTGTTTCCCCTTACGACCGACGTTTCGTTTTTCCGAAGGGTTTCGAAGTATTCCCATCCGTATTTCTTCGCGAGGGCGCCTACTGCCGATACCGCGGCTCCTGAGTATTCCGGATTGGGGATTACGAATTTGTCGTACCATTTTTTTTCGGTCACTTCTTTCCAGGACTGCGGAGCTTCCTCGGCTTTGAGCGTTTTCGTGTTGTACGCGATCACCATGTTGATCAAACGTCCCGCATAATAATAGCCGTCCGCATCCTTGAAGTTGTCGGGCAACGATTTCGCCTCTTCGGGGTCGATTTTCGCCAGCAGCCCTTGTTTTTTCAGAGTTTCGTAATAAGAGAATTCCGCGACCCAAAGCACATCTGCCTGTATGCTTCCCGCTTGTACTTCGGCCGTGATTTTGGTTTGAATCGTTCCGGACCCGGAACGAAATATCTCGAGTTCGATATCCGGATTTGCCGCTTTGAAAGCGCCTTCAATCGCTGTCATGATTTCGGTGGGCACGGATGTATACAACATAATTTTGCTTTTTGCCCCCAACAAGCCGGCGAGAGCCAAACAGAGTAATAAAAAAAACACCGTTCTTTTCATACCTTACCTCCCGTTTCAGGCCGGAAAATTATTCTTTTCCGTTTAACCCAAAAATATCTTGAAGATGATCCAATTTTTTCAGGGCTTCCAATTTTTTCTCATCTTTATCGGCGATATACAGTACAAGCGTATTGAGAATGGCCATCGGTACAACCAGCGAGTTTAGAAAAGAAACCGGCCCGCGGTTCGCCACCAATGTTATCTTCGATTTCAATGCCAGTTCCGATACCGCGCTATGCGTCAGCGCGATCGTCGCAACGTTTAGCCTGTTCGCATAGTCAAAAGCGCGCAAAATATCTTTTGAACATCGAAAGAAACCGATCCCAAACACCACATCGCGTTCGTCCATTAGCAGGAGGTGTTCGTAGAAGGCTTTGCCCCCGCAGGAAATCGTACGCGTATCGATCTGCATCCGGCGGAAGCGGAATTCGAGGAATTTGCACAAGGATTCTGAGACCCCTTGACCAACAACAAACACTCTTTTCGCGCGCTCTATCGCCTCGACTGCCTTCAAAAATTCGCTCGTGGAAAGCTTGGCAATACCCTCTTTCAGGTTATCTACTTCCTCGGACAATAACTGTTCGAGAGAAGTGTCTTCCGATCTTAACTTCTTGACAGTCTGTGACATTTTTTCGGAAGGGGTTAACTTGTTCTTCAAAAGGATTTGACAACGCTCGCGCATCAAGCTGAACGTCTCGTATCCTAACGCTTGAGCGAAGCGAATCACCGTCGTTTCACTCACTCCCAGCCGTTTGCCCAACTCTTTTGGCGAAAGGAAAGCGATTGCTTCCCAGTTTTCCAGTACGCTGTCTGCAATCACTCTTTGCGATTTGGAAAGGGAAGCATAACGTTCCTTCACGATCTCCAGAATCGTTAACTCCGGCATACTTCTCCCTTTCCGTAGACCATCGCGTCATAAAACAACTTCGTTTTTCCAGAATAGTCGCGATTGCGGTCCAACGCGTACCCCCTACCAATGATACTCGCTATCTGGAATCCGGACATCCGATCCGCGTATCTCTTCAACAATGCCGCAGCGCCCCTGGGAGGAGCGCTGCGGCCATCTAAAATCACGTGAAGAATGATCGGATTTTGTGTCTTTCGTGAAACCGCTCTCCCGATAGAAGTTGTTTCGTGAATATTCCCGTGAGAACTCGCTTCTGAAAGAAGTCCAATCAAGTGAATGACAGTGTCCTTCCCAAGCGATTCGAGCGCGCGCTTAATCACGAGGTTATCTCGAAATCCCGTATCGATCTCTTTTTGTAGTCGCTTCTCATCCTGTTCGATCCTTCTTCCTGCTCCTATCGTCAAGTGTCCGGTTTCGGAATTTCCGCTTCGCCCCTTGGGCAAGCCGACGGCTTCTTCGCTCGCCCGCAGTAAGGTAAAGGGATAACGCTTCTTGAGGAAATCCAAAGTAGGCGTATGCGCTTTCTTGAGCGGGTTGACCCGTTCATCATCCACCCCTTCCCCCCAACCGTCCAGGATAACCAAAATTACGCCTTTGCTGGCGAAGGGTTTGCTCAGTAGGCTTCTACCTTCGAAAACCTCGGGAGACGGGATTCCGAAAAGCGATAAGATCGTCGGTGCCACGTCTATCAGGGACCCCGGTTCTTTTTGGATATCCTCTGGCTGGAAGTCTTTCCGAACGACGACAAACGGCACGAATGCGGTAGTATGCGAGACAGAGGGAGTACCATCCGCGTTCTTCCCGCGTTCCATCAATCCGTGATCGGCCGTGATGACAACCGTATAATCCAGCTCGGATGCTTTTTTGACGATACGCTCCAGTCCTTTGTCTACTTCTTCGGCTGCCTTAACCTTCATATCGATATCCGGTAAATGACCGATAACGTCTCCCGCAGGGAAATTGATAAGGATAAACCGATACTGTTCCATTCTTTCCACGACGCTTTGCGCGATTTCCGCGCTTTTCATTTCGGGGTGGCTCCCGTAATCCTTCCAACTTGGAATGATGTAGGAGGATTGTCCCGGAAATAGGCGATTATGCCTTCCATTAAAGAAGAACGTCACGTGGGCTTCTTTTTCGGATTCGGAAACGGCAAGCTGGTTGAAGCCATTTTTACTTAATACTTCACCGAGAGGTAGCTCTGGGCGGATGGGAGAAACAATCGACTCGATACTCGAAAACCGTTCGTGATACTCCACCAACGGAATGAAGCGCAAGCGCTCAAATCTTTCGGTAGGGAACGCTTGAAACCCTTTATCAACAAAGCTTTCCATGAGCTGGATTTCTCTCTCGCCGCGTCTGCAGCAGAAAAAGACTACGTCCCCTTCCTTAATCCGACCGTTCTTGTTTCGGGATACAATCGGTGGCATCCAGTAGTCTTCAAGGCCAATTTCGTATTTTTTTTGTATAGAATGTATAAAACAAAGTTCCTGCATGCTATCGGGTCCCCTCACGCGCCACCTTCCACTCCTTTATCACCTGAAGGTCCTCAAACAATACGCGCATTCCGTCTCCCGGAACAAACCCTTCTATCGCGATAACGCCGCCATAAGCGCCGATTCCTTTTAGAACCGGCAGAAGATCGAATTTACCCCGCATAAGCGGAAGATGCACGTGCGTTTCGTCGAAATTGCTGAGGTGGAGATGGAAAACTCGCTTAGCGCGATGGATATACTCGAGAATCTTATCCGTTAGTGTTTCAGTTTCAAAGGGAACTTTCCAATGCGTTGCCGCGTGGGCGATGTCGATCGTGGAACCGATATAATCATTTTCGACCGCGTCAAAGATCGGGAACAAATCTTCGGGTTCTATGATCGTTTCTCTCGGTTTCTTCTCCATCACTTCGATGCCGATACGAATGCCCAGTTCTCGCGCTCGTTTTCCGATTTTTTCGAACAGTGTTACTTGAAGAGGAAAGAAATCTGCTTTTCTATCCTTCGTGGAAGAAAGATGTCCGGGGTGTATCGTTACCATCGTGATATCTAACCGCGCGGCTATATCGAGCGCTTCCATTGTTTGCTTGAAAGATTCCTCTCGTATCCCCGGATTGGAGGAAATGAGGTTAATGTCCCGAGAAGGCGCATGTAATGTACGCTTTAGATTCAGCTCATCCATTAGCGCTTTGAGCTCCCTTGTCGAGGATTCTTCGCGCCATAAATGCTCCACCCAAATTTCTATTCCGGTGACTCCCTGCTCTCCGAATATCTTTATCACGTTCTTCAGAGATATTTCGCTGAGTACGTTCGAACTGATGTAAAACTCCATGACGCTTCCTCCGATCAAGAAG
>CAZMHO010000176.1:0-4575 GCA_964566085.1 uncultured Thermotogaceae bacterium | reverse complement strand
ATTAAACTTAATCTCTCCAGTGTATTCGATAATTTTTTTTATCACTCCTGCGAGTTCCGCGATGGTTAAGTCTTCCCCGGTTCCGATATTGATGTGTTCTATTCCGTCGTAATGCCTCATTACGAATACGACCGCATCCGCTAAGTCGTCGACGTATAAAAATTCTCTTCTTGGCGTTCCGGTTCCCCATATTTCAACATAGGGGGCTTTATTAACTTTCGCTTCGTGAAATTTTCTTACGAGCGCCGGTAATACGTGTGAGGTTTGTAGATCGAAATTATCATTCGGGCCGTATAGGTTTGTCGGCATGACGCTAACGAAACTATCTCCGTATTGCTTTTTGAAGAATTGACACATTTTTAAACCCGCGATTTTCGCAATGGCGTAGGCTTCGTTGGTAGGCTCCAGCGGTCCCGTTAATAAATATTCCTCTTTGATGGGTTGGGGACATTCTTTCGGATAGATACAAGAACTACCTAAAAACAAAAGTTTTTTTACTTGGTGATCGTGCGAGGCCTTGATCACATTTGTTTCTATAACGAGATTGATGTAGATAAAATCGGCCGGGTATGTATTGTTAGCTTCTATCCCACCTACTTTGGCCGCTGCTAAAAAAATATACTCCGGTTTTTCTGTTTCGAAAAACGAATCCGTCTTCGCTTGGTTCGTCAGGTCTAATTCTTCAACGGTTCGGGTTATGATGTGACGATACCCCGATTTTTGTAATCTTCTAACGATCGCTGAGCCTACCAGACCGGTATGACCAGCTACATATATTTTTGAATCAATATTTAAATTGTTATCCGTTCTTACAGAATCATCGTTGTTCAAATCCTGATTCCCTACCTTTTTAGGTGATTGTGATGAGAAAAAACTCAAAACCCGAGGATATAAGATTTTACGCCCTTACAAAAACAAATTACTGTCCGAAAAAACTGTGCAACTGCGTGTAATCCGTTTAAACCTACGATAAAATTAACCCGATATGAACCCAAAGGTTCGCGCTCCCAGTTCGATACGTGCTATTCTTTATATTCCTTTTTATATTTCTCATACTTCGCTTTCTTGTAGTCGTATTCTACCATTATCTGGACAAGTTCATCAAATTTCACTTTTGGCTCCCAATTGAGTTCTTTCTTAGCCTTGGAATAATCCCCGAGAAGCGTTTCGACTTCCGTCGGTCGGTAATATGCGGGATCTACTTCGATGACTATCTGTCTTTCCGATAATTCGTTTTGTCCGCCACGATTAAATTGCATTTGTCCGATTGGCAGCGTATTACGTATTCTACGGATTATCCCCTTTTCCTGATCCCCTTTTCCTTCCCAAATGAGCTCTATCCCTGCATGTAAGAAGGCTTTCTCACAGAATTCTCGAATCGAATGGTTTTCGTTCGTGGCGATAATGTAGTCTCCGGGTTTTTCTTGCTGCAACATCAACCACATCGCTTCTACATAGTCGGGCGCGTATCCCCAATCTCTTTTCGAATCGAGATTTCCTAAGTACAGTTTTTGTTGTAACCCTAATCGAATTCTGGAAACCGCCTTCGTTATTTTTCGAGTGACAAAGGTTTCTCCGCGTCTGGGAGATTCGTGGTTAAAAAGGATTCCGTTACTCGCGAATAGACCGTACGCTTCTCGGTAATTAACGGTTATCCAGTAGGCATAAAGCTTCGCGACAGCATAGGGACTCCTCGGGTAAAACGGCGTCGTTTCCTTTTGCGGGGTTTCTTGTACTTTTCCGAAAAGCTCGCTGGTAGACGCTTGGTAAAACTTCGTCTGTTCCTGCAATCCTAAGAACTTTATTGCCTCAAGTAACCGCAGCGTCCCGAGACCGTCTGCGTTAGCCGTATATTCGGGTGTTTCAAAAGAAACTTTCACGTGGCTCTGGGCGGCTAAGTTATAAATCTCGTCAGGTTGTACTTCCTGTACCAAACGAATCAGATTCGAAGCATCAGTTAAGTCTCCGTAGCGTAAAAAAAGATTCGCGCTCTTATCATGCGGATCTTTATATAAATGGTCGATTCTGTTTGTGTTGAAGCTACTCGAACGCCGAATAATACCGAAGACTTCGTATCCCTTTTCTAAAAGCAACTCGGCTAAGTAAGACCCATCTTGACCTGTTATGCCGGTTATGAATGCCCTTCTATTCCTCAATGATTTCCTCCATCTCTTCTACGACTTCTAAATATTTCCTTAAGCTATCGGTCCTACGTAATCTCTGGCGATAATAGAGTATTGCGTTTTTCCGCATCTCGGCTAATATTTCTTTTTTATCGCATATCTCATTTATTATATCACTAAACAGATCACTTCTTCTATTGGGTATTTGATAACCAAAAGCACCTTCTTCAATGTGCAGGCTTACTTCATCTGTTCCAGAATTGATATACAGTATCGGTTTTCCTCTGGCTAAATACCCGTAAAATTTGCTGGGTACGATATGCCCGCATAATTCTTTGTTTCCGATCACGACGCACAAATCGGCATCATCGATTAATCGGCATAATTCGTCCTTTCCTACAAATCCATCAAAATATATGTTTTTTAATCCTTCTTGTTCGACCGCAACTCGAAATTTTTGATGGTTGTATCCTCCGCCCGTCACGATGAGCTCGATTTGCCGGTGATTTTGATATATTCTTAACCCTTCGAGCAATGTTTGGTATTCATGTGAACGTCCCATATTTCCAGTGTATAGTATTTTTAGCTTTTCATTCGTACTCTTTTCTCTAAACTCCGATGGATTCTGGCACTCAAGTTCCTTTAAAGCCCAATTTTCAATGACTGTGATTTTATCGGGATTTACTCCATATTCCTCGCGTATTTTTTCTTTCATTTTTTGGCCGACCGTGATTATCCGATCTGATTCATCGAACAAATTCTTCGCGATTTTTCGAAGCACCCGATAAATTAACGAACGTTTCCTTACTTTTTGTAAAGCTATTAATAAGTCCGGATAAAGGTCCTGATTATCCAACACTAACCGTATTTTTTTCTTTTCTCTATGTTTGAGCGGAGCGATCCCGCATAAAGGGGGCGTTGAAAATGCGAAGATTATCGACTGCTCTACGTTGCCTTTTCTTAAAAATTTCTTCAAAGAGATAAGGAAGGAAAAATATGAAAAAATCTTCGTTCCGAATGAACTGCCATCTCGAAAATTCGGTATCCGAAAAATTGTTACGCCGTTTAGTTTTTCTCGACGTGGTAACGCTCGATTTCCATTAATGCCGGTTACAACCACAACCTTTTTTCCGTTCTCAACAAGATACTCCGCGACTTCTTGCAACAGCTGCCCTGTCGAGGCTTGAAAGGGGTAATAGTATTGATTAATGAACACAACATTCCTGCTTATTGTCATCTGCACTCCAGCATTTTGCCTTAGGGTCAGTCTCCGAAAAAAGAAAAAATCTATCTCCTTGTTTGTTACCGGTAATTCTTAAAGTAATGGTAATCACATTCCGCTACAGCTGAGTAAGGAGAAAGCCCGCAAATGACTCATTTTTTTCCACACACGAAGGTTTTATTCCTATATTCGCTTCCCTCTTTACCCATTGCCGGTTGTATGCCCTCTCTATTCGAAATGGTCCCTCTTCAAGATCGTGACAGGCTAAGGTCTTTTCTTTGACACCGATACTCCCATTCTGGGAACCCAAGGAGTTCTTCCCGGTAGTGCTTCCGCTCTCGGGGAGTCTGGTTTCGTTATCATAACAGTCCGTTGCCGTTACGCCAAAACGGGTGTTCCTTATCTGATCGGGTTGGGCGTCTTTTTGTTTCGGATTACGTACCCCATTTGCGGTTTTTCAGGCACGATACTATCGACGGTAGGTGATTAGCGCCTTCAAAAACTTTCGCACTCAACTTCGATAGAAGCGTCGGTATTATTATGACACAAAGGCTTCTTGGATTGTAAAAAAGAGTTTTGTGAGGAACGTTGGGAAATCTCTTCAGCGACGGCAATGTCTTTTAACCACTATCGGCTTGGGATTCGGCTCCTCCATAAATAACCCTTTTTACGCGAGTTGAAAATCGTGCTACTCACGCCTATGTTTCAAGTGAGCGGGAAAAAATATTAGATAGACCGATACAGAAGAATCGCCACTGATAGACACTCATTATCCGCTTCTGCTTTATTGAACGGACCGATTAACAGTCGGTTAGGCCGTGATCAATTGAAGAATATTCCCGTTCGCGACGTGTCGTGAATAATCGCGATTCCCGTTGAATACAAATCCGAAACTAAAGCCATTAAGCTTAGTATAGCACTTCTGTTCATCATAAAAAATTACCCTATCGTTTTCGTTACCACCGCAATTATTCGTCTTAAGTGTCACGCTGGCGTCCAGCCTATCGATTTGTTTTCTACCCGTTATTCGGAACCTTTTTCGTTACTCACGGAAATTTACCTATCGCAATGGTTTTTTCCCAAGACAGTTATTATTCCATATTACAATAACTCTATCTTTATCGCAATGTCTTACTTGCTGCGCTTCGTGTGGTGGTATCTTTTTGAGATTCGTTCTTAATCAACTGGTCCTAATCTTTCGCGTTTCGAAAGAGAGACGGAAGATATGGC
>CAZMHO010000175.1:0-4593 GCA_964566085.1 uncultured Thermotogaceae bacterium | reverse complement strand
TCCAAAGACAAACGGCATCTGGCGTTTTTAGAAGCCCAATCGGGTTCCGACTGGCAAACCCTTAAAGTGATCGATCTGCAGGAAAAAAAGGTGCTGCCCGACCAGCTCCGTTGGGTCAAGTTCACGATGGTGTCATGGTATCGGGACGGCTTCTTTTATTCCGCCTACGACGCGCCTGACCCGGGCAAAGAGTTCTCCGCGAAGAATGAAAACATGAAAGTCTATTATCATCGATTGGGCGAAGCGCAGAATCAAGATCGGTTGATTTTTGCCGATACCGATCATCCTCTTCGGTACCATACGGCCTACGTGAGCGAGGACGAAAAGCGTCTGATCCTGTTTTCATCAGAAGGAACCTACGGAGACGAAGTCAGGGTCAAAACGACCGATCCGATCGACCGGGATTTTCGGCTGCTCTTCCAAGGCTTCGAGCACGAATACGGCTATATCGGCTCAGAGGGAGACACGCTCTTCTTCCGAAGCGATTGCGACGCCCCGAACAAAAAAGTCGTGAAAGTGGATGCGACGAATCTGCAAGTCCGCGACGTGATATCGGAAACGGATAACGCATTGGAGAACGCGTGGAAGATCGGGAACAGGATCGTCACACAATATTTGAAGGATGTCGTTTCGAAAGCGTTCATCCACGAGCTTTCGGGACATATAGAGCGAGAGGTTCGCATGCCCGGCATGGGAAGCGCCTATCAATTCGACGGAGATAAAGAGAGGGATCATATCCTTTTCTCCTTCGGGTCTTTCATCTCCCCCCTCGGAATTTACGCGGTGAATCTTTCGACGGGAGAAACGCTGCCCTTCAAAGAATCTTCCGTTCCCTTCGACCCCTCCCTATTTACGACGGAGCAAGTCTTCTGCGAAAGCAAAGATGGCGCCCGAGTTCCGGTGTTTATTACCAGTAGTAAAGATTGCGCTGGGGACAGAACCCGCCCCACACTCCTTTACGCCTATGGGGGGTTCAATATTTCGTTAACGCCGGAGTTCAGCCCGTCTGTCATTTTCTGGCTTGAACAGGGAGGCATTTATGCCTATGCCAATCTGAGAGGCGGCGGGGAGTACGGGGAGAAGTGGCATAAAGCGGGGATGCTTCTCAACAAGCAAAACGTTTTCGACGATTTCGTCGCGGTAGCGGAACACCTCATCAAACAAAGGTATACCAGCAGCGGTCAGTTGGCGATTCAAGGGGGCTCGAACGGAGGTCTCTTGATGGGAGCGGTGGCGAACCAACGCCCCGACCTTTTCGCGGCTGTGATCGCCCAGGTCGGCGTGATGGATATGCTGCGTTATCATACGTTTACGATTGGTTGGGGATGGGCGACCGAATATGG
Source organism: uncultured Thermotogaceae bacterium (assembly GCA_964566085.1). Lineage (GTDB taxonomy): Bacteria > Thermotogota > Thermotogae > MWEM01 > MWEM01 > MWEM01. The sequence goes on along the minus strand of CAZMHO010000175.1, from coordinate 3,250 downwards.
GAACCCTGACGAAGAAGTGCATTTCAGAAATATTTCGAAGTATTCTCCACTCCACAATATTGAAGAAAAGGAGTACCCCGCAGTTTTAGTCATGACGGCCGACCATGATGATCGCGTGGTCCCCGCCCATTCGTTCAAATACCTGGCGACCCTGCAGCAAAAGAGTACCGGCGGGCGGCCTATCCTCCTGCGCTTAGACCAAAAAGCCGGGCATGGCATGGGAAAACCGATCGAAAAAATCGTCGAAGAAAACGCCGACAAGTTCGCCTTCATCGCGAGCCAAGTCAGCGGATTGAAGGAAACGGAGTAGTCTCGCTTTCGATCGGCGAGCGGACGATCGCAGGACCGCGAAGAAGAGCTTTTGGCGGGATTTCAACGATAACGCGAGTGGTGAAGGCCTCATCCAACATCGGAAAAAAGAAAACCAATGACAGATGGCAATACCTTTGCCCAAGCGGATTCGTGGTGAATCCCGCCTTCCACGATTTCAAATCGCAGCCGTTCGGGAGATATTTTTTTGGACAAAGCGGCGAATACCGCTTGGTTTACGCGCACATATTCGTCACAATCCCCCACGCCGCATTCCCGGGTGCCCACTGAAAGAAAAAACCTTTGAACTCCCGTCAGAGTTGCTCTTTCCGTCGCCTGCAATATCGCTGTTTCCGATACGAAAAACGCCCCCGAAAGGGATCCGAATCGGGAGAAGACCTCTCCCCGCGTCAAAGCCGCGTAATGCGTGATAACCCCGCCCATGGACGAACCCACCATTCCCGTGTATTCCGGGTCGGGCAAAGTGGGGTATCTTTGATCGATCATCGGTTTGATCTCCGAAACGATCGTTTCGAGATAGAGGTCTCCGTTTCCCCCCACGGGTTTTGGATTGAAAGCGTCCAGACCCGAAAGGTCGATGGGAAAGCCGGAGTATTCGTCAAACCGTTGGCCCCCCGCGGCGCATTCCAATCCCACCACGATGATTCGGGGTAAGTCTGGAAAGTCGCGATAGGCTTGAACGATACCCCAAGAAACACCGCTAAAAGCGTCCTCATCGGAGAAAACATTATGTCCGTCATGCATGTACAGTACCGGAAAACGTTCTCCCTCTTCCATTTTTTTCGGAACGCCGACATACAGTCGCGCCTTCCTTTCAAGCCGGCGCAAAGCGACCTGACATTTGGTATACTCCATGCAACACCCCTTCACCCGGTGAGCTTTCGCCGTTCTCGAATCTTTCGGCACATTATACACCGAATCCCCCCGGGCTGGACAGAGGTTTATTCTTGACAACCTCTTTCTCGCATGATATACTAGTAGTAATGACTATCACTACTAATCTCACTACGGGGGAATCACATGAAAGACACCCGTTTGCTGGAAGAGTTGGGGTTGTCCCAGAATGAGGCCAAGTGTTTCATCGCCTTGCTGAAGAAAAGCCCGATGACCGGGTATGAAGTGGCGAAGACAGCCGATGTGACGCGAACGATGGTCTATGACGTCCTGAAGCGTCTCGAACGAAAAAAATGCGTTAAGGTGATAGAAGGCAACCCGAAAATGTATTCTGCCGTCAACTATAAAGACTTCGTCCGTTCCGCAAGAGATGAGTGCTCCGGCAAGCTTGACGCCTTGGAAAAACAGCTCGAATCCTTGACAAATGCTTCTAATTGCGAAAACTTCGTTTTCAATCTTTCCGGGAAAGCGGATATGATCGCCGCATTCAAGAAAGCAATCGACCATAGTCGAGAAGTCATCTATCTCTCCACGTGGGCGCAGGAAGCGCGATTGATTGCGGATCAACTGAATGCGGCTCACCAAAGAGGGGTGAAGCTGTATATCTTTTCTTTCTGCAAACTCCCTTTCGACTTTGGCGTTCAATACACTTATGATCTGGAAGATGCCCACCGGAAATTCCCAAACCGCCGCATTACGGGCGTATTTGACCGTCAACTCCTGATCATGGGAGAGGGAAATGAGAGTATTGAAGAGATCGGCATTTCCACAGAAAATCCGATGCTCATGGAGATGGCGATCGACCAAATGCTGATGGATCTGATTCTTCTCCGCACGCTCAGCCACTTTGGCTATTTAAAGGAGGTATCCTTAGTCAGCGATTACACCCGCGGGATCGATCGTTTTTTCGGGGATATCTCGATGTACACGGATATCCCGAAACGGCTGGATGAATAACCGGTATCGTTAAGGAGGAAGAAGATGTTCAAACCGCTATCCGCTTACAAACCCGATCTTCAAAAGACCGTATGGCTCCTGTCGAACACTTACGAGAGCGCAGCCAATCGCAAAGGAGGCAACGTGACCTTCCGCGCGCTCCCTCCTTCCGATGTCGCGTTGTATTCGGAATTCGACCTGACTGCCTTCAACTATGAAACGGATATCGAGGCGTACGCCCGGACCCTATGCGAAATGTACGCGGCTTCATTCGAAAAGAGAAGCCGCATCGATGACAATATGATCCCGTCAGTGACTCCGGTTTTGGGGATCGGCGACTATTCCGCTTTTGTGGATGGAGAAATCTACTTCCAGAAAGAGACGAGTTGGTCAAAACCCGTGCTGAGTCGTCTTCAAGACATGAAAACTTTACCGGCGATCGGTTCAAGCGTATGGTACGGACGGTTTCTCCGGATTACGAGAGCGATGCTCAGACATACGCGCGAAAGCGGTATTCCTTTTACGCGCGGATTCTTTTCTCCGTTAGATTTAGCCGCGGCGCTTCGCGGAGAGGCGATCTATACGGATTTTTACGAGGATCCCGATGGGGTTTCGGAACTGTTGGACTTCTGCGCGACCGCAACGATCCGTTTCGCCGAAGATATCTATTCTCTCGTCGACCGGGAATTGGGAAACTCTCCTTACGGGCTCTGGTATCTGAACGGAAACATCAATATGTCGGAAGACATCGCCTGTATGATTTCTGGAAAATTATACCGAACGCTCTGCGCCCCTCATACCCAAAGAGTGATCGATCATTTCGGAAGAGGCCATATGCATAGCCATTCAAGAGCCCTGTACCTCGTCAAGGAGATATGCTCCATGCGTAACGTGGTAAACCTTTGGCTGGCCACCGATCCCAATCAACCCAGACCAATCGAACATTTGGATCGATTGGTCGCAGATGCCGACGGCGTTTGTCTGGCGATCGATTGCGCCTCTTTCGATGAGATCGAGGAACACGCCAATATCTTGAAGAAAGGGAATTTTTCGATTTGCCTTCCGGTGAAAGACCCGCAGGAAGGCGAGA
>CAZMHO010000174.1:0-4624 GCA_964566085.1 uncultured Thermotogaceae bacterium | reverse complement strand
TTTTCTCTCCCGTTGATTATTTTACCCGTAATATTTTACGCCCTCTATTTTGTGAAAAATCTACGGTTTGTGATATAGTAGAGTCTGTAACTTGAACAGCTGCCTTGGTTCTCCGCTTTGAACGATGTCAGATGGCTCATGTTTTGCCACATACCGGAAACCCGAGAGGATGTGTTTATATATATGATCGACTTTTTGTGGCGGTCTTTTCCCGGGCAGTACTTTCAGTCGTTTTGGTCGTTGGAACGGAGGTGTGGTATATAAAAAAAATACCTTGGAACATCAGATCCAAAGTACTCACGCTTGTCATTGTGCCCGTGCTACTGTTCTTGGCGTTGATCTTCCTATATATGATCCCAGCCTATCGGAGTGACATTTTCGAGGAAACGCAAGCACAGGTGAGGCAATTAGTCGATGTGGGCATTTCGATTTTGGAGAAATACCATGCGGATGAGCAAGCAGGCGTCGTTTCACGCACGGAGGCGCAACTCAGAGCAATCGACACAATCCGTTTTCTTCGATTTGGAGAAGATTCCCTCGATTATTACTGGATAAACGATCTGCAACCCAGGATGATCATGCATCCCTTCAGCCCCCATTTGGAAGGGCAAGACCTGTCTAACTTCCGTGATCCCGATGGGTTCGCGCTTTTTGTCGAAATGGTGAAGGTATGCCGCGCTGAGGGTTCGGGTTTCGTTCCCTATCAATGGCGGTACTATGATGACGAATCCAGAGTCGAGCCCAAACTGTCGTATGTGTCTGTGTTTAAACCTTGGGGATGGATTATTGGAACCGGGGTCTATATCAACGATGTGGAAGAACAGATTTTCCGGGAAAGGGTTTCCCAGAAAACCTTCGTGCTTTCATTGGCCACCTTGGTGTTGACCACAGTCATCCTTCTTGCGGCTATCTTTTTTGGAAACACCATTGTTCGACCTATCCGAGTTCTTGCTTCTATTGCCCGCTCGATCGCCGAGCTCGATCTCACTCAGAAAGTACCTGAAAAGATGTGCCAGACGAAAGATGAAACCGCTTCTTTATCCAGGCATATTCTCGCCATGTCAGAAACCCTTCATTCCTTCATCGGGCAACTCAATGAATCCGCTCTGCAACTACGTTCTTCTTCCGAAGACCTTGCTTCGGCAGCTCAAGTGGCAAGCTCGATAGCTGAAACGCATTCTTTGGAAGCCCAGGGGATCAACGATGAAGCTTATTCCGTCTTGGCTTCTTTTCAGCAGGTATCATCAGGGGTAGAAGAAGTCGCGGCCGGCGCGCAAAACTTCTCGAAATCCTCTCATACGCTGAACGAGCGGGCACAGGAGACTTCCATATCGGCGGCCCAGGGACAAACCGCAGTACACAGGATCACGAAGATCGCTATGGACGCTGTTGAGCAGACCCGAACAACGACTGTAATCGTCCAGGGGTTGTCTGATCAGGCAAGAAATGTGGGGGAGATCGTTGAATCGATCCGCGCAATCTCTGAACAGACCAATCTTCTTGCCTTGAATGCCGCAATCGAAGCTGCGCGAGCAGGAGAATCGGGAAGGGGGTTTGCAGTTGTGGCAGATGAGATTCGAAAACTCGCGGAAGAGAGTCAGAAAGCGACAGGCAATATATCACGTATCCTCAAAGAGATCGAACAAGCTACGATCAGGTCGCGGGATGCCACACAAAAAACATTCGATGTAATCCAGGGTGTCAACTCTGAAGCGGTGGGAGTGACCGATCAGTTGGAGGTCATCCGCAAACAAGTTGATGACATCTTTCAGCTGGCGGGAAATATGGCTGCAAGCGCTGAGCAGCAAAGCGCGTCTACAGAAGAAATCGCAACGGCCATGGACAGCGCGACCCGATCTATGGTCAGCGTCACAGAAAGAGTAAGTACAATTGTGGAAGGCAGCGAACAACAGAATCAATCTTCCCAATCGGTCAGCGCATCCAGTGAAGAACTCAAAGCTTTAGCCGCTTCCCTGGCTGAACAGGCGCAAAAGTTCAAGGTGCGGTAAGGACCCCCAGACTTCACATCCGGAGTACCAATTACAAGGGTCTGAGCCGGTTCCGCAATGTTAACAAACATGCGTTCTTCATGCAAATTGATAACCAGAGGTTATCGTAATTGTGGTCATGTTATCTTGTTATGTATAAAGTTTTTTATATAAATGTGGCGAATCATCCTGATTTTTCGTATTTCGACGGAAGCGAGGGGATCGGACCGGGAAAATGTTGTCATGTTCGTCCGTATTTTCCCTGAAACAGGTTGCGTTCCCCACGACTTTTCTCATGGAGACAGGAGATCGATTTAAGGGAGGGTTTATTGTGGCAATGGTACCTTCAAATGAAGCGAAAAGAATAATGAGCGAAGTGATCACTAAGTTGCATTCTCCCATGGCCTATGTAGCAGCGGTGAGCGAAAACCAGGCAGACGTTATCATGTTGGCTTGGAGTTCTGGAGCCATGTCCTCATGCGACATGACCAACAAACCCATCGATTACCACGTGTCGAAGATGGGCCTTTGGGGAGACGCGCTCCGCAAGAAGAAGATTTTCATCACAAACGATTATCCAAACTGTAAAGAGCCGTCGAAACATGGTTACCCTGCCGGGCATGTGACTGTCAAACGGCATATGAACGGTCCCGTGATGAACAAAGGTAAGGTTGTCGCGATTATCGGTGTTGGGAACGGCTCAAAAGAGTACACCGCTGATGACGAGAAGGTTTTTTCCGCATTCCTGCAGAGTCTCTCAGACAAAATGGCTGAGGTAAGGGACGCCGCATTCAAGAAAGTATAGGGTAATTGATGAAAAACAGGTCGAAAGGTCAACCGGCAATTCACGACGAAACCCCAGACAACCAGATCCTGAAAGGATATTGTTGGGAGTGTTCGTATTATCATGACTGTCCCAGGATGCGGGGCATCAACGATTGTTACAACACCCGGGATAGGGGGCTGCCTTCCTCTTCAAACGGGGAGACCGACAGCGGATATGAAAAACGGGAAGAGCGATTTGACAGCAGTAGCTGATACCCAGGATCGCTTGGCCTGGTTTTTCGCTGAAGATATGGATCTGCAGTAGCGATCTGCTGGGGTATTCCTTTTAAGAACGGGAAGCACTAGGGTGCTTTTCAGCAGATCGCCGTTTTGTCTATCCAAACAGGGATGTTCGGATATTATGGGAGAAAAATGGATGTTATGAAAAAAGGTCACAGCGCAAGACAGGAGGTGGATGCGAAGCAGGCGCTCTTTGCGCATATTTTTCCAGAACCGCTTGGGCCTGTAAAGTATTTTGTGTCATTTCGTAAGTTTTAGGATACTAACTTTTTCCGGTTTATACTTTTTTTCAGTTGATTGACTTTTCTACGGTCTTTCACGCGTTCTTGACCTTGTATCGGATCGCGTCCATATAGACGATGGGATACACTGCTTCCAGTTTCCTGCTTTTAAAGGATTCCAATGATTCTTTGACCCTTCCCGTGATCTTGGATACCATCGTGGCGGATACTTCTATCCCATAGATTTCTTCGACTTGTTCGCTGATATCCCGTGCGCTGGTTCCTCGTGCATACATCGAGAGTATTTTACATTCGATTTTTAGCTTCGGTTTAGGGATGTCATTTCCAGTCTTTTTTCTCTCCCGTTTTTTATTTTACACCCTCGAAGCATCCAGCAGGATGGTTTGCGTGCGTCAGGTTTTGGGGTGTCTATGTGAATGGGAACATACGGTCGGTCTGCTCGTAGTCGCACTGGACTTAAAGACCCCCATACTCCCCCTTACCGGATCATATCCGGTAAAGTACCTCCACCTCTTTCCCCTCCACACCTACGGCCACTTTCATAATGCGATTGCATCCCGAACGGATCAGCTCCTGGGCATAGGCTTTCCGGTCGATCTGTTCCAGCGCCTGATCCAGTTTGTCCCGATTGCCTTTCACTTCGATCAGGATGGCCCAATCGCTTTTGCGGGCGCGCATCGCGATATCGTACCTTCCTTTTCCAGATTCCCGGTTGGACCGAATCTCGAACTCATCGCTCAACTGCGCCAGTATCCCCAGAAGCAGGTTGTGGTAGGTGATTTCTGCCTGCGGGTGAATGTCAAAGTAGCTCAATGTATTCATGGCGTAGTCTTTGAGCCACTGAGAAAAGCCTTCGATCTCTCCTCGGCTCAAAGCCCGCATCATAGCGGAAAAGCTCCGGGTATCCGGCGCGTTGAGCCATTGCAGGACGGTTTTCTGGTAGAGCCGCATCACTTCGCGGTTGGGCACGCTGATCCACCATGGGCGCTGGTCTTCCCCTTTGAGGGCGATATCGAAATCGGGATCCAGTTCAGCCCGCTCGGCTTTTAGATATCCGCTGAACAGGAACAGGTTCCATACCGTATTCAGATCGCTTGTCTTCAGATTCCGCAATGGCGTCGAATCGTCGAGGATGACCTTGAGCCTTCCGCCATTTATGAGAACTTCCAGACCTTCGCGCAGGCTGGCACACGAATCGGGGTCGGGGGTGTTCTTCTGGAGCCCGGTGATGCCTTCCTTTTCAACCAAGCCTTCCTGGATCATGCGGATGATCAATTCGTTGGAGGAGGTGTTGAGCCAGTACACTTTCAGTTCCTGTTGGTCCAGATA
>CAZMHO010000173.1:0-4628 GCA_964566085.1 uncultured Thermotogaceae bacterium | reverse complement strand
TGGGTCGAACCCCTCTGTGTCGACTTTCGGGGTTACACCGTTTGGGAGTTGCCTCCCAACGGACAAGGGATTGTGGCGTTGATCGCGCTGGGATTGCTGGAACGGTTGCCTCTCGAATCCTTTTCCGCGGCGAAGCGTACACATGCGTCGATTGAAGCGGTTAAGCATGCCTTTCGGCTCGCCCTGGAAACGATCGGAGAGCCGCGGTCTATGTCAGTAGACCCGCGTTCCTATTTGGAAAACGAAGCCCTCGAGAACGGCGCGAAGAGCTTAACATTGGAGTCGGCATCGGAAACGCCAGTCGCCAGCAAACCCGGCGGTACGGTTTACCTTTGCGCGGCCGACCGCTCCGGAAATATGGTTTCTTACATACAGAGCAACTATATGGGTTTCGGTAGCGGCTTAGTGGTACCGGGTACCGGTATTGCCTTACATAACCGCGGGTGTAACTTTTCGCTTCAGAGAGGGCACCCAAACTGTTTGAGAGGGAAGCATCGCCCGTATCATACGATCATACCCGGTTTTCTTAGCCGGGGAAGCGAGTGGATAGGGCCGTTCGGTGTGATGGGAGGGTTTATGCAACCCCAAGGACATATGCAGCTCCTGATGCGGCTTATATTGGAAAGAGAACAACCGCAGGACGCTTTGAATGCCCCGCGCTGGCAATGGATGAAAGACCGTTCCGTCGCAATTGAAGAAACATACGACCGAGAGATACGGAAAGAACTGACACGTCTCGGGCACGATATCGAGACGGAGCCGACTTCCGCGCTATTCGGGAGAGGGCAAGTGATCTGGCGTTCGCCAACGGCCGACAGCGCTTCATACGTATACTGCGGTGGAACCGACGGACGGTCTGACGGAGGGGGCGCCTCTTTTTAGGGAGGCCGGAGTCGCTACGAGTAACACGGGAGCCGGTTGGTCGAAGCCTTCCGATGTAAGAAACGAGTAAAGGGCCGAACTTTTACAATCCGTCGAGTTCTGTCTACCCCGAGAACGGCGCTTCATCGTTATCTTCTTCAAAAAGGCGTGTTTTTCGCGAACTTTTGAACGATTGGCCGCCTCAGTATCAGACGTCGGCTACGATCGAGGCAGGACTGGCGATCGTTGGGCCATGATGTGTTTCACTATTGGGGAGTCGTTCTTTACCTATCAAGAAGAGAGGGAGTCAGCATGGTTACGAAAAAAGAAAACACGATTTCGAAAGATGAATTTGGAACAAAGCGGATTCTATCAGCTTTCGATCTGGTCCACCCGCGGATGGGGAAGGTGTTTTTCCCCTGGTTGCTCAAACACCCGAAGTATTTGCGTAATGCTTTTACGATGCAAAAGGCCTTTGAAAAGGCTGAAGAGAAGAGAAATCAACAACTGGCAGGAGGGTTGGTGATCCCTCCCGTCGCGATTCTCAGTATCACCTCCCGCTGCAATTTGTTCTGCAAGGGGTGCTTTGCTTCGGCGACCGGAACGGTCTCCCAGAATCAAACAAAGGTGGCGGGAGCGCAGCTGGAACCCGCCCTGGACTACGCCGAATGGAAACGCATCATCGGGGAAGCGGCGGAGGCAGGCGTTTTCTGCTTTCTGGTCGCTGGGGGCGAACCGTTTCTATTTCCCGAGATGTTCCGGTTGATTCGGGAGTTTCCTCACTTGCTTTTTGTAGTTTTCACGAATGGTACGATTTTGAGCGACCCGATCCTTCAAGCTCTGAAGAGCGCGAACAACCTGTTAGTTGCCGTGAGTCTCGAAGGAGATGAGGTTTTGACCGATCTCCGACGCGGAAAGGGGACGTTCCTCAAAGCGATGGACACACTGCGTATCCTCGAAAAAAACGGTATTCTAAACGGTATCTCCGTAACGATCAACCGATTGAACTACGCTTATTGGACCGATGAAGAACACATCGATCGACTGATTGGGAACGGGGTCCGTATCGCTTTCCTGACGGAGATGATCCCTGTGGACGGAGGCGGGGAAGATTGCCCGGACGCCACTTACGGGTTGGGACTCGCGACGATGCTGACGGACGAAGAGAGGGCGACCTTTCGGCAGCGTGTGTTGTACTACCGTGAACATAAGAGTTTATTCATCATTCACTCCCCGGGTGACGAAGAAAAGTTCGGGGGGTGCGTTTCCGCGGGGAAAGGATTTATCCATATCACGCCCTACGGGGATGTCACGCCGTGCCCGGTCTCCAACATCGCTACCCATAATCTCAAACGATGCTCCTTCGAAAACGCGATGCGCAGCGAACTATTCAAACGCATCCGCGAAGAAGAAGCCCTTCTGGAAACGGGAAACGGCCCTTGCGCCTTGTTTTCTCATCAGAAAGAAGTGGAATCCCTGCGCAAAGAGGTGGGAGCCTATCGAACAGGCGGATAAACTGCGGGTCAACGACGTCTATTTTGGCGGGTCCTTTAACCCCATTCATAACGGGCATATCTTATTGGTACAACACTTGCTCGAATACCGGTGGGCTCGTCGATGCTTCATCGTTCCGACCGGTGCTTCTCCTTTCAAAGAACGACAGAGGGAATATCAACCTTTCGAAAGGCGGCTGAGTTGGGTGGAGAAAGCCTTCGAGGGGCTGCCACGCGTGCGCGTTCTGAGGCTGGAAGCGCCTTATCGTGATGAAGAAGGCCGGATTCGATCGGTATTCTATACGAACGAAACCTTAGAATGCTTTTATCGGTTAAACGGTTACTACCCGTATCTGGTGATCGGGTTGGATGCGCTGCAATCTTTAAACCGCTGGAAGGATTGGCAAGCGCTTCTGGAAAAAACGGAAGTGTTCGTGTTCGGCCGCGGAAGCGGAATTACTCCCTCTCACGAACGAGAATGGTTATCGGCTTACCGATATCGGGTCCATCGATTGGATACCCCGTTGGTCGAAATCTCCTCAACGCATGTTCGGGAACGCGCCTTCAGTGGAAAGAGTTTACGCGGATTCGTTCCCTACCCTTTAGAAAAAGAGATCGAAGCCTCTTATCGGGAACGTCCGTTTCTCGATCCGGACGCTTCGACCGATTCTTGAAGGCGAATACTCTGACGATCCTCTTTACGGAGCTTTTCGCACGGTTTTCAGGGCATCGACGTACACGGGATAGATAACCCATCCGGATACTTTCGACGATAGGATCACAATCTCTTCCGGTTCCATCACCCAAAAGGCGACTGCGTTTTCGACAAGTTCTTCCAGAATGCGGTGAATGAAGGGCAACCGTTTTCCGGGATCGGAGACCGCGAGCGAAGCATCCAAAAGCCGGTCGATTTCGGGGTTGAAGACATTCATATAATTACGATTCGAACTTTGATAGAAACGATCCAGCAACAGGTACGGATCGGCTTCCCCGACGTGTCCGATAACGGTCGCCTGATACGCGCGCGCGCCGTAAACATCGGAAAGCCATTTGCTCCATTCTATGATCCGTAAATCCGCGACAAACCCGGCTTCGTTAAGCATTTGGATGATCACTTCTCCGGTTCGGATATGGAACGGGTAGAGTTGGGCGATCTGTATGGTGAAAGGACACCCGTTCGGATACCCCGCTTTCTTTAGCAGCTCTTTGGCTTTCAGAGGATCATAGGGATACTTTGCCGAGAAATCCCTATAGTAATAGTCTTCAGGCGGAAGGTGGGTATATAGCGGTTTGGCCAACCCTTCCGCGACTAAGTCGATACACAGCTCACGATCGATGGCGTATTGGAGGGCTTGACGGACTTCCAGCCTGTTGAAGGGCGGTTTTTGATTGTTTAAAGCCAACACCTGCACCAAATTCATCGGCGCTTTCATCACGGTGTAATCGGGATTTCCGTAAAATTCGTAGAGGCTGGAAGCATCGGCTTTGGGTATGACATCGATCGTCCCGGACTTAATGGCGATCAAGCGGGAGTTTTCATCGGGAATAATCCGGAAATAGGCTTCGCTAAGGTACGGCAGCCCTGGCTGATGATAACGCGGGTTTTTTATCAGATGGAGATATTGGTCTCTCTTCCACTCTTTTAGCATGAAGGGGCCCGTGCCGATTGCGGCAAAATCCAACTGTTCTTTTGAGGCGCCCTCCGGAACGATGTAAATCTTCGACACGAGGGCTAAAAACGGGGCATAGCTTTGTTTCAATTGAAAAACGATCGTATATGGGTCTTCTGCAAAGACCGCTTCTATCACGCGATAGTTCGAGGCTTTGGGATAACCGGTATCCGGGTTTAAAATGCGCTGGTAGGTATAGACGACGTCGGAGGCCGAAAACACTTTCCCGTTGTGGAAGACGACGTTGTCCTTCAGCTCGAAACGGTACGCTTTCCCATCCTCCGAAACAGTATAAGACCGTGCCAGCACAGGGATAAGCTCTCCCGCCGGGTTCACTTCCAAAAGGGCTTCGTACAAGTTATATAAGATCTCGAAAGTAAGGGCGCCCGTGGCGCGATGCGGGTCGATCGTTTCCGCGGGATCCGATGGAATGGCTATTTGAACGCGATGGTTTTCGGGTAGGGCGAACCCTGAGAAGCAAATTAGCAGGTATGATAGCATGACCACAATCCCGTAGCGGCGCTTAGTGCGCATGTTGAATACCACCTCCATGGTTCTTTAGGAATGTTTTCCAAGAGAATGATAAGACACGATACGATAGAAA
>CAZMHO010000172.1:765-4789 GCA_964566085.1 uncultured Thermotogaceae bacterium | reverse complement strand
TGTGATAGAATACGCCGGCTTTCAAACAATACTTCGGAGGTGGTGGAACGTGCAACTCTTTCTTCTGGGTCTGCAGCACTTATTCACGATGTTTGGCGCAACGGTCGTCGTTCCAATTTTGACCGGCATCCCTGTCAGTGTGGCGTTATTCACGTCAGGAGTCGGAACCCTTTTCTTTCATCTGTTGACGAAAGGGAAAGTCCCGGTCTATTTAGGTTCTTCGTTCGCTTTTATCTCCCCGATTATCGCCGTCACTTCTTACTATGCCGGTCAGGAAGACGCCCTCGCTTACGCTTTGGGCGGCATCGTGGTCGCCGGAATCGTTTATGTGATCTTCAGCGCGATTATCCGATACTTGGGACCGGACAGAATCACGAAAATCTTTCCCCCGATCGTTACCGGAACGATGATCGCGCTGATCGGGCTCATACTGGCTCCCGTCGCCGTGAACTGGGCAACTCAAAATTGGCTGCTGGCGATTATCGTCATCGCGACGATCATCATCGTGAAACTGTACACCCAGGGGTTCGTCTCGATGCTGCCGATCCTGATTGGTATCGCGGTTGGTTACATCGTATCACTTTTCTTCGGGGTTCCAGAGTATCGCTTCGATCAGTGGTTCAGCATCCCCCAATTCGCATTCCCGAAATTTTCTCTCTACGCATTAGGTATCGTTGTTCCGGCGGCCATCGCTCCGGCATTGGAGCATATCGGGGACATTTACGCCGTTTCTATGGTCACAAAGAAGCCGTTCATTAAAGATCCGGGACTCCATCGGACGATCCTCGCCGATGGGTTGGCCACATCCTTAGCCGCATTCTTAGGCGGCCCCGCGAATACTACTTACTCCGAAAACACCGGCGTGTTAGCCTTGACCCAACAGTTCAACCCTTGGATTATGCGCCTGGCAGCCGTTTTCGCGATCGTCTTGTCTTTCTTCGACCCTCTGACCCGGTTCATACAGACCGCTATCCCGGAACCGGTTATGGGAGGCGCCTGTATCGTCCTGTTCGGAATGATCGCCACCACCGGGCTAAGAGTCTTGGTTGAAAACAAAGTGCAATTTTCCTCAAAAAACATGATGATTATATCCATTATGCTCATCTGCGGAATTGGGGGCGCGAGCCTCTCGGTTAGCTCGTTTACCCTGCAAGGGCTCGGTTTGGCCGGAGTTATCGGGATCGTCCTCAACGCGATTCTGAAAGAAGGCGAATTACCGAAAGGGTAAAAATCGGGGGCATTTGGTTTATAATAAGAAAGATAACGGGTATTTACCGTCCTTCATTTTGGACTCGGAGAGTTGACTGAGACCATGGGCTGGGGGGTATTCCGTACCCGAAAGAAGGAGGGAAATATGAAACGTTTTGTCAGCATCTTTTTGATTATCTCCGTTCTCGGTCTTTCTGTTTTCGGCCAGCTGGTTACCGGACAAACGGCAGTCGCTCTAAACGGCATGGTCGCTTCCGCGAGCCCGTACGCGTCAGAGATTGGCGCGCGCGTTTTGGAGATGGGGGGCAACGCGGTTGATGCCGCCGTTGCAATGGGGTTCGCTTTAGGCGTCGTGGAACCGTATGCCAGCGGTCCGGGCGGGGAAGGTTTCTTAGTTGTACGGTTAGCGGACGGTACGACCAAGACCATCGACTTTAAATCCACGGCGCCTGCTGACCTGTCTCTGTACAAGAAATCGCCGAGCAGCTATTCCACAGGCCTCTTGTCCGTATGCGTCCCAGGTGTTGTAGACGGATTGTTGACTGCCCTTGAAGAATGGGGCACGTTGTCGCGAGAAGAAATCATCTCTCCGGCAGTCAAATTAGCCGAAGAGGGGTTCCTTTTATCCAGCGATTTCGCGGGAACCTTATCCGATACCTACGAAAAAATACTGAACGCGCCGGGCGATATCGCGAACGTCTACCTCAACGATATGATGCTGTACAGCGCGGGCGATCTCTTTAAGAATCCCGATCAAGCCTTGATACTGAGAGAAATTATCGAAGGTGGAAGCGAAGCTTTTTATACGGGTACGTTCGCCGACAAGCTGGACGCCTTTTTCCGTGAAAATGGCGGCGCAATCCGAAAGGTAGATTTGGAGAATTATCAGGCGAAAATCAAGGACGCCGTTACCGGCACCTATCGCGGTTACGGCATCTATTCGGTACCGCCGAGCGTGGCGGGCGCGCAGTTGATCGAAGGTCTCAATATCCTCGAATACTTCAACTTATCGGCTTTTGAGTACGATGACCCGATGGTTATCTCTTTGATCGCCGACGCGTCGTATCTGGCGTCGATCGACCGCCGAAACTACATCGAAGATAGCGGCTCGGTTCCCGTAAAAGGGTTAACATCCAAGGAGTTCGCCAAATCGCGGCTGCCCGTATTGACCCTTGGGAAAGGGCTGAAGCGGATCACGAACACAGCCGAACGGAACAAAGCCTATGCGGGGAACCCTTTGCCTTACGAACTGGGCGAATCCTACGTGGATGTGGAACTGGTCGGAAGCGCGGCCGCTTTAGCGGAACCCGCTTACGAATCGCCTTCCACCACCCATTACAGCGTCGTAGACCGCTGGGGGAACGCGGTTAGCGTCACACAGACCTTGAGCTCTTTCTTTGGATCCTGTATCGTCGTACCGGGCACCGGTGTCTTGCTGAACAATGAATGGGCGAACTTCTCTGCCAGCGGTATCAACAAATTCGAACCCGGGAAAAATCCCAGAACCATTATCTGCCCGACGATCATCACCGATCCGGACGGAGAATTGTTTATGGTGGTCGGCAGCCCCGGAGCTTCCAGAATCCTCTCGATGATCACCCAAATTATCGTGAACGTCATCGACTTCAACATGCCGGTAACGGCCGCATTGAAAGCCCCAAAAACGGCAACCTACGATACCGCGGCTGAACTTTTCATCGAGGGAGGATACCCAGAGAAGACGATCAAAGCCTTGGAAGGACAATACGGGTATAAGTTGGTTCAATATCCTGGAATCGATCTTTTCTTCGGAGGCGCGAATATCGTTTACCGATACCCTGACGGTCTATTGCTGGGCATCGGGTCTTACAGACGGTCCGGAGGCGCGGCAGGGATCGATTAAGACCGCTTTCGATCGATAATCGCGATACTTAAAGGGTTGGCGGAAACATCTCCTGCTGTTTCCGCTACTCTTTTATACATTTGTCTCCAATCAATCACTACAATTTAAGAAAGACAAGGAGGTAACATTCATGAAGAAAGGGTTTTTCGCACTTGCATTAATGCTTATCTTAACTCTCGTCGTGTTTGCGAATGCCGCCGTCGTTCCCACACTTGCTCAGCCCGTCATGATAACGACCGCGGGTCAGAGCGCAGGCGCAGCGATGATGAAGGTATTGTTTACGAAATCACGGATAAAAGAGTTCGTCTTCGAAAAGCTTGTGACGTCCGCTCAGATTGAAGGCTACAAGACACTGGTTATCGTTGCCGGGGCGAGTTCCAAAGGATTGGGCGCAGCGGGGATCGACCTCGAAGGCGAGATCGAGAGGGTCACCAAGCTGATCGAAGCCGCGAAAGCGATCGGGACGAAGATTGTCGTCGCGCAGATCGAGGGAACCGCCAGACGCGGGGCCAGCAGCGATCAACTCTTTTCTCTGTTCGTTCCTTTTTCCGATTGGGTGATCATCGTCCGCGAAGCGGACAACGACGGGTTCTTTACCTCGCTTTGCGAAGAGAACAACGTCCCCTTAACCATCGTCGAAAAGTCGATCGAAGTGTCCGCACAACTGAATCTCGTTTTTGAATAAGGCCACGGATGAAGTGATGAAGAAGCTCTCAGTTTTTTGTTTGTTCTTGCTTTTCGTGTTCATAGCCTTTTCAGCATATTTACCGTTTACCTACGATGTCCGACCCGGGGAAGGGGTTACAGAACAGCGTCGGTTAAGCGACTATCTGGATACATTGACCTATACTCCCGGAGATACGCCGGTTTTTGTTCTGGACAGCGGGAAAGAAGGAGCCAAGGTCCCCGTTCTCGGCGGGACACACGCCAATG
>CAZMHO010000172.1:0-613 GCA_964566085.1 uncultured Thermotogaceae bacterium | reverse complement strand
TCGAGTTCACGACGCCTTCGGGCTTGCGACGCCTTCCCTACGGTTCAAGGATGACCAACCCGGAGCACGAAATCGTACCGGACCCCGAGCATTTCTATCTGGAGAACGGGATCCCTTTGGACGGTTCCGAAGCGAGAAACTTGAACCGCGTACACCCGGGGGATGCTAAGGGTACCCTCACCCAGAGAATCAGCGCCGCGATCGTCTCGCTCATTTTCGAAGAAGAGATCGATATGGTCCACGACTTCCACGAATCCGGGACGAAATCCAGACTCGCGTACATGATCGTCTGCAATCCGAAGAATTTGGATATGGGCGCTTTCGCCATCATCGATCTGCAAATGCAGGGGATCGACTTGAAGCTGGAAGAGTCCAGCGAAGAGTTTTTAGGATTGAGTCACAAAGAGTTTGGGGATAAAACACCGGCGCTGGCGTTTTTATCCGAAACGCCCAACCCGGGGCAAGACAGCGGTCTTGCGGAAACGCCCGATGTCGTTAATGATCCGGTTTATCCCCTTTATCACCGGGTCTCTTTACAGGTGGCGATCTTGCGCACCCTTTGCCAGTACTTGCCGGACTTCACGGGAAAAACGCTAGAAATCATCAATATGCC
>CAZMHO010000171.1:0-4814 GCA_964566085.1 uncultured Thermotogaceae bacterium | reverse complement strand
CCGTTTATTAGTCAGCGTGCCGGCGACTGATAAACACGGCTCGTGGATGACGATCGTCTCCGAGCGGCCTCTCTCACACAACAAAAAAGGCGGATATCTCCGCCTAACCGTTTTTCGGGTTTACTAACGGTTTATAATAGATCCCGATAAAGCGGAAAACGATCGCATAACGTCTTCACGTCGGCGCCTATCGATTGGCGCAGATCTTCCGAGATCTGCCCTTCCCCATCCATATGGCCGATCGCTTGCTGGATAATCCTCGCGATCTCAAGCATCTCTGATCGCCCCATTCCCCGGGTGGTTACAGCGGGGGTCCCTATCCTGATGCCGCTGGTCACGAAGGGGGAGAGCTTTTCGTTGGGAACCGTGTTTTTGTTGACGGTAACATGAACGGTCTCTAAAGCGGCTTCCACGGCTTTTCCCGTTACGTTTTTCGGACTGAGGTCTACTAAGAACAAGTGCGTGTCGGTTCCTCCCGAAACGATGCGAACTCCGCGCTTCTCCAATTCTTTCGCCAAACAATCCGCGTTCGTCATGACGTTTTTTTGATAGGTCTTGAATTCCGGAGAAAGCGCTTCTTTGAAGCATACGGCTTTTCCAGCGATGACGTGCATCAACGGCCCGCCTTGAATACCGGGGAATATCGTTTTGTTAATGCTCTTGTACAACTCCTCGTCGTTGGTGAGAATCAATCCGCCCCGTGGGCCTCTTAAGGTCTTATGTGTCGTTGAGGTCACAATATGCGCGTACTCCAACGGATTCGGATACAACCCGGCCGCAACGAGACCGGCGAAGTGGGCCATATCGACTACGAGAATGGCGCCAACACGATCGGCGATCTCCCGAAAGCGCTTGAAGTCGATAATTCTCGAATAGGCGCTGCCACCGGCAACCAAGATCTTCGGTTTGTTCTCAAGGACTATCTTTTCGACTTCATCGTAGTCGATCGTTTCTGTTTCGAGATTCACGCCGTATTGAACAACCCGGTAGATCTTTCCGGAAAAATTGACCGAAGCGCCGTGCGTCAAGTGGCCGCCGTGACTGAGAGACATTCCCACAAGGACGCTACCGGGTTCCGCCACGGCAAAATACGCGGCCATATTCGCTTGGGAACCGGAATGGGGTTGCACGTTGGCATATTTGGCATGGAAAAGCTCTTTTACACGGTCTCGAGCAAGAGTTTCAATCATATCTACGTAGACGCACCCGCCGTAGTATCGTTTCTTGGGATACCCTTCCGCGTACTTGTTCGTCAGAATGCTCCCCATCGCGTCCATGACGCTTTTCGAAACGAAATTTTCCGAGGCGATGAGCTCCAAACCGAACTCTTGGCGCTCCAGCTCGTTTTTCAGTATCGTATAGACTTCGCTATCTCCCTGTTGAAGGTAATTCCACACGACTGACCTCCCGATTTTTATAATGGTATAACGGACACCATATTTTTACCCGTTTCCACGTTCTCGCCTTTCTGAACGAAAACCTCTTCAACCACCCCGTTCGTATCGCAGATAATGTCGTTCTCCATCTTCATCGCTTCGATTTTTAGTAGAACGTCCCCGTTTTTTACGTTTTGGCCAGATTTTACGAACACATCAATGATGAGTCCGGACATTGGCGCGGAAAACCCTTTTCCTTTTCCACCTGCCTTAGCCGCCGTCTTTGGCTTATCGACTTCTTTCACGGGCGCAGAGGGAGGCGTTGGCGCTTGTTCTACCCTGGGCGGAACGGGGTCGGCTTTTGATTGCGGCGCGGGAGCGATAATCGGCACCTGGGGGCTGACCGCTCCTCCCGTCTCCTCCACTTGCACTTCATAGGCTTTCCCGTTTACATAGACTTTATAACTCTTTATCATCTTTATTTGTCCCCTTTCTGATGAACTTTCCACGATGTATACTTTCTTGGAGCACGGTACCGTTTTTCTTCCTGATAGGCCCGACGGACGCCGACGAGTTGGACCGGTTTTTCCTGATAGGCGTATAAGGCCGCGCTGATCGCAGCGATCTCTTCTTCCGTTATCCCGGCCTCCGCAAAGACGCCCGCGGGCTGAAGGATTTTACCCGCCGTCTCCCCCGGTACCGCTTTCAACGCTTGGATCGGGACTTGTTTTTCCGTATCTTGTTTCCGCGGCCCGAAAATCCTTTCGAACATCTTGAGTAGAAGATACAAGAATAAGAAACAGAGAAAAACAACGGAGATACCGACAACGGTGAGGCTGATGATTTCCATAACGTCCCCTATAACGGGATGTTCCCGTGCTTTTTGTCGGGGTAGGGTTCCACCTTATTCTTCGAGAGCGACAGATTTCGGTAGATCGTCTCTCTCATCTCATCCGGTAAGATCACTTGATCGATATACCCTCTGGAAGCGGCCACATAAGGATTCGCGAACTGCGAGCGGTATTGATCGATTTTTTCCGTCCGTGTCTGTTCCGGTTTTTCGGACAGATCGATCTCCTTCTTGAAGATAATATTCGCCGCTCCTTCGGGACCCATCACGGCGATCTCGGCTGTCGGCAGCGCGCAGACAAAGTCCGCGCCCAAATGCTGGCTCCCCATCGCGATGTAAGCGCCGCCATATGCTTTCCTTAGGATAACTGTAATCTTCGGAACCACGGCTTCGCTGTAAGCGTAGAGCAGCTTCGCCCCGTGGCGTATGATCCCGTTAAACTCTTGCGCGGTGCCGGGCAAGAACCCCGGCGTATCGACCAAGGTGAGAATCGGTAGATTGAAGGCGTCCAGGAAACGAATGAATCGGGCGGCTTTGTCCGACGCGTTGATATCGAGACTACCGGCCCATTGGCTCGGCTGGTTCGCAACAATTCCGATCGGAATCCCTCCCAGGTGGGCAAATCCGATGACGATATTGGGAGCATACAAAGCGTGCACTTCCATAAAGCTCTCTCGGTCAGCGATGCCCGTGATCACTTCTTTAACGTCATAACCTTTTTTTCCGTCAACCGGTATTATCTTTCCAACATCGCTATAATTAGCCAGATTGATGGTTTCCAAGGGGATGGTCGCGGCAAATTCGGTATTGTTTGAGGGAAGATACTCGAATAAACGGCGGCAGATGTCCAGCGCCTCTTCATCATTCGCCGCCAAGAAATGCGCGTTGCCACTTCTTTGGTTATGAACTTTCGCGCCGCCCAACTCTTCTTGGGAGACGTCTTCCCCGGTCACCGCTTTGATGACTTGGGGGCCCGTGATAAACATCTTCGCGGCCTGATCCACCATGATCACGAAGTCCGTGATAGCGGGAGAATAGACGGCGCCACCCGCGCAGGGGCCCATAATGATCGATATTTGCGGGATCACGCCGCTCGAACGTGTGTTGCGAAAAAAGATGCCGCCATATCCGAACAAGGCGTCGACGGCTTCCTGAATCCTCGCGCCACCAGAATCGTTTATCCCGATAAGCGGGATTCCCATTTTCAGACACAGATCTTGAATCTTCATGATTTTTTTTGCGTGCATCTCCCCGAGCGATCCGCCCATCACGGTAAAGTCTTGGGAGAACACGCCGACTTTTTTCTCGCCGATATTCCCAAAACCGGTGATGACAGCATCTTCCGGTATGGATTTATCTTTAAGGTCGAAATTAACGCATCGGTGTTCGACGAAAGTGTCGATCTCGTAGAAGCTTCCCTCATCCAATAAATACTGAATTCGTTCCCGGGCCGTCATTTTTTTCGCTTGGTGCTGTTTCTCGACAGCTTTAGGACCTCCGCCGGCAAAAACGGCGTTCCGTTTCTCTATAAAAGCCTGATTGAGTGAGTCCATATCGCTCATGAAACCTTCTCCTTTCTTAGTGGCCTTCGCCTTCGACCAACTCTATGAGAACTCCGAAGGAGCTCTTCGGATGTAAAAACACGATTTTCGAGCCGCCGGCGCCGATCTCCGGCGTATCGCTCAGCAATCGGTACCCCATTTCTTTTAAGTGCGCGATCGCTTCTTCGATATTATCGACATGGTAAGCGATATGATGGATCCCCTCTCCGCGCTTTTGCAGGAACTGGTGTACCGTCGAGGCTTCTGAAGTAGGCTCCAAAAGCTCGATACGCGTATCGCCCACAGGGATGAAAGCAACTTTCAGGTGTTTGTCCGGCAGGTCCTCTGTCTCTTTTACGGTGATTCCTAATCCCTTTTCATAAAAAGAGATCACGTTTTCGAGAGATGAAACCGCAATCCCAATATGATCGATATGAGTTATCGCCATTGTTTCCTCCTTTTGCGGGAATACCGCTTACCCTGATTCGTTGACATTCAGGATTATAACACAACACTGAACGATTTTCCCGCGCGAAAAACCCTTTCTCAGAGTCTCTCCGAAAGACTGTTAATCGATTTCACCGCAAATCCGACGATCTTTGGGTCGAACTGCGTTCCTGCGTTTTTTTCGATCTCCTTCAACGCTTCGGCCAACGAGATTTTTTTACGGTAAGGCCGATCGCTCGTCATCGCCTCCAAAGCATCGGCTACCGATAGGATTCTAGAAATTATCGGGATGTCCTCTCCCTCGATCCCTTCGGGATATCCCAAACCGTCCCAACGTTCGTGATGATAATGCACATAACGCGCGACGTCTTTAAGGTCTTCGAAAGTCTCTAACACACGGGATCCCCATACAGGATGGTCTTTAATGAGGTTGTACTCTTTGGCGGTCAGCATAGACGGTTTCGATAGGATCGTCCCGGGAACGAGAACCTTCCCGATATCATGGACCAATCCGGACCAAAAAACGCGAGAGACTTGCGCTTTATCTAAACCCATCGCCTCGGCGATGTTCACGGAAATCTTCGCTACGTTCTCAGAATG
>CAZMHO010000170.1:0-4845 GCA_964566085.1 uncultured Thermotogaceae bacterium | reverse complement strand
AAGGTCTTTTCGGGATTCTCTGGGACAAGGACGCTTCGAGGAGGCGCGCGGCGCCATCCATCGAACAAGAGGGGCGGCTTTGGTTATCGGCGCCAAAGACTTCGCGGAAACTTGCGCCGCGCTTGAAAAAACTTTCGAAGAGCAAATGCCCAGAAGCCTCGAACCGCTGTTGACCCCTTGGATACAACAACTGAAACGGTTATTGGACTCCCAGGAAATCGATGACTTTATTCAGGAGGGATCGCTATAAAATTCGATAAGCCTTTTAAAATCGGCGCCCATATGGGTATCGCGAAGGGGTTTCATCTTGTTCCGAAAGAGACTGTCGAGGAGGTCGGCGGCAATGCTTTCCAGATATTCAACCACAGTCCGCGGCTTTGGAAAGTGTCCTTGCCTTCTGAAGAAGAGATCGCCCTGTATCATCAACGGATGGCCGAGTGCGGGGTAGACTACCCTAACACCTTGGTTCATTCGAGTTATCTGATCAATTTAGCGAGCCCGAAGGATGAGGGATACGAAAGGTCTATCGAGACGATGGTCCAGGAGATAAAGATATGCGAGCTCCTTAAAGTCCCCTTTTTAAACGCGCATCCGGGAAGCCATCTCGGAGAAGGGGAATCCTTCGGTATTTCACGTATCGGAAACGCGCTGAACCGGATTTTTATCGATACGCCGGATTCCCCGACGATGGTCTTGCTGGAAGGCGTCTCCCCGAAAGGCGGCAATATCGGGTATTATCCTTCGCAAATAAAAGATATTATCGACTGCGTGCATCCCGACTTCCAGCACCGCGTCGGATACTGTTACGATACCTGCCATGGCTTTGACGCCGGATATAACATCACGAAACCGGAAGGGGTTCAAGCCTTGATCGATGCCATCCGGAAGGACTTGGGTTGGGACCGCCTGAAGATGATCCATCTCAACGACAGCAAATACCCGCTGAACGCCCATCAGGACCGGCACGCGCGTATCGGCCAGGGAACCATCGGCCGAGAGGGCTTTATAACCTTCTTTTCTTTCATCGAATGGCAGGAAATCCCCCTTCTTCTGGAAACGCCGGGAGATAATCCCGAACACCGGGAAGACATCGAAGTCATCCGCGGGATCCTCCACCAGATCGATCCCGCAGATGGTTGGGATTGGAGATAAAGATTAAACCGAGAGCTTACCCTTTCTTTTGATACCGGACGACGGGGTTCTTGGTTGCGCTCGTTTCGTCCAGCCGGCGGACCGGAGTGGTGGTCGGGGCTTCTTTGAGCCGTTCGGGACTTCGTTTTGCCATGTCCACCAGTTTTTTCATAATCGCGACGAACCGATCCAGCGTATCTTTGGTCTCTGTTTCCGTCGGTTCGATCATAATGGCTTCATGGACGATCAACGGGAAGTAGATGGTTGGGGGATGAATGCCGTAGTCCAATAATCCCTTCGCGATATCCAGCGTTTTGATCCCCCACTCTTTCAACCGGGTTCCTTCCGCCACGAACTCGTGCATGCAAATTTCGTTGTAAGGCACGTCTAAAAACTCCGCTATCTGCACTCTCAGATAGTTGGCGTTCAAGACCGCCATCTCGCTCGCCATTTCCAGCCCTTCGCCGCCCATCGACAAGATATACGCCATAGTACGGATCAAGACGTTGAAATTGCCGAAAAAAGCCCGGACTTTTCCGATCGACTTCGGCCGTTTCGTGTTGCACCAGTAAATGCCGTTCACCGCATGTTTTTCGATAACAGGCACTGGCAAGTAGGGCTGCAGAACTGCTTTCACACCGACGGGACCGCTCCCCGGACCGCCCATTCCGTGCGGCGTTGAAAAGGTCTTATGGACATTGAAATGCATCACGTCAAAACCCATATCTCCAGGCCGGACCTTTCCCATGATCGCGTTGAAGTTCGCGCCGTCATAGTAAAGCAGCGCGCCGGCTTCGTGGGCTATCTGCGCGATCTCGCAGATTTGGTTTTCAAACAATCCCAAGGTGTTCGGGTTCGTCAGCATGATGGCGGCGATGTCCGGCCCAAGCGCTTTCTTCAACTCCTCGATGTTGACGCGACCATCCGCGGTAGACGGGATCTCCACGATCTCGTACCCGCACATCGCGGCGGAGGCGGGGTTCGTTCCATGCGCGGAATCGGGAACGATCACTTTCTTTCGCTCAAAATCCCGACGATCCTGATGATAGGCGTAGATCATGCGCATCCCGGTGTATTCTCCGTGAGCGCCAGCGGCCGGCTGCAAGGTAACCGCATCCATTCCGGATACGATTTTCAAGGCTTCCTGGAGTTCGTACATCAGCGCCAACGCGCCTTGTATGGAAGATTCCGGCTGATAAGGATGAATTTGCCGAAACCCTTCTAAAGCGGCAACGGCTTCGTTTAACTTGGGGTTATACTTCATCGTGCAAGAGCCCAACGGGTAAAACCCGTTGTCGACAGAGTGGTTGAGCTTCGACAGGTTGGTATAGTGCCGGATCACATCCACTTCCGACACTTCCGGAAGTTCCGCGTCCCGGGAACGGATGTACGCTTCTGGGAACATCTCCTGCAGGGAGAACTCCGGGATTTCCTCCGGCAAAATCTCGTAACCGGTATGCCCGGATACACTCTTTTCAAAGATCAGCTTGTCGTCCAAACGGTAACCGCTCAGTCTTTCGCTCATACGATTTCCTCCATTCGTCCTGCCAGGAAATGGATATCTTCGATTCGGTTCGCCTCGGTAACCGCAAACATACAGAGATGATCGTAGAAGCTTTCGCGATAGAAACGCTTCAACGGCAACGGTCCCAGGATATACTGTTCCATCAGCTCTTTCTGCAAAGTCTCCGGCTCGACATTCGACTCAACGACGAATTCGTTGAAAAAAGGCCCCGAAAATCTCGGACGATACCGTTCCATCCGCTCGATTCGGGCGTGAAGGGCATGAGCCTTCTGCGCCGACTGCAGGGCGACGGCTTTCAGTCCTTGTTTGCCCAGCAAAGCCAGATACAGCGTCGCAACGAGCGCGTTGTGCGCATGGTTGGAACAGATGTTGGAGGTGGCTTTCGCTCTTCGGATATGTTGTTCGCGAGTCTGCAAAACCATCACGAATCCGCGGTGACCGTCGATATCCTTCGTCTCCCCGATAATGCGTCCGGGGATATTGCGGATAAACTCCTTCTTCGTCGCAAGAAGGCCCAGACTCATCCCGCCCAGGTACAATGAGCCTCCCAAGGGTTGCCCTTCTCCGCAAACAATGTCGGCTCCCAAGTCTCCGGGCGCCTTTAGCACGCCGAGCGCGATCGGGTTGGCATTCACGACCATCAGCGCATCCGGGAGCGTTTCACGTAATGTTTTTATATCTTCGATGATCCCAAAGAAGTTGGGATACCCCACCAGGAATCCGGCGCACGTTTCGGTTACAACCGATTTCATCTCTTCCGGCTCGGTCATCCCGGTTTCGCGATTGTAGGGGAACGTGACGATTTCGACGCCCATGGGTTCCGCTACGGTGCGTATGACCTCGAGGGTTTCGGGGTGTATGGCTTCGGAAACGGCAAACTTCATCTTTCGCTTGATGCGGCAGGCCATCAGCACGGCTTCCGCCGCCGCGCTCGCTCCATCATACATGGAAGCGTTGCCGACTTCCATCCCTGTCAGTTCGCAGACCATCGTCTGAAACTCGAAGAACACTTGTAAAGACCCCTGGCTGACCTCCGGCTGGTAAGGCGTATAGGCGGTTAGGAATTCGCCCCGTTCTGCAATATAGGGAATCGCGGAAGGAATCAGATGCTGATAGATGCCCCCGCCCATAAAGATGGCGTACTCGTTGGCATTTAGATTGCTTTTAGACCAGTCGTTCATCTGCCGGATAACATCTGCTTCGACCTTCCCTTCCGGCAACGCCAGCTTCTCTAACCGGAACCCTTCGGGAATGTCGCTGAAAAGATCCTCGACTTTTTGCAAACCCATTCTTTGAAGCATCGCCCGGACTTCATCCTCGGAATGGGGAATATACCGATAGCCCATAGTCCCTCCTTATAATGAGACCGGATCAGACCCGGTCATCTTCTCTCTCCCGCTGATTATACCACTTTTATGTGGTTACTCTTTATCGCCGTGTGCGCCAAGTTACGGGGTGTATTAAGAAACAAGACCGGAATCGGTTACATCATTTATATCCGTTCAAATGAGGAGTCATCGAAATGGATCCCGTCGGTTAAGATTGCGGATCGTAGTATACCAAGCAGTCCCGCGCTATCAAGGTTCCGATATGTTGTATGTCTTGTGAGTCGGGAGTAAGGTTGAGGTTGTTGAGTCGCATATGGACTTTATCGTTTGTTCCGGTTCCGGCGTTGTTCACCGACGGCGTGATATCGCTCACCTAAATGTCCCGACTTTGACAGTTGGGAGTCGAGAAAGCGCATCAAAAGTGAGCCACGTTTTTAGAAAGGCTCAAGTTGCTACCAGGATTTTTCTTTAAAGAGCTCGCTTTCTATCGTTTCTTTGTGCGCGTAGAGATGGTCTAAGGTACGGTAAAGCGAATGAAGCGGTATCTCCCGGTAGCGGTAATACCCTTCCTGCTGTTCATATGTCGAAAGCTTGCCGGCTGGATGCAGGAGACGCTGCACCGCCCGGTACGAACAAGGAACCGTGGAGAGGACTTCCGTGAAGAAGAATGGGAAACATTCCATTCAGTATGTCTCCGGGTAATTTTTGTGGCATCCATGTTCTCTTTCATCAATTTTAGAAATATCTATTCTTCTTCATCATTATCAAATTTTAGCTTCGGTTTATGGGTTTATTTTCTCATCTTTTTTTCTCTCCCGTTGATTATTTTACCCGTAATATTTTACGCCCTCTATTTTGTGA
>CAZMHO010000169.1:0-4854 GCA_964566085.1 uncultured Thermotogaceae bacterium | reverse complement strand
GGGAGGGGAATTTCCGCTTCTTCTTTTCGCGACGGCGCGATACACCCCGGCGATAATTAGGTTTTATTCCCCTCCTCCGGAGGGGTGCCCGAAGGGCGGGGTGGTCCAATTTTTCGATTATCGTTTGCCGCTTTTTGGCTCGATTTTCGTTTACCGTTAACAATTACCGTTTACACAGATTGTAAGCCTCTCAAAGCGACACCCTGTCAGCCTGTGGCTGCCACCCCTCCACCGGAGGGGAATTTTCGTTTCTTCCTTCCCCCCCATCGGAGGTGAGAACATTAAAACGGCGCTCCCGTTACCCTTTGCGCGTGTTGTCTTATGTTCGATTCCCCTCCTCCGGAAGGGGGCCGAAAAGGGCTCCGCTTCGCTTGCTTCTCCGCTTGCGGAGCCATTTTCGGGGATAAATCCAAACCCAGGTTCAAACCCTTGCAAAAGGCAAAAAGGTAAAAATCCAAAAGTTATAAGATTGTCCTGGAAAGGCGAAAACCGAGGGGGTCGCTGCCCCTCGCCGGGGAGTAGCTGCCCCGACCCGCCAAGCGGCAGCGCTGCGCGCCGTAGTCCCAGCCACCGCCCCGAAGCACCCGGTAGGCACCGCTGTTAGGCCCTGTCGGGTTCGTTTGCGGCCCGCCGCCGTAACTTCCCCACCAGTCGTGGCACCATTCCCACACGTTCCCGCTCATGTCGTACAGCCCCAGTTCGTTCCCTTTCTTTCCCCCCACCGATTGCGTTTTTTTTCCGGAATTGTCCCAGTACCATCCCACTTCGTTCAGGTCGTTGCTTCCCGCATATTTATATCCTTTCGTGTTTTGTCCCCCTCGCGCCGCGTATTCCCATTCCGCTTCTGTCGGCAATCGATACCCTTCTACTTTCGTAATATCCGTTGTTCGGTTTCCGTTTCGGTCTAACAGGTTCCCGTTCCCGTCGTATGCTTTTTTTAATCCTTCTGTCTGACTCAGCCAATTACAGTAAGCGATAGCCTCCCACCAGCTTACATTGATAATCGGCCGCCGGCCGCGACCCCATCCCTGGTCGTTCGGCTTGCCCTTACCCGTCGCGGCACAGTACGCGTCGTAGTCGTTGAACGTCACTTCGTACTTCCCGATCCAGTACTCATACGTCAGGTTTACCGTGTGGACCGGTTTTTCATCCTCGTACCCTTCGCTATCGTTGCGCGTGTTCCCCAAAAGGAAACTTCCTTTTCTTACCCTCACCATTTCGGGGCTCGCTTGTTTTACGGTTTCGACCTTTTTCGGGACAACTGCGGCTTTGTTTGAGACAACAGAGCGATGACTCGAAGAAAGCCACTCGAAAAGTTCCGGGCGTTGGCTGTGCAAATAGGCGAAAATCGCGATAATGAGAGAGAAAATCAAGATAAAAATCCCAACGGCCTTTTTTTTCTTACTTCTGTTTCTCTCTTCTATCGCTTTTCGATTTTCTTGTTCCTGCACTATTTGGAGTGCTTTTTGACGTTCCTTTTTCCGGGCTTCTTCTTCTTTTCGTTTCCGATCTCCTTCTTCCCTTCGCTTCCACTCTTCTTCTTCTTTCGTGCGACGCTCTTTTGCTAATCTAGCTTCGGCCTTTTCTTTGACAGCGTCGCACGCGGCGCAGATCACCTCAAACACATCGTCCGGGGCGGTGAGTACGAAATTTCTAAGTAGGTTTCCCTCCGGTTCGCGCCCTTCGTTGAGGTAACTTTTCGCCAGGCCATACCATCCGCGGTAGTCCATCGGGTACTCATCGACTGTCTTTTCGAACACTTCACGGGCTTTCCTGTTCTCCCCCAACTTCAGCCAAGTTTCTCCGTTTTTTATATACTTTTCCACAGAAAGACCGGTTTCTAAGGCAACTTTCAGGTCTATTTGCATCCCCATCTTGTCTATCTGGTCTTTCGTATAGGTCACGCCGCAGTATTCACACACGAACCGCCCGTTCTCTTTCAGAAGAATGTCCGTTCCGCCGCAGTTATTGCATTTCAGTTCTCTCAAGGCTTTTCACCCTCCTTGCCATTACTTGAGCAGCTATACACGAGTCGATTCTTTCGAAGTCCGTCTTGTCACTTGCAGAACCCGCGCCCTTGGTCTCGCTTTACGAATGTGGTTCAATGATTGGCGTTTTTCGAAAGGTTTATTTTAGGTTTTTGCATTTTGCGTTTCTCTCGGCTACGAGCCGTGAGATTTCTTCGATAAGTGGAAGGATTTTTTCAGGTGATCCGGAGGGTACATTTTTTACCAAATCATCGATTTTTACAGACAAGGAATTTTCTATGGTCGAAAGCGACGGATGGCTCATCGGATCGCTATATTGAACTGCTTCCTTCAGCTCTCCCAATCGTTTTTTTACGAGGGTATCGGACCGAGCCATTCTTGTCCTCTCTATCGATTCGGAGAGACTTCGCACGAATAATACTTTTTCGGTTGTTTCCCGTTCCGTCCGATATATTTCTTTCTTCCCGTAAATGGCGGATATGGCGAAAATGAGATACAGCCCCAGGAGGATGGTATAAAAAATCGTTAAGGAAATCAGCGGCACGAGCGGCAAAGCCATCATCAAAGCGCTTATGGCGATCTGCGCGACGAGGTAGATCCACGATAGATACAGTAACGGAATCCCAAAGAAAAGGTCCTTAATCATGATTCCGTTCGGGAAAGCAAACTTTCCGACGATCAGGGTAAAAAGCAGGAACGAAAACATCGTGAACAGGTAATTGGCCCAAAAGAATAACGTGTAGTTTCGGATCACGCTAAAAACGATCAGGTTGTATAGGGCGATCATCAGGATCGGAACGAGTATGAGCAGTCGTTCGTTTCTTTTTTCCGGCATCAGTATCCCCGCCTTTCTCAATGTGTTGGAGTTCCGCATTTGGGACAAAACTTGTCGTCCTCGTTTATCTTATTCCCGCATTTCGAGCACATCTTGTCCGGGTATTGATATCCGCATTGAGCGCAAAATGCCGCCTCTAATGAGGAGAGATTTCCGCATTTCGGACAGTTTTTCTTTTGATCGGCCGGCCCCGTTGGCGTTTTTTCGTTCGGCTCTCCAAAGGCTTTCGCCGTGTTTATGAAAGTCCGATTCATAAACGGATGCATCGATTCTTTCAACATTTGCCCGAATGCAAAAGCGACCGGAGCTTGGGCGATCCAGTCGGTCACATGGCCGTCCGTTCCGGTACCCTTCGCGTATTTTTTAGCGATCTCCGAGATTTGCTCATCAACCCAGTTGTACCCCTCAATCGCGCGCGCGCTCGCCGTGGAGAGGGCTTCTTTCACTTTTTGCTTGTCTTCATCCGGTATGTGGATCGTCGAAACATAGAAGTTCGAAAGAAGAATTCCATATTCCTGAAGATCAGCGGCTAATTGATTTTGCAGCGCCAGCGAGATGTCGTTCATATGAGAATTGACCACGACAAAACTGACTTCGTTCATTATCCTTGTGAGATATGTTTTAACGCGAGCTACGATGAGCTCTTTGAAATATACCGATAGCTGTTCGAGGGAGAATCCCGTTTCCGTTCCCACCAGTTTGACGACAAATTTCCGGGCATCACAAATGCTGATACCCATGACGCCGCTCGCGCCAACATTCAGAAGGATTTGGAATTTGGGGTCAAGGACTTCCGCCCGTGTGCTTGTCCCCCACTTGATGTTGAGAATGTAGGCTTTGTTGATGAAGTAGACTTCCGAATGAAAGGGAGTTTTCCCCCCCGTCGGCAGGTGAAGTATTCTCTTGATGATCGGGATGTTTTGCGTTTCCAACGTGTAACGCCCGGCAGGAAACAAATCTAACGCTTGCCCGTTTTTATAGAATAGCGCTTCCTGTGATTCGTGAACGATTAATTGCGTGGTTGTGTTGAAATCTTGGGTTGGATGCTTCCACACTAATGTCTTGTTATCCCCTTCGTATTGGATAATGTCTGCAATCTGCATTCTGTAATCCCTCCTCGCGTGTCAATTCATTTCCAATGTATCAATCACGATCGTTGTACCCGAAGGCCTTTCTTTACTTACTGATCAGAAATGCGTTTTCAGTATCAGAAATTTCGTTTCCTTCAACCTCATGTTCGTTAGTCATTTAGAGGAGTTAATAGACATGTTTATAAAACCCGAGAAGTATTAAAAATTTGGCGCCCGAACCAAAGGGCCCCGAAAATCGGTTTCAAGGTTTTTTTAATACATCGGCGTCCATATCGTATCATTATAGCGCCATAGCTCTCCTTCCATCAAACCTGTTTTTGAATTGAGCTGGTTCCAACCCGCTATCGCGATAGATGAATAACCGTATAAGCCTAACGAATTTGCGGAAAACGTAACCATTGCGCTGTTAACTTTCTGTGCTTTCAAGTCGATAATTTTCCCGTTTTGGTCTTTAAAACTCACGCCGAGATATTTCGATTTTAATCTTCCGTACGTCGCAGAGTCCATAGAAATCGTCACTTTCACAGCCCAGCCGGAACCGATGGAGCCCATGATCGCGTTTCCTAACGCTTGCCTTTGTGAAGCCTTCCCTAAATCCGCAGAAATGGCCGCGCCGATATTTCCCGGATATACCGTAACGACGACTTTGTTTGCCCCATACGCAATGCCAATGAATACCAGGATAACCACCATCAGTGCTACACTCGTTTTTTTCATAATCTGCCTCCTCGGATTGTATATTCATCGGGAGATACCGCGAAAAAACGAGATTTCCGCGACCAGAAAACATTAGCGAAAAACGCGCTGATGCAAAGACGGGAAAAGAGCCATTTCATGCGCCAATATCGGGAAAGGAGGCGTATCCTTCGAAACATTTCGAACAATCTTCTTTCTTTTCTCTGCGGAATGTCATTATCTGAAAGCGTACGGGCGTTTTAAC
>CAZMHO010000168.1:0-4856 GCA_964566085.1 uncultured Thermotogaceae bacterium | reverse complement strand
CGGACCGTCTCGGTATACAAGAACACTGCGCCCAAACCGATGAAATCACCCCTCCTCTTTTGTATACG
The DNA here is from genome assembly GCA_964566085.1 of uncultured Thermotogaceae bacterium. Classification (GTDB taxonomy): domain Bacteria; phylum Thermotogota; class Thermotogae; order MWEM01; family MWEM01; genus MWEM01. Next base: position 4,788 of record CAZMHO010000168.1, on the reverse strand, counting down.
AAAAGACTCGCCGTAGAGTTTTCGAAATGTTACCGGGAACAAGACCGCCTGGTTATCGATGGGCAATTGGTATACGACGGGAAATCATATTTGATCGGACGCGCATTTATCCTTCTTCGCTCCAAAAACGATGTGTTCGTTTTTAATGCGAACGGAGGGATGAACGGACGGTTTTTTTCCAGCATAAACCTTTCCGAACTTCCGGAAGGCGACTACCTCTTGTCTGTCGCGGGCATGGTTCGCGAAGGAAACGATGCTGCCAGCGGCGCATTGTTGAAGGGACATTACCTAACTCCCTTTAAGGTGACTGTCACGGCAGTAGATATGACGGAAAACCCGTAAAGAAAGCCATTCGGGTTTAATGAACAAGTCCCCAACACCGGAATAAGGTGGGGCGTTTTTCCTCAAACCCTCCCATTCTCGACCCGCTCATGCGCCCCCCGTTCTTGGCAGTACCGGACGTTTTCCCAGTTTCGATAGAGCTTGTCCACTCAACCATAAACATAAGAAATCGATCCCCCTTCCTCTCGAGTTATTGCCTCAGAAAAATCTCCGGTTTACGGTTGCCTTCCACTATTCCAGTTATCATGGCGAAATTTTGGCCAAGGTCCGGATTCTAAGCCCGAGCTGGTGCAGTTCACGGCATAGAGTTTTCCGTTATAAGCACCGAAATATACGATACCATTTCCGATCGCCGGACTCGATTCTATTGCGGTGTTCTCAGAGGAAGAAACCTTCTTTATCGAGAACACCCATTTCTTTTCCCCCGTATTCTTATCAAGTGAGAAAAAATCGCCTCCCATCGTTCCAAGATACATCGAATGATCATTCCCTATCGCCGGGGTTGAGGTGATCGCGCTCCCGGTATTAAACGTCCATTGAATGCTACCGTCCGCTTTCAAGGCATACAAAGTCCCTAAAAAGGTACCGACATACACCAACCCGTTTTCGGATACCACCGCACCGGATATAATGCGGCTATCCGCGGTAAACTTCCATTTTTCGGTACCATCCGGTCGGTAGGCATAAAGACTGCCGTCGTTGCTTCCGAAGTAAACCGTACCGTCAGCTCCGATAGCCGGGCTGGAATCTATCCTGGCCGGAAGGAGTATCCTCCATTTCGTTGCGCCATCCGGAAACACTGCCTGAAAGACTCCTTTTCCGGAAGCAGAATCGGAACCTCCAAAATAAATCGTTCCGTCCGATGCAATTGCGGGACTCGAAAAGTACTCTCTGTTGCCCCGATTTTCCCAAAGCTTGAGTCCACGATGATTATCGAACGACACTAATCCGTAGTCTGACGCTGCGACAATGAGTGTGTTATTATGGCTGATCGCCGGGCTGGCACGCAGGTTTTTGAAGCTGGGCAACTGCGCATTCCAATGATTATCTATCCAGCCGCCTCCAAGGTCGAGCGCGCGTAAATACCCATCATCCGAAGTGTAGTAGACTCTATCTTTACCGGTATCGCTTTTGCCCATAGCCAGAGTGTTGTAAGTGCCTTTGCCGCTTTGCACCATCGTAGACCACCTGCAGCTTCCATCGTTCTGATACAGCGAATGCACGATACCGCTTCTATTCACGATTAACACCGTTCCGTATCCCGAATCGATAAGCGGACTGCTGACCAGGGGGCCTACCCCCGCTCCTCCGATTTGAGCCGACCATCTTTTTTCGCTGATTTCTTTAGAATTCACTTCCAGATAGGCTTTATGGCTGGTGATCTTTTTCGGTGTGGGGTTAGCGTTATCGTAGATTTCTACCCAATACTCTCCTTCATCGTCGATTGTTAGGTCGCTTAAGGATAGTGTTGCCCCTTCGATATCCGGTAGATACTGGCCGTTCTTCTTCCAGCGGTAACGATACGGAGGCGTACCACCATCGGCTTCCACTACAAAAACGGCGTTTTGACCGACTTCTAAGACTTTTCCGATTAAGTGCTTCTCAATTCGAAGATCGGAAGGGATATAAATCAACCCAGAAGAATTTTGATTGTTCAACCCGTATTTGGGCCAGGGAGAGTTGGATAATCCGATACTTTCTGTTCGTATCGCATAAAGCTTTTTGTCGCTCGAACCGATAAACAACGTTCCGTCAGAACTCATCGCAGGATTCGAGTTTAGCGCCCCTACTTTTCCGATTTTCGGATAACTCCATTTTTTCGATCCGTTTGAAGGGTTGATCGCGAAAAGCGTTCCTTCTTTCGAACCGAAATAGACCGTTTCGTCCGATCCGATCAGCGGAGTTGAATCACACTCGCCTCCTGCGAGGAATTCCCAGCGCTTTTTTCCTGTTGCGTCTACAGCGTATAACCGCTTGTCTCGACTCGTAAAATAGATTGTTCCATCATTAGCGACAGCGATCCCTGAATAGACTTCTCCGCCGGTGGGGAAACTCCACTTTTTTATCCCGCTCGTCGAAATCGCATGCACGTGCTTATCGTCGGAACCGATATAAACCGTTCCATCGCGGGCAATCGCCGGTGCGGAATGAACTGACCCGCCGGTCGCATATTCCCAGCGCTTCATTCCATCCTGTCGGTAAGCCGTTAACATATTCCCTGACGGAACATAGATCGTGCCATCCTGCGCGATCGCGAGCGCTTTTCCTATCGGCTGGCTCAGGTTTCGCGTCCATTGTTCGGAACCGTTCGAGCTGTTTAAGCAAACCAAAAAACCGTCCTGAGTACCGAAATACAGGTCGGATTCCCCTAACGCAACAGTAGAGCTTATTTTTCCAGATGCGTTGTAACTCCAATTCACGGACTGATCGGTTTTCTTTAAAGAAACCAATTTATTCCCACTGCTGATAAACACATTTCCATTCTGATCCAAAACGGGTGAATTTCCATTGGATTCACCCGTACTGTATTCCCATTTCTTTTTTCCATCTGAGGCTACACAATATACGTTCCCGCTTTGAGACTGGAACAGAACCTCTCCGTCTATGGTAAGCGCGGGACTGCACTCTATGGCTGCATTAGACTCGTAAGACCACTTTTCATGTTGATCCGGCAACAAATCTTCGAGATTGACCGTGAACAGCCGGATTTTTTTATCCCATAACTCGCCTAGAGAAAACTCCTTAGATCCTAAAAAAGGAGCTTCAAGTTCCAGCGTCACCTCACCTGAGCAATGAAAATCCAGGGTAAGATTTTTCGTTAAGGAAGTAATATCGAGTTTCATTTCAAGCAGCACGGGAATATCCAGAGAGAGAGAAAGAGTTTCCACGACTTTTAAACCCGGGCTGAAGCTTAACCCTGCAGCGTATTTCGCGTGTCCTAAGGTAATGGGATTCTCCGCGGGCAGATTGACGATGAAATCCGGATCAAATTCGGCAACTCCGGTTACATCAGACCAGATATCAGGATATGGGAGCCATCCCCATTTAAACTTTAACTTTGCGCCGATATCATAGGAGAAACCGAGCCTCGTTTTAACGACGGGCCCTGCACTCATATCGATCTTTAGCGCCGGCAGCGTTAATTTTGACACTGCGTTCACCGGGCACTGAATCGCCAAAGGAATAGGACCGATCGAAAATTTAACCGAAGGATTAAAGAGTTTCTTTTTCCCTTTAAACACGGCTGCGATATTCCCTTTCGCCCGTAGCAGCATACCGGCTTCAAGACTGATATAAAAATGACCTTTTGAACTCAACACGCTCCAACTGGCTTCAAAGTTCAAACCAAGATCAATTCCCAGTTTTACGTTGTTTTCGAGAAAAATTTTCATGCTCCCGATCGTTTCGGTCGCCTCGTACAGCGGGATTTTCCATTGTACGTCCATCAAAGTGACGTCTGCTCTTTCCGCCAGAAGGTCAGCCACCCATTGCCGATCTTCGTCACTGCCATGTCTTTGAACGATCTGAGCGATGTCACCGATTACACTAATATAAACGGCTCCTAACGCATCATTGATCGGGATTTCTTCGATGTAGTAGCGGTTAAACCCTTCATCAGGATACTCCTCGATTTGCGTCACTTCTCCGGTGCGGTTGGAAAAAGAGTCCAGCAGATAGTCGCCTACCGAAATTTCCGGAAGGTTTTTGGAACGGATTAACGCGACATAGTCGGTTTCTTCTTCCTCCCAATCGTCTATACCGGCATCCTCCCAATCGCCTTCTTCCCAATCCCATACTTCTTCATCTTCCCAGGGGTCTTCCCATTCCGTTAAAAAAGCGGTATTAATGATTAAATTCGGAAACGCTTCATTTGAGGCGGCAACGACTCCTCCGTTATACTCAAAAGGGCTTTGCGCAGAAGACTGTATCCGAAAAAGAACGACCTGATTCGTTTCATCCCCCCTGAACATCATTTGCTCTGACGTATCGGGTTTCTCGAACGGGAAACTTAAAAGACGCGCGCCTTGCAATGCGCGTGAACTGGAACCATTAAGGGCAGAGTGGATCATCCGATCGGTCGAAGGAATTTTTGCATATTCCATTCCCTTAAGAGAAGCCGGTGCTTGGCTACCCGGCTGATGTCCTGCCCGAGAAGGCTGCGAAGAGTCGTCAGGACTATAAACCGGCAGTTTGACCTTTTCGAGATGAAATAAGATATTCCCGATTTCATCATAAGCCAGATAGTCGAATTCCACTTCCTCGCCGGTAACATTGATCACATAGCAATAGGCGTAAATAGTAGACAGCTTTTCGTACACGAATTCTTCCGTGTTTTCGACTTGGGTCCAACCATAAGTGCTGTCTAAAATCGGAATCAATACGCCCGGTGATAGATGATTAATAAGAGTATTTTCAGAATAGATTAATTGACCTCCGGTAAAAGCG
>CAZMHO010000167.1:0-4903 GCA_964566085.1 uncultured Thermotogaceae bacterium | reverse complement strand
CATGCGTATATAACCCTGAACCGCTTGCGGAGATTTTGGATGCTGTTTTTATCGGAGATGCCGAAGAGGGTATCATCGAGATCGGCGAATGCCTGCGCGCAACCAAAGGCGAGAAGAAATCGAAACGCCTCTCCGATCTCGCGAAGATCCCGGGAGTCTATGTCTTCCAGTTTCCACCGGTTGCGCCGGTTCGAAAACGAATCGTATCCAAAGAGGCGCTCAACTGCGTCCAAGAGAGGATTGTCCCGTTTTTCCCCATCGGTCATGAACGCTCGATTCTTGAAACCCAACGGGGATGCACCCGGGGATGCCGTTTCTGCCAAGCGGGCATGATCTACCGCCCCGTTAGGGAATCCCCTTTGGAAACCCTGCTGCAGATGGTTGTCAAGCGAACCGAAGAAACCGGTTACGAGGAGATGGCGCTGCTATCCTTGAGCACTTTGGATTATTCCCAGCTCTCTGAGTTGGTCGCGCGTTCTCGCGCGTTTTTGGAAGAAAAAATGGTCGCGCTCTCAATCCCCTCTTCTCGGATGGATCAGTTCAGCTTGCAGATCGCCAATCAAATATCCGGTGTGCGAAAAACCGGTCTCACCTTCGCGCCGGAGGCGGGCACGCAAAGAATGCGAAATGTGATCAATAAAAACCTGACTGAAGAAGAGATTCTTGCAACGGCGTTAGCGGCGAAAAACGGCGGTTGGACGCGCTTGAAATTGTACTTTATGGTCGGCCTTCCGACGGAAACCGCCGAAGACATCGAAGGTATCGTCAGCCTCACGAAAAAAATCAAAGAAGTAGGGATCAAGAAGATCAGCGTGAGCGTGGCAGGATTCGTTCCCAAACCCCATACCCCGTTCCAATACTGCGCCCAAAAAACCGTAGATGAACTTCACCGCATTTTACACGCCCTGCTGAGCATTAAAGGGTTGGCTTCGTTTGAACTACATAAGCCGGAAATGACGTGGGTAGAGGGAGTCCTGGCCCGGGGAGATCGAAAACTTGGACCTTCTTTGATACAAGTGTCTCGCCAAGGAAGCGGGTTTGAAGGCCTACAGGAACAATTTTCCTACGAACGCTGGCTATCGGCATGGGCCGATTCGGGGATTGACCCTCAACCCTATACCGCTCAACGCCGAACAGACGAAGCCTTTCCGTGGGATAGGGTGGATTCCGGGCTCACCAAAGCCTTTCTGCTATCCGAGTACGACAAAGCCATGCGCGGCGAATCGACGCCCGACTGCCGGGAGAGCGCATGCAGCCAGTGTGGCGTATGTCTTCCGTAGGATCGAGCGGGGTAGGAATGCCGAGCGGGGTGGGAATGCCGAGCGGGATGGGAATGCCGAGCCATGACTTGCGGAATCCGTTTCGGTGGGGGGAGGCGCGCTTGTGACGGATGATCTTAACGGGTTGCTCACCCGCGCCTTCATCAAGCGATCGTTGCTTTTCGGAACCTTCAGTTCCCCAAAAGAAAAAGACGCCCTCATTCCGAAAAAAATAACGGTTAAGCCCATCAAAACGAAAACCGGGTACCGTTTTCAGTTCGAAAAGCGCTTTGAGAAACGGGTTTTACACGAAAACCAGGAAGCCGCCGCCGCCCTCGAAAGCGCCATAGCCCTTGTGCGGGATTCTTACAAGCAAGCAGTTCTCTTCTTGAAGGAAGCGGACTATCATATTCTCTCTTCCGGACGGGGAAACGTCAGAATCATCGAACAAAAAAGCAGCCACATCGAGAGGGAGCCATCCCACGACCGTCTCAAGAATTACCGATTGGCAAAAGGACAACCCACGGACTATCTTGTTCATTTAGGCATCATGAACGCGGAAGGCGAGGTTTTTCAAAAAAAGTACGATAAATACCGGCAAATCAACAAATTTTTAGAGTTCGTGGACGATGCCTTCAATAAAGCCGATCTCCCATCAAAAAACCTCCGGATCATTGATTTCGGTTGTGGGAAAGCGTACCTTACCTTCGCTTTGTATCACCATCTGACCAGGATACGCGGGTTCTCCGTCGAAGCAACCGGTTTGGACCTAAAAGAAGAGGTCATCGGGTTTTGCAACCAAACCGCTGCCGACCTTGGTTATCAGTCCTTATCCTTTGCCGTGGGGGATATCGCTTCCTACCCTTTCAGCGAAAAAGCCCAGCTCGTTGTCACGCTTCATGCCTGCGACACCGCCACGGACGAAGCGTTGCTGAGAGCGATCCAATGGCAGACGGACATCATCCTCAGCGTGCCTTGTTGCCAACACGAGCTTTTCCCGAAGATAAGCCACCCGGCGCTGAAGCCGTTGCTGAAGCACGGTATCCTGAAGGAGAGACTGTCGTCCTTAGTTACCGATGCGTTACGCGCAAGCCTTTTGGAAGCCTTCGGCTACGAGGTGTCGGTGATGGAGTTTATCGATATAGAGCACACACCGAAAAACGTCTTGATTCGCGCCTTGTTGAGAAATCCTGGCTTCCATCCGGAAAAATACAACGTCTTTCAAGGCTTTTTGAAAACCTGGGGACTCGAAGGGACCCACCTCGAAAAAGGACTGATCGCGCATCGTTTGATTCCGGAAACCGGCGAGGGATGAGAAGAGAGTATCCACACAACTTTTTTTGTTCAGGAGGCATCCGTATGATCGTAACAACCACTCCCTCGGTTGAGGGTAAAATGATCGTCGATTACAAAGGAATCGTATGCGGAGAGGTGATTACGGGCGTCAACTTCGTCAAAGACATCATGGCCGGACTGCGCGATGTTTTTGGCGGGCGTTCCGGAACCTATGAGGAGGAGTTGATCGCAGCGAGAGAAAACGCCATCAGCGAGATGGTCTCTCGCGCACAATCGATGGGAGCGAACGCGGTTGTGGGGATCGATATCGATTACGAAGTCTTGGGCCAGAACGGGAGTATGCTGATGGTTTCGGCTTCCGGGACAGCCGTTGTCGTTCGATAATCAAAAAACGCCCGAAACACGATTTCTTCCCTCCGTTTTACTTTTGTAGAGCATTTCGTCGCACCGTTTCAGGAGGGTGTATCTATCGTCGCCTACTCTGGACATTGTGACGCCGATGGAGATCGTAAAATTGATCGTGATGCCTCTATCGGGGATCTCGACGGGCATTTTCTCGATGATCTTTCGCAGCCTTTCGCCAAAGGCTATCAGTTTTTTCGGTTCGGAGAGTCGTGTAAGCAGGACGAACTCCTCTCCGCCCCATCGGGTCTTTATATCATCTTTACGTGTCACCGCGAGGAGCTTTTGGCCGAGCGCTTTCAAGACCCGATCCCCGTTGTCGTGTCCGTAGGTATCGTTGACGCTTTTGAAATGATCGATGTCCAGCAGAAGCGCGCCAAAAGGGATATGGTACCTGTGGAAAGAACTCAGGTGTTTCTCGAACTCTATTTCCAAGTATCGTCGGTTCGGCAATTCCGTCAGTTTATCGAGATAGGCAATCTCTTCTAATTCCTTAACGCCTCTTTCAATCGTCGCTTTCACCAAGGCATCGCTGAAAATCAAGACGAATCCGCTCGATGGAATCTCCGCATCGGTATACGTATTGATCCGCACTTGCATCGCAACACTGTGGCCTTCACGATGCCGGCAAAAGACATCGGAAACCACGTTTTCCGCGGCGATTCGACGGATGTCCTCTGGGGACAAGCGATTTTCTTCGTTTTGCGCGCTGCGGAGCTGCAACAGATCGATCATCGGCTGACCCCATACTTCTGTCTGGGAATAACTCAGATTATTGACCATCGACTCGTTCCAGAAGATGATGTTCATATTGGCATTCGTGATGCAAATACCGTCCGACAGTTCTTTCAACAAACGAAAATAAAACTCGAACTCTTTGTTAAATCCTTCTTCAATAGCCAGAGGATGTCACCTCGCCAGTCACATTCCGGGATTCACGAAACAATAAAACAAAAGCGCCTTCCCGCAGGAAGGGGCGCCACACGATGGGTTATCCGAAAATAATCGAAAGAATCACCGGCACCATCAAGGAGCAGATAACCCCTTGGCCAAACGCGATCAGTGTCACCGACAAACGATTATGCTTCGAAATCAAACCCAGCAGCACATCCATGGAGGCCGCTCCGCCTATCGACACCGACGCCAACGGTGAAAATCGGGATATAATCGGGATGCAGATAATCGCCAGGGTCTCCCGGATCAGATTGGCCGCGAAAGAAACCGTTCCGAGCAGCGGGGAATGCATCTCGGAGATCATCACCCCCGACAGGCTGTACCACCCCATCCCCGCGGCGGCTCCCATCGTTTCCTTTCCGGAAAACCCAGAAGGCCTGATTAATATAAACGCCAACCATCCGAAAGCCAATGTTCCGGAGATAACGAGCGCGCTTTGCGCAAGAATCAGCGCCAACTCTTTTTTGATCTTACTAAAAATCCCTTCTTCACTACCGATCTCTAAACCGACGAAAAATACCAAAGCCATCAATAAGACCGTTACGAAGTAATCGGGAACCGGAAGGGTAAAGAATCGCCCAAGCAGAATCCCCCCGCCGACGGCGGACAGCATCAAAATCATCGCGATTTCCTCTTCTTCAACGCTTGCTCGAATAGGAACACGAATATAAAACCGCCCACAACGCCGCTTACGGCGATGACCAAAGCCCACCAGCCGATGCGGGGCAACGATTCGAACAATTCCGCATTCGAACCGGTTTCGTACCCCATCAAAAACAGGAGCATCAACGTTATCCAAAACACGATCTTGTACTTCTTTAAAAGCAGCGGCCGCTTTTTATAACCGATCCCTAAACCGGCGATAAACGCAACCAAAATCCCCGCAAAGATCACAGTCTAACACCGGCTTTCATTCATCGGTCTATTTTTCGCCAACAATCACCCCGAAGGGGCATCCCGCCGTCCGAACAGCCGAATTATATCATGAAACG
>CAZMHO010000166.1:656-5055 GCA_964566085.1 uncultured Thermotogaceae bacterium | reverse complement strand
TATTCCGAACTGGTCAAGTATCCTTTCCCAACTCATGATCTATTTCGAGGACAAAGGCATTGACTGGAAGAAGTTAGTATCCTAAAACTTATGAAATGACACAGAAAACTTTACAACCCCAATCACTCCTCTATCGCTGGAAGAAGATAATCGGTTATGATCGGCCACCGATCCTTCGGTTTGGCGATAATGCCGGAAGCGATGGCGACAACCATCTCTTTATCGGGAATGCAGCAGATCACATTCCCGCCGGAACCCATCGCCGAAAAAGCAAAGAGGTCCGTTTCCTCTCTCAACCACCACAAATACCCGTACCTCGCCTCATTTTTCGCGATGGAAGCGCGCACCCAAGCTTCTGATATCACCGGTAAACCATCCCATTGTCCGTTATTCAAGTAGAGGTAACCAAACCGCACCATATCTCTCGGGGACAATGTCAATCCCCACCCGCCGACTGTGTTTCCCTCGGGATCGGCGATCCATCCGGTGAGTTTCTCCCCGAAGATATCTTCCGGTCCGAACGATTGCATCGGATGATCCGGTATTTCTCTTATACCGATCGGCCGGAACAGGTTTTCATTGGCGAACTCCCGGGCGCAACGTCCGGTCGCGCATGTAAGGATGGCGGAAATCAAATGAATCCCTGCCGTACAATACTGAAAGTCTCCGATGCGTCCGTTACGCCCCAACAAAGAGAGGATATAGGGCACCCACTTCTTCTGCCGTCTCAGTCTGTCCAGGGGTTCGTTTCCTCTGACACCGGAATGCCACAGGAAAGGGGCCGTCATCGTGAGGAGATGCCGGAGCGTTATCTGCCGGATCAGAATATTGGAAGGATCCGGGATGTATTCCGGAAAAAAATCCAATACAGAGCGATCGATGCCATCGATAAACCCCTTTTCGATCGCAATGCCGACAAGAGCCGATAAAACGCTTTTCGTGACGGAAGCGACATGGTGGGTATCTTCGGGGCGAAAGCCGTTGAAATAGCGTTCAAAAGCGATAGCGCCTCTACGGATGACGACCATCCCATTGATGTTGCGGTATTGCGAGCGGATCAGCGCTTCGAGTCCCGACAGTTTCTCCGGATTCAATCCCGCTGCTTCCGTATTCGATGAAAGCCAATTGCGTGTCGGTTCCTTCTTTCAACATGTGAGGTGTCCCTTCTGCGATCAGACGGCCGCCTTCGGAACCGCCTCCAGGTCCAAGTTCTATGATCCAGTCGCACACTCCAAGAACGATCGGGTCGTGTTCGATTACGATCACGGAGTTCCCCTTTTTTATGAGCTCATCTAACAACGCAATCAGTTTTGAGGTGTCATACATGCTGAGTCCGGTGGTCGGTTCATCCAAAACATACAGGATATTCCCTTTTCTGCGTTTTCCGATTTCTTTGGCGAGTTTTATCCTTTGCGCTTCTCCTCCGCTTAGGGTAGGCGTTGGTTGCCCGAGCTGAATATAGCCCATTCCGATGCGCTCCATCACGTTCAGTACCGGTAGGATCGCGTGCTGGTCCTCGAAGAACGCCACCGTTTCCGTGACGCTCATTTCAAGGATATCAAAGATGCTTTTATCTTTATACCGGATTGATAACGCTTCGGGGTTATAGCGTTTTCCGCGGCATTCCCGACAGGTGATCGGTATCGTCATATTGCCCCCCAGCCAGAGCGTCTCATGCCCGCTGCCTCCGCAAGTAGCGCAGGCTCCTTTCGAATTAAAGGAAAAGTGCCCTGCTGACAGGTTTTTTTGGCGCGCTTCGGGTTGCTCGGAGAACAGGCGGCGTATGGGATCCCATAACCCGATATAACTGGCCGGGTTTGAAGTACGGGTACGTCCGATCGGCGCCTGGGATATTTCCGCGTATCCGGAGAGCTGCTGCGCGCCCTCCATTTTGTCCGCAACCGCTTCGAGGATATCTTGCTCGTCTGTCATCCATTCCCCATTCTCAAAAGAACCGTTTGTTTTCTCAGCGACCGTTTCTCTTCTTTCGTCCTTTCTCGTAAGGAAATGCTCTTTCAGAAGGGGGAGAAGAGTGCCGGAAATCAACGAGCTTTTTCCGCTCCCGGAAAGGCCGGCGACCCCGACGAGTTTTCCTAAAGGGAAGGATACGGTCAGATTCTTCAGATTATGGGTACAGACGTTGCGGATGGTTAGTTGGGAATCGGCCGACAGAGGAGGGCGCTTGTGATCTCTGGCTGGAATCGAAAGCGTTCCGGAAAGATAGCCTCCGGTGAGGGAAGCGGGGCACTTCAATAGCCCGGGGTATTCTCCCTGATACACAACCAGACCCCCTTCTTTACCGGCTTTCGGACCCATATCTATCACGTAGTCCGCCGATTCGATGGCATTCTTGTCGTGATCGACGACGATCACGGTATTGCCAATTTCGTTGAGGTTTCGAAGTATTTTTAGAAGCTCGGCTTTTTCCGACTCATGCAGTCCCACGGTAGGTTCATCGAGTATATAGATAAGAGAGTCAAGCTTCGAATCCAGATGAGAATTCAGGAAAAGTCTCTGAATCTCTCCCCCGCTGAGCGTCGGAATTTCCCGATACATGGACAAGTGGCCCAGGCGGGACCGGACCAGGGTATCGATTTTCCGGGTAATCTCTTTCACTAAGTTTTTTCCGAAACCCGTAAACGGTTCTTCCTCCCCCATCTTATGAATCAAGACTTGTAACTCGGTGAGGGTCATCTTTGCAAGTTCGCCGATATGCTTGCCGAGAAGAAGAACGCGGCGAGCCTCTTCTCCGATTCGGAAGCCGCGGCAATCGGTACAGACGGCGCGAACAAACACACCATCCAGCTCTTCCCGGTTTTTGTAGAGACCGCCCTGGAAAATCCTCATCAGAGAGTAACTGCGGTTGTCATAGTTGCTCGAAACATAGTGGCCATACAAAAAATCTTGCCGGATTTCGCCGGGCATATCGAAAAAAGGCTTTTGAAGATAGGCGGCGAACTTCTTCTTCAACAAGCGCGCGTACCCGGGGGTAATCGCGATCTTGTCCAAAACCTGGGAAAGCGTCGTGTGAGTATCGGGACATAGCTTCTCCATGCGGATTTCGTTGTAAGCGCCTCGCCCAGAACATTTGATGCACATACCGTTTGGAGCGTTGTAAGAAAAGAAGCTGGCGGGCAATCGTTCTTCCTTGTTTCCGCACTCTGGGCAGACCAAAGATTTTCCTACTTCTTTACCGCATGTGGAGCAGAGGATGTGGCCTTCCCCGGAGTAAAGCACCGCCAGCAAATTCAGAATACTGGTTTTCGAACCGACTGTCGATCGCGGATTGTTTTGTCGGATCGTGTTTTGCTGCACAGCGACGGTCGGAGAAATTCCGGATAAACTGTCGAACCGTTCTTCTTCGTCAATGCTGGGCAGGATACCCAAGGATTGCAGATACTGCTTCCGACCCTCTTCGAAAAGGATATCGAATGCCAGGCTGGATTTTCCTGATCCGCTGACACCGGTAACAACCACGAACTTATTTTTGGGAATCGATACGTCGATATTTTTCAGATTATGGATACGCGCACCTTTGACAACGATTTCATTCATAGCTTCCCCCTTATGTCTCGATTTGTGATAGTGCCCCCCTAAGAGGTCGTCGATAGGAGATTGTACCACGATATAAAATAGTTGTAGAGGCCCTAAGAGAGGGCTTTTTTAGTGACGTTGGCCGTACGAGAATACCGGGAAGATATAACGATTTGCCTCCGGTATTGACAAGATAGAAAAAGCGTGATAAAATATGAATGAATGAAAAATTATTCATTCATTTCGACAAATAAACGCATTTAAGGAGAAAAGGCATGAAAAAAATCACGGTATTTATGGGCAGCATGCGGAAAAAAACGACCTACGAAGCGGTTCGCGAATTCGAGAAGGGCATGAAGAACCACGGAGAATACGATTTCGAGTATCTCTTTCTTAGCGATTACAACCTGGGGTTCTGTAACGGGTGTAAGGTCTGTTTTGATAAAGGAGAAGCGTTTTGCCCGTTAAAAGATGACCGGGATCGGCTGATAGAGAAAATGGAAGGTTCCGATGGGGTCGTCTTTGCTTCCCCGAACTACGCTTTTGGCGTTTCAGCGCGTATGAAAAACCTGCTCGATCGCTGCGCCTTTATCTATCATCGCCCGCGATTTTTCGGGAAACATATGACGGTTATCGTGACGCAAGGGCTATTTGGTGGCGGAAAGATACGGGAATTTCTGGAAAACGCCGGAGAGAATCTCGGGTTTTCCGTTGTCAAAGGTAGCGTCGTCAACACATTGGAACCGATACCGCCAAAGCAAAAAGCGTTGATCGGAAAAGAAATGAGAACTCTCGCGCGTCGTTACCACAAAGCGTTTCAGCGCTCAGAACTACCGGCTCCCTCCCTCGTGAGGTTAATCGGGTT
>CAZMHO010000166.1:0-646 GCA_964566085.1 uncultured Thermotogaceae bacterium | reverse complement strand
TTAAGACTGATCATGTTCCGGATGACACGCACGATGCTTCAATCGATGCAGGAAAAACTCTTTGATTATGATTACTATCAGGAGAAAGGATGGTTCGACTCCGACTACTACTATGATACCCGCCTGAGTTTCTTCAAGAAAGCGATCGCGCGGATTGCCGACAGTTTCGGGCGCCGGCTCGCGAAGAACGGCTAAAATCTGGAAATATTCCGCGCTTTTTTCGACGAAAGAAGCATCGGAAAGGGGTTGGTTACTATGGATTAAGTTCTTAACTCGGTACGAAGAAAGAACCTAAACGTCAGCGTTAAAGGTATTATTCCATCGTCCTGCAAAGACGGAAGCCGCAATCATTACTGGTAAACGACTGTCTGGCATAGTACCTGACAGAAACTCTGCAATCTTCTTCTGAAATGTCCCAACAGCCTCCACGGGCGATTCTGAAAGATCCCGTCGAAGGGCCAATCGGGTTTATCAGGACTTCGTCGGAGTATGCGCCATAGTAGTCGTGGCACCATTCGACGACGTTCCCGGTAAAATCGTAGAGCCCCCGTTCATTCGGTTGTTTTTGACCCACCGGGTGCGTCCGCGATCCCGCATTCCCCTCATACCATCCCACCTCGTCGGGAAGGTCACTTCCCGAAAAGAC
>CAZMHO010000165.1:0-5138 GCA_964566085.1 uncultured Thermotogaceae bacterium | reverse complement strand
TAAAGAACAGACAACTGACTTACGTGGCTCATCGATTGTAGTGGCCAACTTTTTTGAGAAAGTGGCTTTTATGGCTGTTTGTAGCGCTTTTAGTCGAAAGTTGGGCTAAGGACTCTATCCACGAAGGGCACGAAGGAGTTCACGAAGAAGGGCTTAGAGCCTTGATTTGGAGCGCCACAGCTGCGTGTTACTGGTAGGTGAGACTTCAGTTGGGCTTCCCTTTCTTTTCGATTCTTTTAAGGCGGTGGGGAATAAACTACCGGGAGGATCGCAAACGTTATCGATCAACACTCTCCGAAACCTCATCGTTAGCGAAAGAGAAATACATGCCCGAGTAAAGTCGCAAAAATCAGAGATTCGCGAGACGTGCCTTTTTGGAGCGCGATATCTCCGCGTCATCCGCTTTGTGAACAGTCTATAAGCAGTTTATTGTTATCAAGGTACGAAAGTCATACAGAAAAGATTTTCGTTCGCCCGTTTGCTGTCAAAACAGAGGGGCGTCTTTAGCGCAATCCTATCTCAAAAACATCGCCCGCTTTACCAATGAAAGCAACTCTTCCGTTCGCAGGAAGAATGGTCGTGTTGTTATGACTGACAGTCGTGAAATTGACGCAAGCATTATTCTCATCATACACAGCATAAGCCGCGTCATCCGGCAATTTCACATCCATTGTCATTCCCGCGGTATTTGCGCCGATACGGTAATATTTTGCATAACCGTCCATCCCGATGATGCATTCAACGGTATCCACCGTCATTTCGAGCAAGAAGTCCTCCCGGATATACACGAGGTCATTCGCCTTTAAATACTCGGCGTCGTCTCGTGTGAAAAAACCGAAGTCGGTTACATCTCGTAATTTTAGGGCGTTTACCGCATGATTCTCGTCTATGATTTTTATACCGCTATCAGTATATCCGCCTGTGAAATCGTCATTCAGTTTCTTTTGCCAAATGCCACTGTCCATAAAATAAGCCTGCGAAGTTGATTTTTCATCCACCAAATAGTATTTCTTACCAGCTCGCCTGCTCCAGGAATTGAGCACAGTCTTCGAAAGGCTCACAGGCTCGATTTTTTGGCAGTCAAAGGAGCTGAAAGCCAGTTGCCCCACACCCGGCAAGATAAAGTGCTTGTTTAACTGCAAATAGATATTGCCGTCATGAGGTTGTACGAATTTTGCCTCAACGGTTCCGTCTTCGGATTTGAAAATATCACCGCCGGTATAGATATATTTCGTTTCACCGGCAGGGGAAGAGACTGTCAGCGCCCCATCCTTTACCTCAATGCTCAACTGCGAGCTGGGGTTAGCGTATAAGCCTGAATAAGTAGAAAGCTCCTTTGGCATTTCTCCTTTCACAGGCGCTTCGAAGTGTCTAAGAGGGCTGATTTGCTTGATGAACCCTTTCTCCAAAAGCAATTCCTGCAAAAGAGTGGCAGCAAAGGCGTAATTGATTGCGGACGCGCCACCCGAGGATATGACCGCCATGGCGATATCGCGCTCGGGAATGGTGACAAGGGAAGAGTGGAACATCTGGCTATCGCCGCCTTTTACGGCAGCCCGAATACCGTAATCACCGAAGGGAAAACTGTGAACCGTATCCCATCCAAGTCCATAGCCGAATTGGTTCTCAGCATTATCCTCCGGCCAGAGACCGTTTTTGTATTCTTCGTTTTGCATAAGTAAAGCCGATTTCTCAGACAGTATTTCCGGCCTATTTCCCATGAGCATTTCCGCGAAGCGGCACAAATCTTCCGCGGTAGAATATAGGCCGCCTGTTCCGAGAACATTGACCGTATCGTTTGGCAAAATGCCGTCGAAGATCGGCAGATATACCTTTACGAGCCGCGATCTGTCAAAATCGTCCTGCGGAGTTTTGGTATGGGTAAGTCCCAGAGGTTGACTGAAATTCTTGGCGATAAATTCCGTGTAGCTTATGCCGCTTAGCCGCTCAACTAAAATTTCCAGCAGGGAAAAACCGTCGTTGCAATAATCGGACATCTCACCCGGATCCGCCTTCAAGCCTTGCGGTGCCAGCCGATCTAACAGGGTGTCATGCGCTGTTTTGTCGGGGTCGTCAAACAAAAAAGAATTTGAAAAGCTGGAACCGTAGATGCCCGATGAATGGTTCATCAGCATACGAGGGGTAATCTCTTTGTACCGTTCATCCGCCATCCGGAACTCGGGTATGTAGATGGTGAGCGGCGTATCAATATCAAGCAACCCCTTGCCTGCAAGCATCATCGTGGCGGCGGTTGCAAACATCTTGCTGGTGGAACCAATACCGTACATATCGTCCTTTGTAATGGAACGGTTTTCGGATTTGTCATATACGCCGCTGCTGCCGGACAATATAATACTGCCCTTATCGATAATTGCGTATTGCACGCTGACCGAACCGTATTCGCTTACGATTGTATCCGCAATGGCCTGCGCCTTATCGGCCAAAGCGCTATTGCTCTTATTGCCGGAGTATCCTGTAAGGCTAAGCAGCAGAATCATACACAAGACAGCGGAAATGTGTTTTTTCATGTTTTCCCCTCCTAATCTGACTTTCGACTATAAACGCTACAAACGGCCATAAAAGACGCTTTCTCAAAAACGTCGGCCACTACAATCGATGGCTCGCATAATCCCTCCCGATACTTTTCGGTTAGCTCTGGCACCCTTAAAACTTCCTCTGTGAAACTCTTTGAGCGCTTTTAGAGGAGCTCCCGACTCGATTACGCCTCATCGATGATGATCTTTCATTCCCCTTTCGCGTTCTACGGTATCCAATACGTTTCTTCCTTTTCCATGGCGTTCTCCTGTTTTTTGGAAAGTTTTAGTCCGTTCTTTACCCTTCTCTAATTATATCCTATACAGGAGGGATTTTGAGCGCTGGTGGAGGAGAAACGCATGCCCGACGAACAGGACAAAAACCAGTAATGTCATGACCACCCCGGCCTGAGGTGATGGCCACCCCTCCACTATTCACAGTATAGGCACGTCGGACTATCCAATCCGATATCGCGGCTACGGACACGCGGGACGAGTTTTTTGTTATACTATAACGTCGGAGAAGTACCAGGGAGCGTTTACCGAACGCTTTCCGAGACATAAGAGGTGTGGAAAATGAAAACAGATATCCGGTGGATCCAACGGTATTCGAGTTTTAAAAAAGCGCTTTCGAATTTGAGTGAAGCCGTTGAATTAGCGAAGGAAAGGGAATTGTCAAAACTGGAAAAACAAGCGCTGATTCAGTTGTTCGAGTATACTTATGGACTGGCCTGGATGACCATAAGAGACTTTTACCGTTCAAAAGGGGAGGTCGATATCCAGGGCAGTCGCGATGCTTTTAGACTTGCCTTCGAAAGAAGCTTGATCGAAGAGGGGCAAGTTTTTATGAATATGATAAAAAGCAGGCAATTATCCAGCCACACGTATCATGAAGAAACGGCGAATGAGAGATACAACGATATTTTGAAACAGTTTTTTTTCGCTTTTAAAAATCTTTCCGAGCGCTTGAAATTGGAACAGAGTAAAGAGGAAAACTAAATGTACGGATTGGATGAAACCGTTATAAACGATTTGAAGCGGATTTTTTCAAAATTTTCGACCATTGAAAAGGTAATTCTTTACGGTTCACGCGCGATGGGCACGTATCGAAATGGATCCGATATCGATATCACGCTTTTAGGGAAAAATCTTTCCAATCAAACGATTTTTGATATGCAGGATGAGATAGAAGCGCTTTATCTTCCTTATTCTTTTGATATTTCGATATTGGATCGTATCGATAACGAAGATTTGATCGATCATATCAGAAGGGTCGGAAAGGTATTTTTCAAAAAATCGGAATCGCCACTACGGTACGTCATGCTGAATCGTCCGAACCGTGATCGAATGGCAAAAAACCGGGACGCGCACTTCGATAGCGTATTTCGAAACGCGACGTCGTATGGTCTATGCCCTCAATGAGGAAATGAAAGACGGCGAAAAAAATAACTACCCCCTGTTTTTCTAAGGTTCAGCGGGTAAGGCTAACCGGTTCAAAAATACCGATACCGTTTTGACGCCGACCGAAGAGAGTACGGTATAATACCGAAATTTTAACGGGGTGTGAGCTTCACCTAGCGCGCGTCTACGCGCCATTGTTTGTAACCCCCGGAAAATCGGACGGCTAATCGTTCGAAACAGGAGGTGGAACGAATCGGAAGCTTCTATCAGGCTTTAATTCGCCCGCAATCTTCGGAAGACCGTCAAAAACCGGATCAAGAAAGATAAACTGCCTGCGTTTCTACGTTAGCGCTTCTTCCAGGCGATCACGGGTTAACGAAAAAAGGGTCCGTGTTTCCTGATTGTTCATCTCCGTTATCCACTTCTCTCCCGCGCCTACGATCGAATTCGATAGGGCCGTCTTTTGGAGCAGCATTTCATTTATCCTTTCTTCAAAAGTGTTTTGCGTGAGTAACCGGTGAGCGGTTACGCATTCCTTTTGCCCGATGCGATAGGTTCTGTCGGTGGCTTGATTTTCCAGCGCCGGATTCCACCAAAGATCATAATGGATGACGTGCGTCGCAGCCGTTAGATTGATACCCGTTCCGCCGGCTTTAAGCGTGATAATCATGAGCGGGAAGTAAGGGTCTTCCTGAAAATCGCTGATGAGTTTTTGCCTTCCCTTGGGATCGACGCCACCGTGAAAATAGAGCGGTCTTAACTCCATATTATCTTGAATCATCTCGACCAACAACCGACCCATTTCCCGATATTGTGTAAACAGCAGAGCCTTTTTTCCCATCGCCATAATTCCGTCCAGCAATCGAAAAACCGCCTCCGCTTTTCCGGAATTTTCGGGAAGCGGTTTGCCGGTTTTGGTATAGAGGACGGGATGATCGCATATTTGTTTGAGCGCCGTTATGAGCCATAAGACTTTGCCTTTTCTTTTGATGCCCTCGCTGTTTTCGATATCTTCTAACGCCGTATTAAGAACGCTTTTGTATAATGCGGCCTGTTCCGGTTTCAACAGCGCGTATTCATCGCAGACGATCTTCTCCGGAAGATCTTTAATCACATTCTTGTCCGTTTTCACACGTCGGAGCAAAAAGGGGGAGACTATATTTCTTAATACCCGCGTTTTGTTTTCATCATCGTACCGTTCTA